>JAZSIK010000033.1:0-50017 GCA_045533775.1 Eubacteriales bacterium
TTCCGGAGAGGGCGCGCAGTCTACTGCTGCAGTTCTTACCGCAAGTGCGAATGCTAAGACATATCCTCCCAGCATGCGTCACATCTACGGCGGTGGCTTCTTCCTTGTAGACTCTGCTGCTGTTCTCAATCAGATGTTCGGCAACTTTGCTGACATAACCGAAAGTAATTATGATGATTACTTTACAAATCTTAATAACAAGATTGATGACGAAGATTACGGTGCTATTGCAGCAAAGGTTCTTGAGAACCTCAAGAGCACTGTTGTAATCAATAGCAACGGCGTATTCTTCTACACCGGAACCAAGGAGGCTGCCAGCAACAATGTTTGGTTTGCTCCCGGCCTTGAGGTTATCACCGCAAATCACATTGCATTTAACGGCACAGATGCTCCCGCGCTTGTTTCCACAGGCATTCCTGCGGTAAGCGAGTTTAATCTTCCTGCTTCCGTTCTCCTTGTAGAGCCTAATGCACTCAACTTTGCAGATGCGACCACAAATATACGTGTTAATGCTGTTGTTGGCGAGGATTATGCGAAGCTGACCTCTGTCTTTGGCCCTAAGGCTACAAACTCCAATATTGTTGATAACGACAACAGAGTCTTTAAGATTACCGTCGGTGACGGTGTGCTTGCAGA
This sequence comes from Eubacteriales bacterium, assembly GCA_045533775.1. Lineage (GTDB taxonomy): Bacteria > Bacillota > Clostridia > Oscillospirales > CAG-272 > UBA1740. The sequence goes on from JAZSIK010000033.1 coordinate 637, forward strand.
TGAGGGTGAGGATATTCTTGTTGAAATCATAGAGGGCAACCCCGTATTCATAACATATCTTACTCCCAAGGCTCCTTTTGACGAGTGGGAGATTGGATATAATCTTACTGATGAGGATCAAGCGGGCAACAAGGATAATTGGTTATATTATAGCAATACGGATGGAAAACTCTATCTTAATATTGCTGCTTCTGAAGAGTTCTTTATCAAGGATGCGGAGGGCAACAAGTCCTATTCCGTAAAGGAATGGAAGTCTAGCAATACTGCTGTAATTGACAACGAACTCACTATTCTCAGTCATGGTGAAACCACCATTACTGCAGTTGTAGTTAACCGTTACGGCAAGGAAACTGAGAAATCTGTTGATGTTGTAGTTAATGCAGCTAAGACTGCAAACATCAAAGTCAATGCTATGATGTTCAATCTTAGCGATGGTAATAACTTTGATATCAACTGGAAGATTTCTAATACAAGCTCTCAGCTTGTTCCTGCTAAGAACGGAAATATCACATATTATTACAATTACGCAAAGGGTTCTGATGACATCACTGTAACTCTTGTTGATGAGAACGGTTCTCTTAAGAAGGTTAGCGGCAATACTCTTGCTCAGAACGGAGACAAGGTTTCTGATGCTGTATTTACCGTTACTATAGATGGTTGTCTTGAGACCACCTTTAAGACTACTATCGTTGATAACACCAAGTCGCCTTATCAGGTTAATTTCTATGACAAGTCTAACGGTGATACTTACCTCTATTACATCGGCGATAACAACGCAGTAACCCTCGGTGCACTCTTTGATGCAAAGGCAGGCGCGGGAACTCTCGCAGGCGCAACTCTTACTGTATACGATCAGATGGGTCTTGGCGGTTATAACTATCCTGCAAACAATACTGCAGGTTCCGGTCTTACCGTAACTCTTAACGACAGAAAAGACTACGATGATCAGGGTAAGAACTATAACGCATGGGTTCTTGATGAGAACTGGGCAACTGCTTCTCTTAAGTTTACAATGGATGCTGATTTTGATGCTGAGGATGTTGTTTATATTAAAGTTACTCCCGCCGGCGCAAATGCACAGCCTCTCTTCGTAAGAGTTCATATTGTTGATGCTACTAATGTTGAATTTACTACTGATGATACTACTACTGTTAATAAACTTAACACAGAACTTAGCAACGGTAACGTAGTGCTCTTTGATAGCTTTACTATGGTTACTGGTCAGACTCTTAACGTAGGATCTAAGACTCTTTATGGTAATGGTTATGTGATTAGTGCTGATAAATATGTTTCTTCCGACAAAGTAGGAACATACACGTTCACCGAAAGAGTGTGTTCTAAGTGCGAAGATGGTAGCTGGCATGTACGCCATAGTTATTACGACAAAACCACTAATATTGATTATTACAACACCGATGTTGGTATGATAACTATTTCCGGAGGCATAATAGATAATATTTATGTTGACGGTCCTGTTTATCCCGAACTTCAGTACAATATAAGCGACTACACTAATGACGATGTAAATTATGCTTATTCCAAGTATTATGTATCCGGCATTATTATGACAGGCAAATCAACAATAATAAATTCTTATGTAAGTGGATTCCGCCAGCCTGTTAAGTCTAATGGTGATGAGCAGACCGTAGACGGTAGTAATATAGTTTATGGCAACAAAATTATCAACACTACACTTCGTGGTGGTAATTTTGGCAACCTTCTTCTTGCTGATGGAGATCTGTATTTAAAGGATGTTACTACTATTCAGGATCAGAATGGTATGAAGGACACTATCAATACTAGCAACAATGTTTATGTTACCGGTGTTGGTATAGCAATAGACAAGTCTGCGCTTGGATCTCAAATTGATATTGTTATTGAAGGCTATCTTGATCAGTATAACTGGATAAAGAAGGGAAGCACTGCTCAGAAGCCTACAATTTCTTCCTCCGGTGTTACTATTGATACAAACACTGTATTTGATTGGATATTTAATGGCGCACAGGTTGACCTTGTTATAACCGTTATAGCGGATGTAGGAAACAGTAAGTACTTTATTAACCAAGATACAACCCAAGATCCCAGTTCCAGAACCGACGGTTATGTAAATGCGGGCATTCTGTTTGCTGAGATCGGTAGTGAGGCTGAGATTGGCGCATTGAATGTTAATGTTGTGATAAACGATGCTAATCGTAAAGATGGTGCATTAAAGGCAAGAAAAATTGAAACCTTAGATATGCGCTTTGCAGAAGAAGGTGCTACAGTTCCCGAATCTATACCGCTTGTTGGTGGTATGCGAATAACAGGAAAAGATATTTTGGGAACAGATGGCAGATTCATTGTATGGAGTTATAAGGACGGTCGTAACTGGAAGGTTGATGGCTTTGAGATTGGAACACCTACGACCAGATATTGTTCTCCTACCGGAGGCTTAATTAGTGGTTATTCTGAGCAACATAAACTTAGCAACTCGCAGGCATACGAGGACAATTCCGGTTACGCAATCATTTACAGAGGTTATTATGGCTCTTACGGATGCTATGCAGACCAGTATATTGTAAATGAAGCAAATACTATAGCTGCTCCCGTAGTAGAATAATTATTTTGAATTTCTGCGGCGACTTATGTCGCCGCAGAGTTAACAAATCCTGAAAGGGAAAATAAAATGGCAAAAAAAGATAACGATAATTTTGATTTTGAAACAGAGGGTCAAGCTAAAGAAAAATCAAGTTTTGATCTCGCTGAGTTCTTCAAGAATCTAACAAAAAAGCAAAAAGGCATTATTCTTGCTGCAGTAGTAGGCATTGTGGTTGTTATAGCTATAGTTGTGGCTTGTATTGCAATTAGCACAAGCAATAATAATGGCCAAAGTGGTAATGGTGGCGGAACTAATAACAATATAGGCGGATCCAATGATAGTAATCAAGATGAAACTGGAGAAGTTTCCGCTATATACATTGCTTCTAAACCCACAAAAACAAAGTATTATGTGGGAGATGATGCAGACTATGCAGGCCTATCTATCGGTGTCACAGGAGTTGATATTGATAACGACTATGTCGCATATGATACCAATAAAGAAAAAATCAACATCACCGGATTTGATTCGTCTGCACCGGCCGTTGAACAGGTTATTACAGTTGAATATATGGGTAGTACATGTACATTTGTTGTTCAGATAATGGAAACTCCTCATCAATCCGTAGAACTTGAAAGCATACATCTTGATCCTTTGCCTCAGACTGAGTATAGGATTGGAGATATGTTAAATCTCACCGGCGCTAAAATTATAGCCGTATATAGTGATGGCACAACTGTAGAGGTGGCTCTGCGCCTTAGACATATTGCGGGATTTGAATCTGCAACTACTGTTGGTGATCATGTTCTTATTGTTGGATATTTTGATGACAACGGTGGTTATGCTGAAACCACATTTACAATTACAATGACTGAATAAATCAAAAACAACACTCCTAATTTTTTATGTTTTTAAGGGCTGAGAAATCAGCCCTTTTATTTTATTAATGTAGTTTTACTTTCGGATTTGCTTCAAAATGGTAAAAAACAAAGAAAAAAGCACAGAAATCAAGCGATTTCTGTGCTTTTTATTAATAAGCGGGGGAATTAGCCTGTCAGGGTGTTTGTAACCGTCAGTATGCAGGCGATTATACCCATAATAATACCGCCGATATAGGGGTTCTTGGTCTTGCGGTAAATCGCGTGACAGATTACAGAGGACAGGGGCAGTATCAGCACGATGGGGAAGAGCCATATGCCCATAATTCCTGTAATGGGGTCAAGCACCATCTTGCCCGAGATGAAGAATGTGATGTACTGCGCCATTATCATAAACTGCGGGCCAATGAATACGAAGAACGCCTGCCAAGCCACACTTGCCCAGGACTTTTTGCCCATCTTGGTGTAGTTGTAGCAGTTTCCTGCAACGCTGTTCGCAATGTAATATACCAGCCAGAAGGGAAGGAAACAGAGTATCTTCAGCAGATGCTCGGCTCTGAAGGCGCGGATGGTTGCAAAGCACCAGAGTCTGTAGTCGGTGAGGAAGAGATAGTCAGAGAGGAACACAAGACCAAAGGCGCAAACCACGACCACAAGGGCGAGAAGAATAGAGCGTATCATCTTCTCCTTGCCGATGCGAACGCCTCTTTCCTCAAGGTCAACAGGGAACTTCTTGTTGTTGCCGCGGATTGTAAGTATGGTAAACAGACCGCAGAGCAGTGACCACATACCAATGCCCAGCGACGCACCCTGATTCCATATTCCAACAACCATTGAGCCCACAAATCCAAGGACAAAGCCGAGGAAGTAGAAGGGCACGCTGAGAACGGCAGACCAGATATTCTTGCTCCAGTATCTCTTCTGCGCCTTGCCTTCAAGGGCAGCCCAGGGCTCAACGTCTGTCTCTGCCTTAAGGATGCCAAAATACTTGGTGTCAAGCAGAGCAATTGCAAAGAATACTACAAAGCCAAAGAAGCCAACGATACCCAACGCATTGAAGAAGGCCTTTACGGGCCAGATCTGGTTGTTGTGCGCAAGATCTTCAGGAGCATCAAGAGCCTTGTCAAAGTACTCTACGCTGAACTCAACAACATCGGTTGAGAAGTGAGCCCAGGGATGAGTGATAGCGGGGTTGTAGATGGCGCGAATAGCCGTTTCTCCGTCAATCTCCTCGGTGTAGAAGGTCTCGGGCGATCTCTTTTCAAGACCCGTGGGATCCTTGCCAAAATGGAGGAAGGACTGAGCAGTTACCTGATTTATGTATTCTCTCGGGGGATTTCCGTCAACTCTGTGGAAGAACTCATCATACTGACAGGCTACGATAGCTACATCGCGACTTCCATAGAGGTTTGCAAAGGACTTTACATCATCGCCCTCGGCATTTTTAGTAGTAATATAGTACTCAGCATCGTTTGAAACCAGGAGAACTGCCGAGATGAGTCCCTCATCGTCCTGGAGCACAGCCTCGTTGCAGGCCTTTGCACCGTTGGAGTGACCTGTGATGCCGATACGATCGGTATCAACATAGGGCAGTCTTGTGAGATACTTTACTCCGTCATAAAGACCGTTTGCGTTGTTTTCGTCATTCCACCAGCTGTTTGACTCTACTACCTCAGAGTCGCCGTGACCGTACATACTGATTGCCAGAACAACATAGCCTCTGCGTGCGTATTCAACATAGTTGAGATCCTGCATTTCTCTGTTGTTGTACCAGCCGTGGCTGACAACGATTGCAGGCGCCTTGTTATCCTTGGTAGCGCTCTTGGGAACGAGCAGCAGAGCATCAAGCTCATTTCCGCTATCGGTAACAAAGGTAATGTCGTGATATTCTACCTGGTAAAAATCGGTTTGGAAAAGACTTGCTCCGATAGAGCTGACCAGGCAGATCACCAGCGAGATAAGAACTAAGGTTTTTGCGTTTAGCTTCATAATTAATCTCCTTTCGTTTTTGATCTTTGCCAACTACATTATATCATATATAAAAATAATTTGCAACTATGTATTTTTTGTAAAATAAAAAACAGAAAACTCTGTTGCATAGGGCTCTCTTTTGTGATATAATTGAAATAAAAACGGGAGGCAATATATATGCGTAAAAACTTTGGAGCAAAAAGCTGGCTTTATCCTATGCCCGTTCTCATTGTGGGCAGCTACGACGAGAGCGGTGTCCCCAACGCAATGAACGCGGCGTGGGGCGGAATATATGACACAAATCTGGTTATGGTATGTCTTGCTGATGACCACAAAACCACCGAAAATATTAAAAAGAGCGGAGCCTTTACCCTCAGCTTTGCCACAGCGGATACTGTCGCGGCCTGCGATTATGTTGGTATCGTATCGGCAAACGATGTACCCGACAAGCTTGCCCGCGCAGGCTTCCACGCCACAAGAAGCGAGCTTGTTAATGCACCCATCATTGACGAGCTTCCTATGACTGTTGAGTGCAAGCTGCTTAAGTTCAACGAGGACGGCATCTGTATTGGAGAGATAGTTAATATTTCCGCCGACGAGTCCATTCTTGACGAAGAGGGAAGAGTTGATGCGAAAAAGCTTGATCCCATTATCTATGATAGCTGCACTCACTTCTATTGGGGCTTTGGTGAAAAGGTGGGCAGAGCCTTTTCTGAGGGAAAGAAGATCAAATAAAAGAAAAAACGGATGAGAAGATCTCATCCGTTTTTTATATACCGTAGCTGCCGGTGACAGGATCTCTGAAAATATTAAGCTCGGGTGTGAAGAATGTAAAAATGACAAATAGAAGTCCCACACCGCAGAGCAAAAGTATGGATAGCAGCGAGTGCCTGTAATCTGTAACGCCCTTGCGGAACAGAAGCGTTTCGTAGAAAAATGCTATACCTGCCGAGATAAAGAATATGGCAATATTTATCCAATCAGGTGATTTTCCTATCACGCCGTTGTAAGTATAGAAAATCAAGGGGATAAGAGATATACCAAGCATTATTCCTCGCAGCTTTATACACCAGAAGGCAGGACAGTTACGGAAAAACAGGCTCTGTACTGCCGCCCAGAAGAGCATAGGCCAGAACAGTAGCTTCATATGCTCCCAGGTGGACTCATTCACACCCGAAAACGGAGCGATCCATACCGCCTCTCCAAGCCATTCGTACAGATAATGCAGTACGGTACCAAAAACCGACACAACGGTAAGCCCGACCAGTTCCCACAGCCACACAGATTTTTTCATATTTTACCTCGCAAACCTACTTAAAATATTATATTCTGAAAAAGGCGGAAATATACATCTGCTATCGCATTGACTTTGATAATATTGTTATGATATAATGTAATTAACAAAAGTACAAGAGGTTATTTGAAGATGAAAAGGCTACTGATAACAGGCTTTGAGCCCTTTGGAGGAGAGGAGATAAATCCCTCTTGGGAGGCGGTGCGATCTCTCCCGGACAGTATTGGCGAATATTCTCTTGATAAGCTTTGCATACCCGTAGTGTTTGGCGAGGCGGCGGAGCGCGTAATTGAGAGGGCAGAGGCTATATCTGCTGATGCCGTTCTCAGTGTCGGTCAGGCCGGCGGCAGAGCCTCCGTAACGCCTGAGCTGGTTGCCATTAATCTGCGCCACGCCAAGATGCCCGATAATGCAGGTAACCAACCCACAGACGAAACAATAAAATCAGGTGGAACAGCAGCATATTTTTCAACGCTGCCCGCACGCATAATAGCTGATGGCATAAGATCTGTCGGTATACCCGCGGAGCTTTCATATTCTGCAGGTGCATATGTGTGCAACGACCTGCTCTATACATTACTTGCTCACTTTGATGGAACCGCTACCCGCGTCGGCTTTATCCATGTGCCTTATTCGGCAGAGCAGGGAAAGGAGCCGAGCCTTCCGCCCGATAAAATAACACAGGCTCTTATAGCCGCAATACACTCAATTGACAAAGATAATCAATAATTCCATATAATATATACAGCACCATCCTCCATCGTTATCTCACTAAAAATAATACATCCGGAGTATGTTATGACAACGCAGTTAATTCTTTTTGGAATCATTTTTGTTTGTTTTTGCGCGTTATTTGTTACCCTTTTTCTCAGGTCGTTTTACGAGAAAGCCTATATCAAGGCATTGGTCTTTAAGGGGGTTGCCAGCCTGTGTTTTGTTGTTTTTGGCGCTGTGAACTGCTTTTGCACGGACTTTTCCGTCCCAAAATTACTGATCTTTATCGGTCTGTGTCTTGGCATTATAGGAGATGAGCTTATTGCTCTCTGCCAGGTATTGCCCGAGAGGGACACCCTTGCCTTTGTCAGCGGTGGATCAAGCTTTCTTTTGGGCCACATTCTTTATATTGCAGCCTTGCTTTTGGTTGGCAGAGTAAATTGGATAGTTGTTGCTATAACCTTTGTGATCGGTGCGGGAGCAAGCCTGCTTTACGAAAGACAAAAGTGCTTCCTCACTCCCGAGATGAAAAAGCCCTTGATGCTTTATCTTGCCATAGTTATCCTTATGATGTCGGTTGCAACAGGCTTGTTTGCCGCACGGGGTAGGATCGGAGCGGCTTTGTTTATCCTTGGCGGTCTGGGCTTTACCGTCAGCGACAATATTCTTTTTGCATACAAGCTTGGCAAGGAACCAAGATTTTTACAGAATATAATTTTACATATTACTTATTATGCGGCACAGCTCGCTATATCCTGGAGCATATCTCTGCTGTAATACCGAGCATAGCCGTGGAGGAGAACCAAAATATGAAAATACTGAAAAAACTATATGATAAGAGCCGCATATGGTTTGCGGTCGCTTGGATAATTGCATATTGCGTGCTCCTTTCCGTCGGTGACAACCTGTCGGCGCTTTTAGGAGTGGAAAAATCGGTGACATTTCCAATTGCCCTTTTGCTTTCGGTTTTGCTTGTTGTGTTTCTTGGAAAATACAGGCTTTTTGAGGCGCACGGAGTCTGTCTTTCCGAGGCAAAGCCCCGCACTATGCTCTTCTATATACCCGTTTTGATTATGCTTACTGCTAATTTCTGGCAGGGTATAGGGCTGAATTACAGCATCGCAGAAAGTCTGCTTTACATACTTTCTATGCTCTGCGTAGGTCTGCTGGAGGAGTTGATTTTCCGCGGTCTGCTCTTCAATGCCATGCGTAAAGATAGCTTTGGCGCAGCCGTTATCGTGTCTTCTGTCACCTTCGGCATAGGTCATATCATTAACCTTGTAAACGGCTCGGGTGCTGAACTTGTTCCCAATCTGCTCCAGGTGCTTTATGCCACCGCGGCGGGCTTTATGTTCGTTATGATGTACTGCGTGGAGGGCAGCCTCCTTACCTGTATAATTGCTCACGGCCTGTTCAATAGCTTCAGCGCGTTCTCAAGGGAAACATCGGCCACACAGGAGATGCGTATTATTACCGCCATCCTCCTTACATTTATCACAGGATCCTATGCAGTTTATCTGGCGATCGTGCTGAAAAAAACGGCCAAAAACAACAAAATGTAAAATAAACATTACAAAACAAGGCAATAAAGCACTAAGACATCAATGTAAGCTTTAGAAAAAAGAGGTAGCATTGAGATGAAATACAAGATAGACAGACAACTTTTTCCCTTCTCACATTTCACTCCGCCGATCAGCGAGGGCTTTCTGAGAATAGCGGTGCCTCATATGAAGACCCCGGGATATGTATTTAACAATAAAAACATTAAAGCAACTCGTCACAGCATTACAAGCTATGACGGGGAGAGTATAGAGTGTATTCTTTTCTCGCCAAAGGCTCTTGGTGATAACGCTCCCTGCCTTATATACATTCACGGCGGCGGATTTGTTCTCGCTGCGGCGGGGTATCACTACAAAAACGCTATGAGGTATGCTCTTGATGTGGGCTGCAGGGTTCTTTTTGTCAACTACCGTCTCGCTCCCGAGCATAATCATCCCGTGTTCTTTGAGGATTGCTATGCGGCAATGTGCTGGCTATATGACATGGGACACAGTCTGGGCATAGATACTTCCCGTATTGGCATTGGCGGAGACAGCGCGGGATCCACCCTGTCGGTCGGTGTGTGTATAATGGCAAGGGACAGACATCATCCCATTCGCTTTGCCTTTCAGATGCTCCCCTATCCCTTCCTTGATGCGCGGAATGACAGTGAGTCCTGTAAGAGATTTACGGATACGCCTATGTGGAACTCAAGCCTTTCTACCCGCATTGCTCCTATGACAAGGGTTGATCGCGATAACCCCAATTATGTATATTATTCTCCTGTGGAGGCAGAGAGCTTTGTCGGTCTACCTCCGGCTTATATTGAGACCGCGGAGTATGATTGTCTGCACGACGACGGTATACTCTATGCCGAAAAGCTTCGTTTGGCAGGCATTGACGTAATGCTTAATGAAACAAAGGGCACGATGCACGGCTTTGATATAGTTCAGAGCGCCGATGTAACCCGCTCCGCCCTTCTTTCAAGAATTGGTTTTATGAGAGAACACTTTTATCCCAAGAACAACACTTAATAAAGCAAAAAGAACTTCCTTAATTATTATAACGGCTTAAAAAAGTGCTATTGTCAACCATTTTGCAATTTTCGCCCATTGAAAACCAGATATGAAAAGGTTAGAATAGAATAAAAAACCAAGGTGGGGAAATATGAAAAAAGCTTATTATATATTGATTTTATTGCTTATTCTTTTGCTCAGCTCATGCTCGTTTAACAATATACCGGATGATCCTAAAGGTGAAGGCGATTCACCCACACAGGGTGAGGATCCGGTCACCCCGGATGATGATCCCAACGGTTCGGACGCTCCGGATGATTCCGAGCTTTTGCAAAGCAGGGTTTCTTATACGATCCCACCCTCGGTTCCGCTTTACAACAAATGCGCACTCTATCTTGAGCAGTCGCAACTGCCGTTATACAGCGTTTATGTGAACAATTCTCAGTATTGGAAGGGAAATGTGACCGACAGAGATACTGTTGGTGTGGGTTATTTCTTCCTTGAGGGAAAGGTAAACGTTTCGTTAAAATGTGACGGAATGTCAAGCTGCGTTGTTCGTCCGCTTTCCGCAAATGTTGAAGCAAGGGTTGAGGACGGTGTGGCTACCTTCACGCTTTCAAGCAGCGGAAATTACTCAATTGAGCCAAACGGAGACCCAACAAAAGCTATTTTCCTGTTCGTGTCTGATTATGCCGATAAGGATGTTGAAGAGGGAGATAACAAGGTTATTCGGTTCAAAAAGGGCTTACATAACGGAGCCAACAACCCAAACATAGTAAATAATACTGTTACTCTCTCATCAAATACAACGGTAATTTTAGAGGACGGTGCGGTTGTTCGCGCAAGATTTGTTGCCAACAACGCAGAGAATATTACAATTTGCGGTACAGGCATAATTGATGGCTCTGCCTTTATCAGAAATGCCACAACAGGTCAGGTGACCGTTCCGCTTGATTTCAATTATTGCACCAACGTTACCTTTAAGGACTTTTCCGTTCACGACCCTGCCGGCTGGTGTGTAAACTGGTATTTTTGCAAGGATAGCCAAATTGAAAATATAAAGATCATTTCTTCCCGTTCAAATGGCGACGGTATTTCCCTGCAATCCTGTCAAGGAATTAACGTGAGCGATTGCTTTGTGAGAAGCTGGGACGATTCCTTGGTGGTTAAAAATTACCCGCAATGGTCAAACAGGGATATTGAGGGTGTGACAAGGGACATTACCTTTAGAAACTGCACCATTTGGACAGACTTGGCGCAAAGCATGGAAATCGGTTATGAAACCGTAGGTCAGGTTATGGAAAACATCAGCTTTGAGGACATAACCGTTTTACATAATTTCCACAAGCCCGTAATCAGCATACACAACGGCAACAATGCCAATATCAAGGACGTTACCTACAACAGAATAACGGTTGAGGATGCATCAATGGGCAGAGGAGATGCGGGTGCGAATAATCAATTGATAGAGATTTCGGTTGCATATAACTCAACCTGGTCTGACTCGCACAAGAAAACCGCTCTCGGAAGCATTGATACTGTTACAATAAGCAACGTCACAGTATGTTCGGGAAATATTATTTTACCCATTAAAATTGTCGGCTGCAGAGATATGAGAAGCGGATACGGCGCATCGCTCCATTATGTAAGCAACGTACTGCTGAATAATATCTGGGCGAATGGCAAGCAGATCGGAAGCAACTATGCTTATCTGACGGTAAACGAATATGCCAACGCATCCTTCAATCTTGGATCAGCACCAATTTATGCACAATTTGAATTCAGTCAAAGCGACGAAACTTTAGCACAATATACAAATTTTGCCCGAGTTGAGTCAAATTAGACCTGTTAACAATCCTAAAACAAGAAAAAAATATAAAGACAGCAGAATTGCAACCATTTTTGCAGTTATGTTGTCTTTTGTTTTTTTGCAAAAGCCTGTATCATTAAAATAGATAATTCAAAATATGTTAAAAAGTCTATCTATTTGCAAGGAGGAACTTCTATGAGAAAAAACCTATTGGCGGTATTGGCTTTGCTGTCTTTGCTGGCACTGGCTTTGACTTCCTGTCATCTGTTTGTGCACACCTGCGAAAGTGTCTGTGAAGTATGTCAGCGTTGTACCGATGAGGCTTGCACTGAAAAAGCGTGTGCTGATAAGTGCCCGGGGCATAACGGCACAGGCGATGTACCCCCTGTTCAAAGCACCGATAAAAAGGTTGAAGAGACAAAGGTCGTACTATATGATGGACCCGAGATCATGACTACGTCTTCGGTTGCGGGAGTGAGTGTAAACGGTGAGCCGTTGTTTGTTTATGATACTCGTGTAAATCATATGCGCAGCTTTACCTATACGCCAAGTGAGGACTACAACCAAGTAGTAATCTTTGATTTTGAGGGTAGAATCAACGTGGAAATTGAGGTGTACGGCGAGACCTCACTGAGCGACGTTGTAGTCAGACCTCTCTCCCGTGGAATAACTCCGACGGTTAATGGTAACAAAATCTCCTTTACTCTTGATTACACTGACAATTACGTTGTGGAATATGCAACCGAGAGCAGCCCGGTAGCATCGGAAAATGCAATGCACATATTTGCGAATCCTATTGAAGAGGATCCGATAGACCCCAACAACCTGCCTGAGAACACGGTATACGTTGGCCCCGGTGTGTGGATGGCAAATGCTCTTCCCGTTTACGAGGATAACACTACGGTATATCTTGCAGGCGGCGCGGTTGTATATGGACAGATTCGTACCGCAAACGTAAAGAATCTTACCATCAGAGGAAGAGGAATACTTGCAGGAGAACTGTTTGACAGAACAAAGGCAAGTGAGTTCACACTTCCCATTGAGCTTCAGAACTGTTCTGACGTAATCATTAAGGACATTGCTATTTTAGATCCTGCGGGTTGGGCGGTTACACTTTATTGCTGTAACGATGTATACATTGAAAACCTGAAGATCCTTACTGCCCGTTCAAACGGCGACGGAATCTCTGTTCAGTCCTGTGAAAACGTATTTGTAAAGGGCGGATTCGTTCGTACCTGGGACGATAGCCTGGTAGTAAAGAACGTAGACGGCTTCAGCACATCAAATATTACATTTGACAGCGTGTATGTATGGACTGATTTGGCTCAAAGCATGGAAGTAGGTTATGAGACTCATGGCTCGTCAATGACCGATATTACTTTCAGAAATATCACCGTCTTACATAATTTCCATAAGGCGGCAATGTCCATTCACAATGCAGACAATGCAAATATCAGTAACGTTAAGTATCAGAACATCACCATTGAGGATGCTCAAATGCTTGGAGACAATCAGCTTGACGGTGAAAACGATTTTCTTATTGACATAACGATCGCATTCAACACCGAGTGGACACAATCGGGTGGTGTTCGCGGCAAGATTTCAAACGTTACCTTCTCAAATATCAATGTGCTTAATATGGCTGATACAATTAAGTGCAGAGTATTCGGTGAGGGAGCATCAAGCGATGTAAACGGAGTTTCAATTTCCGGAGTAAAGGTTGAGGGCAAGCAGATAAAATCTCTTGATCAGATCGGATTGGTTCCCGGTGTTTATACAAGCAATATAACCTACGCTCAGGGCGAGTGCTCGGGCGCGACGGTAGTTTTACCTTATGAATTGAAGCTTACCGAAGGGGAAACACCCAGCATCACGGTTGTTCCGAGTATAAAGCAGGATGGCCTTGTAATTCCCGATTTCGGTGTACTCAACAACGACCCGCCTTATGCAGGTCAGAAGGTTGACACAACCAATACAAGCATCAGCGCAACCTTCGGACACGGCGACAGAGCGAATTCGCCTTGGAACGATGGAAGCATACCCGAGGCCGAGGGAAAGGGAGTTGCCAATCTTCTTGATGGCGACAGAACCACCGAATGGCAATTCAACGAGTGGGATGTATCGGTTGATAAGCAGTTTGTAGCTATCAGCTTTGAATTCGGAAAGCCCACACAGGTTGGTAATATTCGTATTTTGGGTACAAGCGACTCAAATATTATGAGATATTACAGTGTATCCATATTTGCACAGAACACAGAGGGCGGAGATTGGAAGCGTATTCAGTCCCAGACAAATGTTGCACTCAGCCCACAGTCAAGCAACTTTAATGATGTGCTTATCAGACTTAGCGATTCCGGTTACTACGGACTGCAGTTAAGATTCTTCTATAACAACAGTCTTACTCATCCCGAAGAGATCAATATTGGCGAAATTGAGTTCTATCCGCCCAGCTTGACAACAAGCAAATCCTTTGTAGAGGTTGCCGAGCACGAGGACGTTTACGATATTACCAATATGATTGACGGTAATACCCTCACTTACTTTGAGTCCAAGAAGGGCGTATTCCCGGCAGCGTTTTCAATTGATCTTGGCAAGGCTGAAAACGTTAAGTATATTAACATTCACCTTCCTCCACTGTTACTGTGGGAAAACAGAACTCAGGAAATTGAAATCCTTGGTAGCCTTGACGGTGTTACCTACTTTACCGTAATAGAAAAAACCGAATATTTATTTGATTCATCTGCGGGTAATATGGTAGCAATCGTTTTAGACGAAGCGGTAAGTATGAAATACATAAAATTGGTTTATAGCTCCAATAGTACGGGTTACGGCGCACAGGTGTCGGAATTGTATGTATATGGGGAATAAATATAAAATAAAAATACATTTGAAGGAGAGGAACTATGAGAAAACACAATCGTAAAATTGCTTGCATTACCGTAGCGTTGTTGCTTGCTTCTATGATTCTTTGTATGATTCCCACCGTCAGCTTTGCTGATGCTGAGCCTCAGACAAGAGAATATAACGAAGCATTTGACAGACTGCTTGATGCCGGTGCAGGAGTGGGCTCGGAAAGAGCTTACCGTTCAATCAGCTGGTCAGCAGGACAATGTGATGATGTTACCGACCCCGTTTTCAAGGTTGGTAGTCCTAAGATTTCTGCAGGATTTGAAACACTCAACATTGAATTGCGCAGCCCCGATGGCAGCATAAAGCTTGAGGATCTGAAGATCGGCTTGAGAACTGCCGATTCGGACGAGATTGCAACAACCAACAGCTATGTTTTGTCACACGAGGATATTATCGGTGGTATATCCTTCTCCTCTGGTGAGGACATCGGCTCTGAGTTTGCAGTATTGTCCATTGACTTTGCTTCAACCGAAGTAAAGGTTTCCGGCAAAGCATTTGACTCTACAGCTCCCGATGCTATGTTGGCCTTCCACTTATACACAGCAGACAGCACAGTAGCAGGTAAGCTTGATATTCGTAAGGTATCGGTTACGACCGGCTCAAATGAGACTGTTGTATTAGACTTTGACACCGTTAATGAATCCTGGTGGTACGGTGGCGAGGCAGGCACGTTTGTAGATGTTCCAAAGCACTATGCAGTAACAGATAAGATTTCCATCGCAAGTGACGATGCGGCACACAACAACCTTGATGAAAAGTATGATGCGATCGTACTTAGCGTTGCAGGCGAGAATGCAAGTGTTGCTCCTGTTCTGGAGGACGGAAGTGTTGGAGCAGCTAAAGCGTGGAATGAGCTTACCGACCTGGCAGGCACACCCGTAGCAGCTCTTGATGGCAATTTCCGTAATGCAGTTATTTCTCTTGAAAGCCTTGGTGCAAAGAAGATCAAGGGTGTAGAGATTTCGGGCAACGTACGCGTGGCAGGTGCATTCTTCACTAATATGGATACCATCCAGCCTGATAAGTATTTCCCCGTGCTTGACACAGAGAGCATTACATATATGTCGCAGTTCAACTTTGAGTATCTGACTGCGGGACCTGACTATGATAAGGCAGTAACCGACAGTGCTGCGTTCAACTGTGATTACATTCTTTCTTATTCTACAAAGAACAACGTTATTAAGGACGGCCACCTGATTCTTGATGCTCAGGGCGAAGCATTTACCAGCATTAAGATCCGTTCTAAGGTAGCAAGTGAGGGTAAGCAGTATCTTGTAATTAAGTATAAGCTTGAAAACGGTGCAACCCTTAACGATTTCCGTTTTGACGTATTGAAGACCGACGGTGATACAGGCGTTGGCATTAAATATGCAAATCAGCTGTTAGCAGGCACAGGACTTCCTTCCTTGTCGGATGCTAACCCCTATCTTGGTACGAATGGCTACAATTACTTGGTAATTGACCTTGAAAAGACATTCGGCGAAAGATATATTTCCGGTGTTGATATGTATATCTCCGGTGAAGGTCAGGTGCTGATTGATGAGATCTTCTATGCTCATCCTGAAATTGAGTCAGCAGAGCTTGGCGAGAATATCCTGGGCGCTCCTCAGGAAGTCGTTGTTAATGATGCCGAGGGCGGTTATCAGTATCTTGGTTATGTTGGACTTGACGGTCAGAAGCATGCAGGTATTGAAATCGTTATGAGAGGCGAGGGCAACGCAAATCTCAACAACGTACGCCTTGAAATGGGCGGAAAGATTACTTGGTTCGCAGATAATGATGCAGGTACATTTGTTGATAGCTATGGCAGAAAGATGCCCGCTCTGAGTGCTGAAAACCAGGTTTACTACATTGATCTGGCTAAGAGTGGAATAACAGGTGCTCTGAATGAAATCCACATTCATGGCGAGCCCGTTGTTGGCGGTGGTAAGATCGTTATAGAATCCATCAGATACGCTGACTATCCTTCCGCTCCTCTTGAGACCGGTGATGAGGTTCTGGCAGATGATTTCCCCGGTAAGGAAGTAACTGCAGGCGCTGCAGGATACTCTTACATTGGCTGGATCAATGGCTCCCTCGGTAACGGTTATGATTACCTCATCCTTGAGGTTGAGGGTGACATCAGCAAGCTCCGTATAGAATTTGCCGGACACGGTGTATTCTGGATTGAGCAGAACGATGCAGGCTCCCTCAGAGACAGAGACGGCAACCTGTTTGCAACCTCCGGAAAGCAGATTCTTGTAATTGACCTTGAGAAGTCTGGTATTGTTGGCACTTTGGGTGACATCCACGTTCATCACGAGTTTGCAGCGGCAGGTGATGTTCTTAAGATCACATCGGCTAAGTTTGCAAAGGAAGCTGAAGAGCTTGTTAAATCCGATGAGGTTCTGGCAGATGATTTCCCCGGTAAGGAAGCAACCGCAGGCGCTGCAGGATACTCCTACATCGGCTGGATCAACGGCTCCCTTGGTAACGGTTATGATTACCTCATCCTTGAGGTTGAGGGCGACATCAGCAAGCTCCGTATAGAGTTTGCCGGACACGGTGTATTCTGGATTGAGCAGAACGATGCAGGCTCCCTCAGAGACAGAGACGGCAACCTGTTTGCAACCTCCGGAAAGCAGACACTTGTAATTGACCTTGAAAAGTCAGGTATAGTTGGCAATTTGGGTGACATCCACGTTCATCACGAGTTTGCAGCGGCAGGCGACGTGCTTAAGATCACATCGGCTAAGTTTGCAAAGGAACCCGAAGAAGAGCTTGCTAAATCCGATGAGGTTCTGGCAGGTGATTTCCCCGGCAAGGAAGTAACCGCAGGCGCTGCAGGATACTCCTACATTGGCTGGATCAACGGCTCCCTTGGTAACGGTTATGAATACCTCATCCTTGAGGTTGAGGGCGACATCAGCAAGCTCCGTATGGAGTTTGGTGGCATTGGCATATTCTGGATTGAGCAGAACGATGCAGGCTCCCTCAGAGACAGAGACGGCAACCTGTTTGCAACCTCCGGAAAGCAGATTCTTGTAATTGACCTTGAGAAGTCTGGTATTGTTGGCACTTTGGGTGACATCCACGTTCATTACGAGTTTGCAGCGGCAGGTGATGTTCTTAAGATCACATCGGCTAAGTTTGCAAAGAAATTGATAGGATATGAGGATATCGTTCTTCCCGAGAATGATGACTGTGCACCTGTGATTACACCTAACATTGCAGGCTCTGCTAACCTTGGTGACGAGATTACTCTTTCCGCAACTGCTACAGATAACTACGGTGGCGATGTAACCATCAGATTTGAAGTAACCTTCGGCACTGAGGCTGTTGAGGTTTCCGATGGCAAATTCGTGGCATCCAAGGTCGGTACGTATAGCGTAAAGATCGTTGCAAGCGATGGACTTAACGAAAGAGAAGAGGTTGTATCTATTACAGTAACCTGTGAGCACGTTGATGGAAACAACGATGGCAAGTGCGATTCGTGTGACTTCCAGATGTCCGAGCCTCCTACAGGTGACAATACTCCCGGCGACGAAAAGCCCGGTGAAAACGAGACTCCCGGTGGTGACGAAAAGCCCGGCGAGAATGAAACTCCCGATGACGAGCAGCCCGAGCCCGAGCCCGAGCTCAACTTCTTTGAGAAGATCTGGAAGGCAATCACCGACTTCTTCGCTATGATCGCTAATTTCTTCAAGAATCTCTTCATTAAGAAGTAATAATTGAATAAATACAGAAGAGAGACGCTTCGGCGTCTCTCTTTTTTTATTTTATCTGTCTATTGACATAAAGAAAAATATGAAGTAAAATATAATTAAGTTTGCAGTTAATTTGCAATTTTACGGAGGGGCTTATGGACAAGATGCTTATAGTGGATGACGAATACATTGTAAGAATGGGTATTTCGGAAACCATTGAATGGAACAACTACGGTATTGAAATCGTGGGTACTGCGGTGAATGGCTTGGACGCCCTCAAAAAAATTGAAGAATTAAAGCCTGATATAATAATCAGTGATGTAAAGATGCCGCAGATGGACGGCATCGCGCTTGCAGGTGCGTTGTATGATAGAAATTATGACGGGATTATCATAATTTTATCAGGGTATAATGATTTTGAGTATGCTAAGGGGACGCTTGAAAAGGGCGTTTTTAAGTATTTGCTGAAGCCTATTGACAACGATGAGCTGATAAGCGTGGTGATAAAGGCGAAGGAAAAGCTTGCAAAGCGTCGCAAGATGGATATGTTCCTCTCCGACTTTGACGTGGGTATGCCAATCATCAAAAACAGCATTATTGACAGCATTTTTCACGGCAGCAAGATAGATGCGGAGTTTATAAAGAAGATGCAGCTCTATGACATTCCTATCATAGAAAACGGAATTGTCATTTATTGTAAGGTAAATAACTCCACTGCGGGCAATGAATTTGAAAGCGATAAAAACATTCAGGCCTCCCTTGAAATTATCAAAAACGGAGTCCTTTCAATACTGAAGAATAACAGAGTATTCTATTCATCAAACGACAAGCGGATATGCTTTGCCTGTGAGGCGTCAGAGGTAGAATTGCTTGAAAAGCTGCTCACATATATGCTCCGCGAATATGAGAAGCAATGCTCGGTAGTTATCTCCATCGGCATCAGCGCCAGCTTTGATAGCATTCACGATATAGCCAAGGCATTTGGCGCCGCAAAGTTTATGGCGACAAACAGACTCTATTCAATAAACAGTATTTACGTTGAGCAAAATGATTCCGAAAACACAAAGATGTATAAAAAGCATATTGTGGATGCGCTTCAATATATTGCAGAGCATTATCAGGATAATCAGCTTAAAATCAAGACGGTTGCAGATTATTTATACGTATCCGAGAGCTATCTGATGCATTTATTCAAGAAGGAGCTTGGCAAAACCTTTAATACCTGCCTGACGGAGTATAGACTTATGATGGCAAAGCGACTGTTGCTTGAGCAGGAATACAAGGTGTATGAGATTACCGAAATGGTTGGATATTTGGATATGAAGTATTTTGGCCAGGTGTTCAGAAAATACGAGGGTTGTACACCCAGTGAATATGTGAGAAGGCACCATGAAAAAAAGTCTTAATAAAAAAATCACAATAATATTTTTGTCTGTGCTTCTGGTTTTGCTTACTGTAATGCTTATCGTGGTGCAGGTGGTGGCAGCAACCTATGTTCAAAACTACATAAATGATGATGTGATAAACAGGCACAAATCTGTTGGTTCTGAGCTTGTGGATATGCTGAACGAGGTAAATTACGGTTACACAAGAATAACAAAAAGCGATAAGTTTCAAAAAATATTTACCGATATTTCAGATGAGCAAAAGCAGGAGCTTTTTGTTGAGGCTTTGGAGGAGGCATCTCTGTCAGACGACTACCTCAACGTAGCTCTTGTTGCAAACGGAAGCCGCTTTCTGCAAAAGGAAGGGTTTGACCTGCCGTCAATGTATGTTGGAGAAAGACTGAAGAGCTCTGACGAATCGCTCGTGATGGGCAATATTAATAGCAGAGCAGGCTACGTTGAGATTGGCAGAAGGCTTCAGGGCGCTTCGTTCTCAAAGCGGGATTGCTACTTCGTTTTCTATCTTTCAACAAAAGAGCTTACCTCTGTTTTTGAAAAAAACCGCTTTGAATTTGGTGAAACGTTGCTTCTTTCCCCCGATTTCAGCATTTTGGCAAAATCCGACGGTGAGGACATTGGCAAAAGTATACTTGAGAGCAGTAAATATGCTCTGGACGACAATAACGTATACAAAGAAAGAATTGACGGCAAGGAGTATCTGATCGTAATTACTACGGTAAAGGATAACTATGGTCTTGGTTGGCATATGGTGACACAGCTTGACTATAAGGAGTTCACACAAAGCTATACTACGCTGAAGTGGATTTTGGTCGGCGTTGCAGCTGTTTGCTTTGTTCTTGTGCTGATTATGTCATTGATTTTATCCCACAGAACCGTCGCTCCCATCAATAATCTTTCAAGGAAGATTTCCGCAATTGATTTCAAAAAAAGAGCAAGCAACCCGCTCTCTATTGGCGAGGACGGAGACGAGCTTTACGAGCTTGAAAAAAGCTACGATCAAATGTTGCGCAGACTTTATCAGCTTATGGATCAGAACAAGCAGAATATGGAGACGCAGCGAAAGCTTGAAATAGATGCTCTCCAAATGCAGATCAACCCTCACTTTTTATATAATACTCTTGATGCGATCGCTTGGATGGCAAAGATCAAAAAGCAGCCTGAAATAGAAAAGCTGACCATCAACCTTGCAAAGTTCTTCCGCCTGAGTTTGCATAAGGGAGATAAGTACATTTATATGGTGGAGGAGGCAGAGCTTATTGAGCATTTCCTTGAAATTGAAAAAATACGCTTCCCCAACACAATAAACTATAGATGTGATCTGAGGGACGGAACCGAAAACTATAAGGTAATTAAGCTTATTTTGCAACCGATCGTTGAAAACTGCATCAAGCACGGATTTGCAGGCAAGGAGGGCGTTGGAACAATTAACATCAAGGCATATACCGAGGGAGATGATATCTTAATTGAGGTTTCAGATAACGGTTGTGGCTTTGAGGTTGAAGAAGACTTTTGGCTGAAGCCGAAAAAGCAAAACTCCGGCGGCTATGGCTTGTATAACGTAAACGAACGTATCCGCCTTGAATATGGAGACGGATATGGCTTGAATGTAAGATCGGTTGTAGGAGAGGGAACAACGGTAACGGTTAGAATAAAGAAGAGTTTGTAATATGTTTAACAAATTATATAAAAGAATATTTGACAGTATGTTGTTGATGGCAATTGTGTTCGTGCTATTGCTTTCATCAATTTCATATTTTGTAATTATTCGTAATATGTTCAATTCACAGGCAAGCAGAACTCACCAAAATGCAAAGAGCTGCCTTGATAGCGGACACTTATATATCTCAACGGTGATGAGCTTTGTAAAGAATGCTTCGCTTGACAAGAGACTTATTGACGTAGTTGAAGGTGATGTCAGCGATATTTCCGCTTCGTTAAACTCTCTGTGTAATTATTCGGTAAAAATTGACGGAGCAATTCTATACGGGTATAACGGCTACGTTGCATATTCTGCCGGTGTGGGCTCTCCACCGACGCTTGAGGAGCTGTTGTCAAATGAGGAGATAGGCAATTTTGTTCAAGGTGATAAGGATAGTATCGTTTCGGTAAGAACCGAGTCATTGGCACAAACGTATAACTACAACAGATATGACCCAAGCAAGGGAGTTGTCTCCTGCATACAAAAGGTATATTCGGGAGGGGATGATATTGGCTTGCTTGTGGTGGATATTTTACCGGAAACAATAAGCTCTCTTAAGTTCAACTGTCGTAGCT
This sequence comes from Eubacteriales bacterium, assembly GCA_045533775.1. Classification (GTDB taxonomy): domain Bacteria; phylum Bacillota; class Clostridia; order Oscillospirales; family CAG-272; genus UBA1740. Next base: position 22,713 of record JAZSIK010000033.1, read on the forward strand.
TTGGAGCCGAAGGTAAAGCCTATCTGTCAAACGGAAACCTGCTCACAGATAATCGTGAGCTGGCAGAAAGCTTTCAAAGTGAAGATAAAAACGGATTGTCAAAGGACAAAAACAATTATATCGTAGCGAGCGAGATGAAGGATGGCTGGCAGGTGGTGATTTACGCCTCGCAGCAGGAGTTTTGGAAAATGTCCTTTGAGATTTTTGCGATCTTTCTTGTAGTTGATTTATTACTGATTTTATTAGGTGCGCTTGTTGCCCGTTCTCTGAGCGATAGGCTGATAGTACCGCTTAACAGCTTGTACAAACGAGCAAGTACGGATATTTAGAAAAAATTCAGCAGTCTTGGACTGCTGAATTTTTATTTATTCCTATGCAGTTTTCTCCACCATTTAGCAGTATATTTATATTGAAAACGGCGGCAAAAAAAGATATAATTAAAATAGATAATAATAATTTAAAAAATATTTTTTTGAGAGGTGCTTATGAAAAAAACATTATGTATTATTTTTCTTCTGGTACTTTCCGTGTTATTATTTACGTCATGTAATGATGAAAAAGACGAAAGAATCAAAATAACGATCGGATTTTGGCCGGAGGCCTCGCAGACCGATGACGTTGCTATGTATAATGAGTGGAAGGCGAATTTTGAGAGAGATTATCCTCAGTATGAGATCGTTCCCGAGCCTTATACATACAGTCCTGAAACCGTAGCGGCAAAGGGAAATATCGGCGCACTTCCTACGGTATTCCAGACCTATTTCACCGAGCCCGAAATGCTTATCAGAGAGGAATATATCAGACCTATCACTTCTCAGCTTCAGGAGCTTGGATGGCTTGACAAGATGGATGACAGTATGCGCGCGACCTTATCAAAGAACGGCGAAGTATATGGCATTCCCCGCGACGGATACGGTATGGGCTTGTTCATCAATCTGGAGCTTATGTATGATATGGGTGTGATAGACAAGGATTCAGACGGTAAATATAAGATCTATGACGATAACGGTGAGCCCTTGTACCCCACGACATTTGATGAGGTGACCGATCTTTGCAGACTTACGCAGGAAACCTATGACGACGTATATGGTATTCTTATTCTGTCTGCCAATAAGCAGGGCGGTTGGCAGCTTACCAACCTGGCTTGGAACTTTGGCGCAGGTGATCTGCAGTATCAGGAGGACGGCGTTTGGAAGAGCAATCTTGCAGATCCCGGTATGGTTTCCGCATTGTCCTGGCTTCAGGAGCTTGCAAATGAGGGTCTTTGCTATCCCGGCGCATCTCTTAATTACAACGATTTCCCGGCAAAAATCGGAACCAATCAGGTGCTTATGGCATTCGTCGGTAACGATGCACTCAGCCAGCCGATTACGGGATACAATTTCAACAAGGATAATTTTGCCTTTGTTCCTATGCCCACCGGTGACGGTGTAAGCAGATATGCATTGTTTGGCGGTACTCCTTATGTGTTTGCAGAAAATGCTACCGATGAGCAGGTTGAGGGCGCACTCAAGTTCTTGCATTATATTGGCAGAAGCCCCGACATTGACGAAATCTCTCTTGCCGCAATGGAAAAGGGATTCCAGGTTGCCGAGAAAAAGGGAATGCCGATTTTGCCCACGATCAAGCCCTGGAAGAATCAGGAGTATTTGGACACCGCTAATGCACTTGAGCAGAAATATATAAACGTAAATTACGATTATATGAAGGACTTCTTTGACACTATTCACGAAATGCGTCGCGCAGAAGAGCCGAATTATTGTCAGGAGATGTATGGATTGTTAGACAATTCAATTCAAAACGTGCTTACAAATAGCAAGGCAAATCCGCTGTCCTTACTCAACACCGCGGACACAACCTTTGAAAACAACTATTTATCACGGATGAAGTAATAAAACAAGATCATTAGTTTTGGATCAAGCCTTTGGTTAGCATTGAGGTAAAGAGATATGACTAAAAATCAAAGTAAGTGGCACAAGCTGAATGTAATAGTCAAAAAGAACATCGGAGGATGGGCAATTATGTTGCCCACCCTTGTGCTCTTTACTTTCTTTGTTTGGGCGCCACTGATAGAGAATATTGCCTATTCCTTTTATGATGTACACCGCTTTCAGAAGCAGGACTTTATATGGTTTGAAAACTACCAGAGAGTGTTTAGTGACCCCGCATTTTTCAGCGCACTCAAGAATACCTTTATCTATGCCTTCTGGTCTCTTATAATAGGTTTTTTGCTTCCGCTGTTTCTTGGTTTATTGCTCTCCGAGGTAATACACTTCAAGGCGGGCTTCAGATGCCTTTTGTATCTTCCGAGCATCATATCCGGCGTTGCGGTAATGCTTATGTGGACACAGATTCTGGACGGCTCAAGGGGCAGTATGATAAACGGAATACTATCCTTATTTGGAATGGAGCCAATAACGGTTTTATCTAATTCACAATGGGTAATACCAATGATTGTGCTTGTAATGACCTGGCGAGGAGCGGGTGCTACGGTGCTTGTTTATCTGTCGTCATTACAGGCCGTGGATAATACGTTGTACGAGGCGGCAAGGATGGACGGAGCAAACCTGTTCCATAGAATCCGGCATGTAACTCTGCCAACGATCGCCCCAACAATACGTCTGCTTTTAATTTTGCAGATAATTTCGGTTTTCCAGGTCTTTTATGAGCCGATGATGATGACTGCCGGCGGACCCGACAATGCATCAATCTCACTTATGTATCTCTGCTACCGTTATACCTTTATTGACCACGAGGCAGGTATGGGTGCGGCGTGTGGAGTTGTTTTGGCGATAATTATCGTTTCTCTCAGTATTCTATATTTCAAGCTCTCAAAAAAGGGGGATGATGTGGAATGAAACTAAGTAAAAAACGAGATGGATTGATAATCGGCGTAGAATATCGTCATAAACGCTTTCACATTTTATATTACATCATAATTTTTATATTGATAACTGCTTGTTTGGTTGGAATTATTCCGATCGCGTGGCTCTTCTTAGCGGGCTTTAAGGACGCCAACGACGTGTTCAAATCTCCCTTCCAATTCTTCCCGGAATCAATAGATTTATCAAAAATTATTGAAGTGTGGAATATGGTGGACTTTGGCAAATATTTTGTCAACACGTTTATTATTATGGCAGGCTCGGTGCTCAGCGCGGTTGTCTTTAACGGACTTCTTGCCTATGCGGTATCAATCGTTAAGCCTATTGGACATAAGCTTGTGTATAGCCTGATTATGGGAAGCTATATGATTCCCGCGGTTGCAAGTCTTGTGCCGTTGTATTCTAATATAGCTAAGCTGGGGCTTGAGGGCTATGGATGGTACATACCGCTTTGCCTGCTCTATGGCGCAAATGCTTACTATTTTATGATGTTCAAAAACTATTTTGACACCATTCCAAGATCATTGTTTGAGGCTGCCGAAATTGACGGAGCAAATTCAATTCAAATGTTCTTCAAGGTTGCATTGCCGCTAAGCCGTCCGATCGTGGGTGTTGTCAGCATTTTTGCAATGACTGCATCCTGGGCAGATTTCCTGTTACCGTATCTACTGCTTCAGGACGATTCTCTTGCCACGGTCATGGTGAAGATATACAACCTAAAAATGAATATGTCCAATATGATGGGATTTGGAATTGATAAATATTTAATGGCACTTTCTATTTCCATTTTACCGCAGATCATAGTCTTTGCTATTTTCCAAAAGCAAATTACAGGAACAAATGCTACAAGTGGAATGAAAGGTTAATAAATGCCCATTGATACACTCAATGGGCATTTTTAATAAAAGGAGAAAATATGGGAAAAACACCAAGAAAGCATTTTGAAATAGATAAATGGAAGCTTACTGAGTCAGAGTTTAGCGATAAGTTTTCAAAGGTTGCCGAATCGGTTTTCTCGCTTGGCAACGAATTTATGGGAGCGCGAGGATTCCTTGACGAGGGCACGGTCGCACCGTCGCTTATCGGAACTTACATAAACGGCATATATGAGTATGCAATTGATAAAGCCGCAACCGGTTACCGCGGAATTGCCACAAGAACACATTATATGGTAAACAGCGTCAACTTTTTTGGCATCAGAATTACCTTGAATAATGTGGTATTGGATATGGCAAGCACCCCTTACACCGACTACAGCCGTACGCTTGATCTGAAGCAGGGAAAGCTTTTCAGATCGCTTGTATGGAAGGTTGGCGATACACGTCTTAAAACCGATTTTTGTCGTTTTTTGGATATGGAGCATTGCGGCAGGGCATATCAGCAGATTGTTTTTTGCTCAGACAAGCCCTGTACTATCACCGTTGAAGCATCGCTGAGCTTTGACGAAAAGCACTTTGGAAACCCTTCGCGATGGAGAGTTACAGAGAGTGATCAGGCCGCAATAGAATGCAGTACCGATTCTACAAGCCAAAGGGTCGCCTGCGCTATGCATTGTAATGTGGACGGTGTTGCTCCAATTTCTGCAGATATCAACAAAGGTGTAAAGCAGACGTTTACGCTTGAGCTTGACGGTAAAAATGAAAGGACATTTACCCGATTAATTTCTGTTGCTACCGATAAAAGCGGCGAAAGCTGTCTTGGACAGGCAAAAAAAGAGCTGAGAGAACAGAGTCAAGAGGGATATATTAAAGCATATCAGCGCAGCAATGAGTATTGGAAAGATTTTTGGAGCAAATCCGATATAGAAATTGAAGGTGATGACCAAAATCAGCAGGGAATACGCTTCTGCATTTTCCAGCTTCAGCAAACCTATCACGGCGCAAAAGAGGGAAGCAATATAGGAGCAAAGGGACTCACGGGTGAAGCCTATTCGGGACACGCCTTTTGGGATACCGAAACCTACTGCCTACCATATTATTTGTTCAATAATTTACAGGCTGCAAAAAATCTGCTTGAGTTCAGATACGGAACACTTGGTGAAGCCAAAAAACGTGCTAAGGATCTGGACTGCGACGGTGCTTGCTATCCGATAGCAACGCTCAACGGTGAGGAGGCTTGTACTCTTTGGCAGCACGCTTCCTTGCAGATGCAACCGTCAACTGCTGTGGCTTATGGAATCTACCACTATGTGAATGTTAGCGGGGACAAGGTATTTTTATATTCCCACGGAATAGAAATGCTTGTTGAGATTTGCCGTTATCTTGTAACTCGCGGTCAGTGGGATGCAACAAACTCCTATTACGGCTATTACTGCGTAATGGGCCCCGACGAATTCCAAATGATGGTTAATCACAACACCTACACCAACTATATGGCGAAAAAAACGCTTACATACACCTTAAGCGTGCTGAAAGAATTACCTGAGCAAAGGCTTCGTGAGCTTGCGGTTTCAAAAGAAGAAATTGATTATTTCGCTCTGTGCAGTGAAAAAATGCTCATTTTGTATGATGAAAAAACAAGGCTGTATGAGCAGCACGACGGATATTTCAAATTGCCGCACATAGACATACATTCAATTTCGGATGAGCAATTCCCGCTCTATCATTCTTGGAGCTATGATAGAATATATCGGAATGATATGATAAAACAGCCGGACGTTCTTATGTTTCAACTTTTGTACAACAACGATTTTACCTTGGAGCAAAAGAGAGCAAATTATTTATTCTATGAACCAAGGTGTATTCACGAGTCCTCGCTCTCTCCGTCCGTTCACTCAATTCTGGCAACGGAGATAGGTGAATATAAGCAGGCATACGACTTTTTTGCCTTCGCTACCCGAATGGATATTGACGATTACAATCGTAACACTCACGAGGGATTGCATACAACGAGCATTTCAGCCGCGTGGCTTAATATAGTATATGGCTTCGCGGGACTCCGCAGTGACGGTGAGATTTCTTTGAATCCGATCTGTCCCGATTCCTGGGAGGGATATAGATTCAAAATTACCGTTGGAGGCGCTCTTTTGTCAATAAAAGTTGACAAAAACGGCGTAAATATAGCAAATAATTCACAAAAACCCGTAAAATTAGTCGTATATGGTAAAGAATATACGATCCTGGAAAAACTGGAGATTAAAAAATGATTTTAGAGGAAAGAGGCGTTCTGTGCGATAGAATTGCGCGTGGAAACAGGTTGATAATCGGCAATGGCTGCTACGGTTACCGAGGCACGCTTGAGGAACATACAAAAAAAGAATGTGTTGCCTTGACCACCTGCGGCTTCTATGATCGGAGCGGCAACAGCTGGAGAGAGCCGGTCAATATGCCTAACCCCCTTTATTTGACAATTAATATCAATGGATCAAGGCTGAATGAAAATCATGTGATAGACCACGTGGAAAGCCTCAACCTTGACAATGGCATATTTGAAAGGAAAACGGTTTATCTGGTTGACGGTATTGAGATTTGCGTTCATTCATGTAGATTTTTCCTTCAAACCCGAAACGATTTGTTGGTAAGTAAATTGCAGGTTGAGTGCAGTGAGAAATGCGAAATGACAATTTGCAGCGGAATTGACTGTGACGTTTGGAACATAAACGGCAAGCATTTTTACGTTGATAAAATGGAAGCAGCTCCGCTGAAGGTTATTGCACACACAAATGAGAACAAGGATTTGTGGGTAGCTGTGGATGAAAGGGCTACGGAAAAGCCAAAAAGAGTTATTAAAAGCAAAAGCAAGCTTTTTAACAAATACGTTTTGATCGGCAAGTGCTTTGAGGTGGAAAAATACTGCACGCTGAGCCACACAGGTTTGCCTGCAAGCGACGAGAATATTGAAAATTACGAAACGCTTGAAGGACTGAATAAAAGGTGGTGGAGTGAGACGTGGAAGAGGAGCCGTGTGATAATTGATGACGAGAACAAGCTCGCCCTGGCGGTTCAGCACAGCATTTATCAGTTGATTATTTATGCTCCAAAGGTGGAGAATCTCTCAATCAGCGCAAGAGGACTTTCGGGTCAAACCTACAAGGGTGCAGTGTTCTGGGATACCGAGATGTTTATGATTCCGTTTTATCTGAAAACCGATCCCGAAACTGCAAAACGTCTGATCCGATATAGAATAAACGGACTGTCCGGCGCATTGCTTAAGGCAGAGGAATACGGATACTGCGGTGCGTTTTATGCTTGGGAAAGCCAGGAGAACGGATATGACGCCTGTTCTGATTTCAATGTGATTGATGTATTTACCGGCAGAGCCGTGCGAACGTATTTCAAGGACAAGCAAATTCACATTTCTGCAGACATCGCCGTATGCCTGTTTGATGTTTATAAGCAAACAAGGGACTTGTCAATATTGACCGACGGAGGTGCGGAAGCACTCATTCAATGCGCGCTTTTCTATTATTACAGAGCATATTACAATCACGTTAAAGACAGATTTGAGCTTCTTGACGTTATGGGCCCCGACGAGTATCACGATAGTGTAAATAACAATGCGTACACTAACTATATGGCTCATGAAACAGCTTGTGTGACTCTGAAAGCGCTTGAAATACTGAAGAAGCGTAGTCCGGAGTATTATAATGATTTGACTCGGACACATAAAAAGGATATAGAAAGCATTAAAAGATTCAAGCGGAAGATTTACCTGCCGCTCCCCGATGAGAATGGAATAATTGAACAGTTTGACGGATATTTCAAGCTGGAGGACGTGTCCCCGGGCGACGTTCGGGCAAGACTTGTACACCCGAGTGAATACTGGGGTGGAAGCAACGGTGTTGCAACCGCAACAAGGGTAATTAAGCAAGCAGACGTGGTTGCTCTGCTGTGTGTGCTGCCGCATAGATTCAGCACAGAGGTAAAGAGGGCAAATTATACTTTTTATTTGCCATACACAGAGCATGGCTCAAGTCTTTCGGCTTCAATGTATGCAAGATGCGGTTGTATGGTGGGGCTACAGGACGAGGCATATGAATGGTTCACACAGACCGCCACCTGTGATTTATCAGGAAACAGCAAGCAATTTGCAGGCAAGCTTTATATTGGCGGTACTCATCCCGCAAGCTGCGGAGGCACCTGGCTAACCTTGTATGAGGGCTTTGCCAAAAACAGCCATAAGCTTCCGAGGCAGATTAAAAACTTGACGATTTCTACAATTAAGGGAACAAGGGTATATGGAAAAAAAGATGATTAAAGGTGTAATTTTTGATTTGGACGGGGTAATTGTTCACACCGACAAATATCACTATCTGGCTTGGAAAACGCTGGCAGACGAGCTCGGTATTTACTTTGATGAGGTAATTAACAACAGACTTCGCGGTGTATCCCGAATGGACAGCCTTGATATCGTGCTTGAAAGAGCAAGCAAGGTCTATTCCGATGATGAGAAGAAGCTGCTTGCTGAGAAGAAAAACAACCTCTACGTTGAGCTTTTGTCAAATATGAGTGAAAAGGACGTCTCGGAAGACGTTATGAATACTCTTTTGACCTTGAAGGAAAGAGGATATAAAATTGCGATCGGTTCATCAAGCAGAAATGCTAAAAGAATACTCATGCACGTTGGACTTTTAAGTATGTTTGATGCAATTGCAGATGGCAACGATATTAAAAAGTCAAAGCCGGACCCTGATGTATTCCTTGTAGCGGCAAAAAAACTGTCATTGGCAAGCGAAGAGGCGGTTGTAGTTGAAGATGCCGTAGCAGGCGTGCAAGCGGGCAAGGCTGCGAATATGCTTACCTTTGCCGTTGGAGACGCTTCTCAAAACAAAGCTGCTGACTATAACCTTACAACACTCAGCGATATTCTTGAGTATCTTAAAAAAATATAAGTAAAAATATTCATTATTTTTGCTATACGTGCCACATATGTCAGAAAATGCGGCAGATCGCGGACCGCGTGCGGATATATTGCTTCTTCTGTCAAAAAGGATTGGTATAGATTGAAATATACATAATTAGAAAGGGGTTTCCTTATGAATTATCAACCAGCATCTGACCGTTATCAAAGGATGTCGTATCGTCGCTTGGGAAAAAGCGGCTTGCTTCTCCCTGCAATTTCTCTCGGACTTTGGCATAATTTCGGGGATATCACCCCCCTTGAACAGCAGCAAAGTATGCTTCGCAAGGCGTTTGATCTCGGCATTACCCACTTTGATCTTGCCAATAACTATGGCCCCCCGCACGGAGAGGCGGAACGCAACTTCGGTATTCATATGGATCAGGATTTTCATACCCACCGTGACGAGCTTGTGATTTCTACCAAGGCGGGCTTTGATATGTGGCAGGGGCCATATGGAAGTGGCGGTAGCCGCAAATATCTCATATCAAGTCTTGATCAGTCGTTAAAGAGGATGCATCTGGATTACGTTGACATTTTTTATCATCACTGTTCCGACCCAAGCACACCGATTGAGGAAACAATGGGGGCGTTGGATCAGATCGTGCGCAGCGGAAAGGCTCTTTACGTTGGTATCTCCAATTATAATGCGGAGCAGAGCAGAATCGCCATTGAAACACTGCGCAAAATGGGAACGCCTATGCTGGTTCATCAGCCTAATTATTCTATGTTAAATCGCTCCATTGAGCAAGGACTTACGGATGTGCTTGCAGAAGAGGGTGTTGGATGCATTGCTTTTGCACCGCTTCGCGGCGGCGTTTTGACAAATCGTTATCTGAATGGCATTCCGTATGATTCCCGCGCTATCCACGATCCCAGATTCCTGTGTGTAAATGACGTAACTGAAGAAAAGCTTGCCGTCGTTCGCAGACTTAACGAAATTGCGATGCGTCGCGGTCAGACTATGGCGCAGCTTGCGATCCTTTGGACATTACGAGATCCGATTGTGACAAGTGCACTCATCGGTGCAAGCAGGCCCGAGCAGATTGAGGAAAATGTTCGCGCGCTTGAAGGAGCACCGCTTACCGCTGAGGAGCTCGCGGAAATTGACGATATCCTCGCAGAATGATATCATACTTCTCATACAGTCCTGATATAAAAAGAAAACCATCAAATATTTTAAATATTGCTCGGCTTATCGCCTTTCCGAGATAAACTAGCTATCTATGTTAATAGTCTGGTATTCGAGGGTGAAAAGTCGGCGACGCTTGCCATAGGCATTGTTCTCTCGGCAATACTTTTGCTATTTTTGAAGAAGAACGGACTTTTTGCGGATTATGGACTTTACGTGCCAAAGGATTCTGCGAAGTCCATGCTTTACTACATAACGATCCTCGTAATGCTCACTGCAAACCTTTGGTATGTCGTGATCTTGAATTACGGTGCGCTTGAGACAGTGCTTTATATCCTTGCAATGCTTTGCGTTGGCTTCCTTGAGGAAGTGATCTTTCGTGGTCTGCTCTTTGAGGCGATGCGCAAAGACAGCGTGAAGACTGCTATCATTGTATCAATCCTGACCTTTGGCATCGGACATATCATCAATCTGATAAACGGCTCTGGCGCCGATCTTCTTTCAAATCTTCTTCAGGTGGTGTATGCCACGGCGGAAGGCTTTATGTTCGTGATGATATATCTGAAAACGAAAAGCCTTTTGATTTGTATTGCCGCCCACGGTATATTTAACGCCTTACGCGTTTTTTCGGGCGAAGCGTCTTTGGAGCCGGAGAGCAAAATTCTGACCGCCGTTCTGCTTACTCTAATCACAGGCTCATACGCCCTATATCTTGCGCTGAGGCTTAAGGGTGATAAAGGCACCGACTGCGCCGATGAATAATAATTAAAAAATGAAAGCCGATGAGGAATCCCAGAAAACCTCATCGGCTATTTCTATATACCGTATGTATTTGTCAGGGGGTCCTTGAAAACGTCGATTTCGGGCGTCAGAAAGGTAAATATAATAAACAAAACCCCAATCACGCAGAGTAATATAAACGCCAATCTCTTTGACCTACAGCGCGAGGCTTCGTAGTTCAGTTGCCGTGTTTCGTAAATGTAGGCGATAGCCGCCGAAATAAAGAAAATCGCAATATTTATCCAGTCGGGCGACCTTCCTATAACCCCGTTATAAGTGTAAAAGAGAATGGGAATAACCGAAAGCCCCAGAATAGTTCCGCGAAGCTTTACACACCAAAAAGCTTCGTAACCCTTGAAGAAAAAGCTCTGAATGACAGCGAAAATAAACGTCGGCCAATAGAGCAGCTTCATATGCTCCCACGTGGACTCGTTAACGCCCGAAAAGGGCACGATCCACACCGATCCCGTCCATTCATACAGAAAATGCAATAGAGTACCGCCAAGCGACGTCACCGCAAAACCCACAAGCTGCCACAGCCAAACCGCTTTTTTCATAACCCACCTCAAATATATCTTCAGGGCAAGTATATTCAAGGGGCGCGCGGTTTATTCTTCGCCCGCCTCCATTCGCTTATCGCATAGCGCCCTCTGCGCCCCAATCGTCGCAAGATTGTATGTGATAGAACCCTCCTTTCATAAACAATATGTATTTTCCTCTACTCGTTTTTTATTCGGTTTTACTTTATTCAAAAAGGCATTATATCCGAAATGATATCCTTGAATCAAGCATTTCATATTAATTAGATTGTATATTTTTGTTGAAAGATGTCAATACGTATGATATAATGTATATATACTTATATTAAGAAGGGAGCACAAAATGTCATCATACAGCGAGCTTATAAAGAACTTTGAGAGAATTCGCTCGTATATGCGTGAGTTCTACGTTTACGGCTTTAAGAGCCGTGACGATTATAGCAAAAAGAGCGCGCGCTCCTACGATGACGAGCGCCGTCGCATTGAGAGCTGGCTTGGCTCACATATGAGCTTTATGCGTACTCCCGAGGGCAAGAACGTGTTTATCTCTATTGATAGCCGAAATGTCAGGCACAACCCGTTTTACAACGCCTGGAAAGCTAAAAGCTTCACTGATGGAGATATAACTCTACATTTTATTATATTTGATATTCTTCATGAGCCGAGCGTCAAGCGCACTCTTTCAGAAATAATGCAGGATATTGACGAAAAATATCTCTCGGACTTTGAAGTCCCGATGATGTTCGACGAGTCAACCGTGCGCAAAAAGCTGAAGGAATACACCGCCGAGGGTATTATTATCACGGAGAAGGAAGGGCGCAAGGTTTATTATCGCAGAGCTGAAAGCGTTGATATTTCTGACCTGAACGACGTTTTGCATTACTATTCCGAGATTGCGCCCTGCGGAGTTATCGGCTCGTTTATCCTTAATAAAACCGAGGACAATGCGGACAATTTCACTTTTAAGCATCATTACATAACGGGGGCGATAGACAGCGGTGTTCTTGCTACGCTCTTTACAGCCATGCGAGAGAAGCGAGCCGTCACTATTTCCAATCTGAGCAAAAAGAAGGATATGCCAAGACGCTGTCGCATTATACCTCTGCGAGTTATAATAAGCGTTCAAAACGGCAGACAGCATCTTGTTGCCTACCTGCCGGAGTTTAATTCATTTCACACTTACCGCTTGGACTATCTTTCAAATGCAAAGCTTGAAGATGTGACTCCTCATTTTGATGAGCTTCGCGCGGAGCTTGACAGAATGCAAAGCAAGATGTGGGGCGTTAACGTTAAGCATAGCAAGTGGGGACACGACCACCTTGAGCACGTTGAGTTTATCATCAGGATTGGCAGGCACGAGGAGTACATCCTTCAGCGCCTTGAGAGAGAAAAACGTGTCGGCAGGGTAGAGAAGATTGATGATAATACCTATCGCTTTGTTGCTGACGTTTATGATACCAGCGAAATGGTGCCTTGGATAAGAACCTTTATCTGCCGAATCGTTAAGATGAATTTCTCAAATCGCACCATCGAAAACAAATTCAAGGAAGACCTTGAGGCTATGTATAAAATGTACGGTATAGAGGAGGTGGCAGAATGATATTTTCCGAGCTTTACTCCGCATACTATAACACCGTAGCGGCGATTCTCTCAAGAATTGTAGACGGTGAGCGCTCCGAGAGGGAGCTGCAGAAAATCGTGACTGAAAAGGCATTCGGTGAGAGTGTTCTGACAATTATGCCGTCGCTGAAAAGCGAAAAATGGCAGCTTGTTCATTCGGATATGACCACACCTCTTGAGCACAAGCCCACGATGCCGCTCACCACCTTGCAAAAGCAATGGTTAAAGGCAATCTCCCTTGATCCCCGTATCAAGCTTTTCGACGTGGAATTTCCCGATCTTGGTGACGTTGAGCCCTTGTTCACATCGGCAGACTATCATATTTACGACAGATACTCCGACGGTGATCCCTTTGAGGACGAGGAGTACGTAAGACAGTTCAGGGTTATTCTGGAGGCTATACATAATCATTCTCAGATAAAATTTGAGATGATCAACCGCAAGGGCAATTCAATGTACGTCAGATGCTATCCCGTAAGGCTTGAATACTCCGAAAAGGATGACAAATTCAGGCTTGTGACAGCAGGCTGGCGCGCGGTAGGCACCGTTAATCTTGCGAAAATAATGCACTGCTCTCACTATAATGGCGAAAAACAGCTCATCGGTCACGAGCGTGACGTTAAATATGATACGCTTACCGTTAAGCTTCTTGACGAGCGAAATGCTCTTGAGCGCTTTATGCTTCACTTTGCCCATTTTGAAAAGCAGGCAGAGAAACTTGATAGAAAACACTATCTTATAAGAATTAAGTATGTTCACGATGATGAGCCTGAAATGGTCATAAGGATTCTTTCATTCGGTCCTCTTGTAGAGGTCGTGGAAAGCGAGGATTTCAGAAATTTAGTCATAGAAAAGCTAAAAAATCAGAAAAACTGCGGACTCAGATAAGAGTTCGCAGCTTTTTTTCCGTGAAAACGCATATAAAAGATGATAGAATGAGTTTGCAAGGGGCTTCCGACGAGTGTATTTTTCACCGAGGTGCGCGAGGATATTCCGTAGCGTATGCCAAAGGAGGACGTTTGCATCTGCCTGTCAAGCAGCGGTTTACAGCCGAACTTATTACGTGGGTTCGAATCCCACCGTGCGCAAAAAGCGTATCGCCGAGAGGTTTTGGAATTGTCTCATCAGAGACGCAAAAATGACGGTGCGAAAGCACCTATTAAAAGCTATTTCAGCTTTCACGAAAAGCGATCTCTCTGCAGAGAGGGGCAACTCAATCTGCAATATCAAATCAGCCATGTCCGGAGACAGATACCGTGATGCCGAAAATGCTGCCAAGATATTATCTCCGCAGTATGATCGGCCCACTCAAGTCATCAGCCGCTGAATTGGTATGAGCGATCGCAACGATTTTAATACCTTTAAGGAGGAATACATATTATGAGAAAGATTATTATCAATGAAAACCAGAAGGGCTTTCTCTTCAAAAACGGTAAGTATATTAAGATGCTCGATGCGGGCAAATATTATCTGTTTGGTGGCAGAGATATAGAGATCTCAAGCCTTGATGCGCCCATCAAATCCGCCAGAGCCTCTCTTGAAATTCTGCTTGCAGATAAGAATGTAGCCGACAAGGTTTCGGTCGTTGAGGTTGGCGATCAGGAGCTTGTGCTTCACTATATTAACGGCAAGCTTTCTTCGGTGCTTACTCACGGCAAGCACGCTTTCTGGTCTGTAGTAGATAGCCACGAATTTAAGGTTATAGATATTTCAACACCTAACGTTGACGAGTCTGTTCCCGAGTACGTTTTCTCAAAAATACCTCAGCTTTGGTATGTTAAGGTTGAGGTTGAGGAATACCGGAAAGCATTAGTTTACTTCAATCAGAAGCTTGAGCACATTCTCGGTGCAGGTACATATTACTTCTGGAGAACACCTGTCAAGATTGACGTAAGCTACGTAGATACCCGTCTCACACAGATGAACATCACTGGTCAGGAAATTCTAAGTGCGGATAAGGTTTCGCTTCGCGTTAACTTTGTTTGTAACTATCGAATTACCGACTACGTAAAGATTCTTATCGAGATTGATAACTTTGAGGAGCAGATGCACGTTGCGGCTCAGCTGGCTCTCCGTGAGTACGTTGGCAAATACAAGCTTGATGAAATACTTGAAAACAAGGCGCAGATGACCGAATATGTATTTGAAAAGCTTAAGGCAAAGGAGAAGGATCTGTTCGTTGAAATCACTGATGCAGGTGTCAAGGATATTATCCTGCCCGGCGAGATCCGTGAGATTATGAATACCGTTCTCGTAGCCGAAAAGCGAGCACAGGCAAACGTAATCACTCGGCGTGAGGAAGTTGCGTCCACCAGATCGCTTCTTAACACTGCCAAACTGATGGATGAAAACCAGACCCTTTACAAGCTCAAAGAGCTTGAGTATGTTGAGAGAATTTTTGAGAACGTTGGCAATATCAGTATTGCCGGAGGTGGAGATATTCTTTCTCAGCTTTCAGGACTAATCAGAGGCAACACCTGACCGTAAGCCAAGGATTGGTGACGCTAAATCCGACTAATTGACAAGAAAGGTTTACATTATGATAGAGATAATGGGAAAATTTAATACCGCCAGGTGCTTTGCTACCACGCTTGAGGATGGCGCGCGTGAGCAGATCAAGGCGGTTTGTGATACCGAGGCATTTGCCTCGTCAAAGATAAGAATAATGCCTGACGTACACGCAGGCAAGGGTTGTACTATCGGTACAACTATGACTATAACCGACAAGATCGTTCCCGCGATGGTGGGTGTGGATATTGGTTGCGGTATGTACACTGTACATCTTGGGAAGATAGATATTGATTTCGAGAAGCTTGACGAAGCAGCACACTTTATTCCCTGCGGCAGAAACGTTTGGGAGGGCAGACAGGAGAGATTTGACCTTACCACCCTTCGCTGTTACAGAAATCTTAAGGATTCAAAAAGACTTGAGAGATCTCTCGGCACTCTTGGCGGTGGAAACCACTTTATAGAGGTAGATGTGGACGACGTGGGTGGAAAATACCTTGTAATTCACTCGGGTTCTCGTAATCTTGGTACTCAGGTCGCTGGCTTTTATCAGCAGATTGCCGTTGATCTTAATCTCGGCAAGGAGGAGTACTTCAAGAAAAGAGAGGAGATCATCACTACTTATAAGGCTGAGGGCAGACGCTCCGAGATTCAGGACGCCTTGAAGCAAATAGCTAAGGAATGGCAAGCAAAAGAGCCTACCTTGCCTCGCGACCTCTGCTACCTCTACGACTCATTTATGGAGGACTACCTCCACGACGTAGATATTTGCCAGAAATTCGCCGAGAGAAACCGTGCAAAAATGGCTGAGATTATCCTAGAAAGATGCGGCTGGACTGCTGTTGAGTCATTCCAGACTATACATAATTATATCGACGTTTCCGAGATGATACTTCGTAAGGGCTCTGTCTCTGCCAAGGCAGGCGAGAAGCTTCTTATTCCCATCAATATGCGTGACGGCTCGCTTATCTGTGTTGGTAAGGGAAATGAGGATTGGAACTTTTCCGCGCCTCACGGCGCAGGCCGTCTTATGTCTCGCTCCGCCGCATTCGAGCGTCTTACCATGGCGGAGTACGAAAGGGAGATGGCGGGCATTTACTCAACCTGCGTCTTGCCCGACACACTTGACGAGTCGCCCATGGCATATAAGAGCATAGATGAGATCGTCGAGAACATCGAGCCTACGGCAGAGATCATCCGCCGCATCAAGCCCATTTACAACTTCAAAGCGGCAGAGTAAAACAAAAGTGCAGAAAAGCAATGTCTTTGTTGACACAATACGAAAAGCATTGAAAGATGAGGCTCTTTCAGTGCTTTTTTATAGGCTTTCAACACTTGAAATATAGCTTTATTGCCCTTGTTGATAACAAAAAAACGACTATTTTTTTGTATTTTTGCGAAAATTACCATATTTTTTAGCTTGTTTTAGGTGATATTTGTCTTAAATACACCAAAATACTTGATTTTTGTTAAAAAAGCTATTATAATATATTTATATAATAAAGTAGCACAGAATATTTATTTTCTTATTTAGAGGTAACTATGTGGCGAGAAATTCTGGCAGAAAAAGAGCAAGATGCGGATATAGGTGTATTCAGTATTTCGGTTGACGATAATGCGTCGATCGGAAAAGGTGCTGCTCGTGCTCCTATTGTTATAAGGGAAAAAAGCGAGTTTTTACCGCCATATACTATTGACGGCAGTGAAATAAAGACTCGTATATTTGATTACGGAGACGTTGACGAATTTGATTATGATGCCGTACTGAAAATGATGAAGCAGGCGCTAAAGACCAAATTTACTATAATGCTTGGCGGAGATCATTCAGTCAGTATTCTTTCTGAAAGGGCGTTCAGGGAAATAGAAGGCGGACACATAGGAATTATCCACATTGACGCTCACGCAGATATTTGTGATATTTACAACGGTTCCCAAAACTCTCACGCCTGCGTTAACAGAAGAGCGATAGAAAATGGATATCAGCCACAGGATATTTCTATGGTGGGTATACGTTCCTACGAGCGACAGGAAGTAGAGTATTTATCGGGCCATCCTGTAAAGATTTTTACATCAGATGACGTGCGACGCTTGGGAGCTGATAACATTTCAGAACAATTAATACAAAAGTATTCGGGCTATGATGCCCTGTATTTATCATTTGATATTGATGCTGTTGATCCTGCTTATGCTCCCGGCACAGGAACTCCGGAGGCCTTTGGATTGACGTCTTTAGAGGTCTTGACGATCATGACCGAGCTTTTGGAAAAGCTACCGGTCCGTGTGATGGATATTGTTGAAGTTTCACCTCCCTTAGATTCCAACTATATTACAGTATGGTTGGCATTAAAATATATTTTGGAAGTAATTAAAAAAATAGAAAGTAATAGAAAGTAAATGAAGGAGACAAACATGAAAAGACAATTATTGCTCGAGGACATTTTAGAGGCCAATAAAGAAAAGCAAAAGGATTCCAAGGGAAAATCGGTATTTAGAATTTATGAGGATGCGCGTATTATCGGTACGCAGATAAAAGATGATTTGTTTGCTGAAAAAATTTTGGTCAGAGAAGGGAAGGATAGCAAGAATTACTATTCGTTCAGACTTAGTAGTGATTTTGAAGAGAGTGGTATTATGGACAGAGCCTACGGCACCTTCCTTCTCATTACTCTTCTCGACGGTTTCAAAGCAGATTTTACCAGAAACGAAAAGAACAAGCTGAAAAACAGTATAATTGATCTGCTTCGTTATGTTCAGGAGCACGGCTTTGATGCTAGCCCTTATGCTAAAAATGAAAACGCTGCAATATTTAAGAATAATAATATCAATTTTATAGAGTCCCTTACCTGGGCATTCTCCTGTTTCCTGTTTGCACACAAGCTGCACAATAGAGAGAGGGGTGATTTTGATTTCTCAAAGGAGAAATTCGAGATTGACAAAATGGTTGTAGCTTCGTTAAAGATTCTTATCGATAACGTCATCAGAAAGGTTGGCGACAAGTACGAGCTTGGATGGGAAGAGGGAAGTGAGGATTACGTTGGATGGGGAGCGATCTCCGGAAGCAAGCAGCCCGATCTTTACTTCACTAACTCTGTATGTGAGACATACGGTGACCTTGAGGACTCAGTTATTGGTAACATAGAGCTGAAGATTGAAAGAGACCAGGATTATATAGACCAGTTGAAGTCCATTGCCGATTTTGATATTATAGGCAGATTTGAACACATTTGTAAGATTGTAGGTAAAAACATATATAAAACCTATGGTAGTCAGCTTGGTAACGAGTTCTTCTACCAAGATGGATCTGTTGCGACAAAGGGACAGATTGAGTTTTCTAGCCAGTCTCCCGTGCTTTTCAATCATCTTTACGCAGTTATGATTCCAATATACACCAACTATCACAAAGATCTTGAGTCTAAAGATCCTGAAGCATTCAACGTTTTCCAGATGAGAGTAAAGGATGGTGTGGACAAGGTATATAAGGAATACACCGATCTTCTTTCTAAGGGAAAAGAGGGTATTGTTAACCGTGATACAGTATCCTTCTTTGGTGTGTTTGAGGATAAAAAGAGTGCAGATATTTTAAACAAGGAAAGAATCAACATTGCAGTTCTTGAGGCTCTTATTGTAAGAGCGAGAGCACAGATAGTTACATACGTAACCAAGTATCCCGAGAAGGAGCTTGGTGAAATCACTAGTATCATTGAGAAAAACCGTCCCAATGAAGAATTGTGGATTTGGGGTAATATTCAGGAAACAGAGCGTGCTGTTTCTGCATTGAAGGAGTTCTATGATTACTACGACGATTACGAAAAGAAATATGCTAAGATCTCTGCCGAGGAGGAGATCCGCAAGGCAGCTCACGAGAGAGAACTTGCTAACCAAGCGAATTCGCTCAAGGAAAAGTACAACGAGGATAAAAAGTCGCTGACTAAAAAGTACAACCAGGAGATTGCAGATCTTAAATCTCAGGTTGAACATCTTTCCGGACTTCTAAATAACGGCTCTCCTATTGAGAGGGAAATCAAGAAGAGTATAGACGAGTGTATTCTTGAGAGAATAGACGTGATTCTTACAGAGCGTTTAGAGAAGATCACTCAGATCAACCTTGGAAAAGATGTACAAACTTCCGAATCTGATATTCTCTTCAAACGCGCTCTTGATAAGTATGTTATGAGCTATTTTACTGATGCAATTAAACTTTCCAAGCTCAAGGACGGACGTCCCAACGGATATAATGATCTCACTGATGAGCAGATTCTTAAAAATGCCGTAGAGGCTATGAACGTATTCTTAAGCGAAATGCTACCCTACGTGTGTCTGAAGGGTGCAGAGGAGGATATCAAGGATATTGCACTCTTCCTTGGAAGCAGCAAATCAGGAGTAACCAATACTATAGCTAAACTGGAAAAATTAGAATTAAAAGACAATTTAAGGAGTTAATTTACTATGGCAAAGAAAATAACCTTTCATTCTTATAAGGGCGGTTCGGGAAGAAGCTCAACAACTTTAAACACTCTTCCTTATATTGCAGAGTTGTTGGGAGCTGATGCGAAACATCCAATACTGCTTCTTGATACCGACATTGACAGCGCCGGTATGACCTATTTGCTTGACAAGGCGGATTACTTTGCACGAAATCCCGACGTTAAATCTTTTCTCAAGGGAGAGATAACCTGGAGACCCAGACACACAGATGATTATAAGAATCACGCTCTTCTTTCTAATTTTGTTTCCGTAGGCGAATATTTTGGAATTGAGAACGATGCGGTGCTTTTCCTTGGAGTTAATGATGAAATGGACATAGATAACAAGGAGATCGACGGCACAAGTCAGGATCTGTTAAACAGATTGGCTATCTTTGCGGATAACAACGAGGATATTTGTGCTATTATTATGGATAGCGCATCGGGTGAACAGACCGTAGCTAATTTTGCTACCGGATTTGCAGATACTATCGTTTGCTGTATGCGCCCCACCCTCCAGTTTAGAATGGGTACCTTCCGTTTCCTTTCTCATCTTGCCAGAGATGAGGTTTCCTCCCGTATAGTAGTTCTCCCCACCGTTGTTCCTACCAAGGACATAGAGATTGACGGAGTTTACCAGCGTGAAGAGGCGTTAAACAAAATTCGATGGGGAGTAGGTAACCTTAATGGCAGACTTGATATAGACGATACGTTTATTCAGGAGGAGTGCTTCGGAATCAACGAGGTTCAGCGCTTCAAGTGGCTTGAGGGAGTTCTTTATAAGCTTGAAAAGAGTGGAAAGCTTGTCGAGAGCGATGAAAAGCTTGCGGCCACAAGATATCAGAGGCTTGCAAACATTTTGGTAAAGGATTGATAATTATGTCTGAAAACACAATGGAAGTAAAAGAGGGCGCTACAAAAAAGTCTCTCTCATATACAGAAATCGCAGCTTTGATGGACGAGGAAATACAGGACAAAACACTTAAGGAGTTTCTCTTTGAAATGCCTGTTATTAAGAAAAGCGGTATTTCAGGTATAGGTGTTATATATAAGCTGCTGATGTTTACCTTCATTTTTGCTCATGCGAAGTATCGTAATGACAAAAAGAATGGTAAAAAGCTTAAGTCTTCTCCTAACGCACGACGTGCTCAGGAAATATTTGAGGGCTTATTCAACGGTGAGGACGTAAGTCTTGATCTTGTTATCTACACTCTTACAGAGATGCAGCTTGACGTTTCCGGCGCGGAGCGTAAGCCTTATTTTGAGTACGCATTCAACAGAGTTGACGATAATATCCAGATTCCAATATTCCGTTCTGTAATCAAAACCTGGCTCAGCAGCGCAGATTATGCTGAAAGCAATGAGACGGTTCTTGCAGAGTACCTGTACGGTCTTTACAAATCCCTTCATTATCTAAAAAATCTTGAGCTGCGTATAAAAAGCACAGAGGTTGTTGATAAACACGAGATAACAACCTATGATTTCTATTTAAAAACCACAAACGAGCTTATCTCCGACTTTTGCTTGTTTAAGGATATAGACGGCGAGTTTTACTATCTTGAATCCTTTGAGCAAATGCCGGAGGGAGACGTGCGCCTAATTTATACTATGATCAACGGAAAGAAGAAAAACGTCGTTACTTGTTCGATAAGCGATTTTTTCCGACGTTCGATGATCGAAAGAAACGGCTACGGTCCTAAGTCTGTCTTTGCGAAGTCGTTGTATTCTCTCGATTTCAAGTACATAAAGAACCTGGCACTTGCAGTTTCTGATGTTATCACGCTTGAAACAAAGCAAAAAATACATTTGCATTTTTCGGTTAAGTACAATGATGTTTTTGAGCTGGGATATAAGGGCTTTAACGAGATTAACTGGGATAATGTTATCACTATCTTGATGTTTGAGGAGGGCCCCTCCAATCTTCTTGAGTTCGTTTTGGATTCCGATGGATTCTGCTTTGACAGAATACTTAACAACCTGGCTATACGATATAATGATAAGACCTTTGCAGAGCGTGCCAAGGCCTTCTATACGCGCGAGCAGTCTCAAGAGATGGATGTGCTGAAGAATCATATAGAGGTAAACACATCCTTCGTTAAAAACATAATTGAGATCAATAAGATTCTTATGGCTAAGGCAATAGTAAACGAGCTTGCAATTCTTGAAAAAAGGCAGAAAATATCTAATGCTTGCTTCGTCGAAAGTCTTCCTATGAGAATAAAGAATCTTGATGATGTAATTAATTCTGATGAATCTATCTTTGGTAAGGTTCTTGCTATTAACAGAACTCTTGAAAAGACCTTCCGCTATGTTCTCGCATTCTACCACGGACTTGTTGCATATACCAGAACAAAAGATAGATTGATTTCGGATATGCAAAAGAAGAATATGGATTCTTTGGTAATTGAATCTGAAAAGAAAAAAATCTATACTCTTTGTGAGCTTAGTTTTAAAAAGGCTGCATTTGAAAAGGCAAAAAAGCTTTCCAGAGAGTCTCTTGGCGGACTTGTTGAAGAATTCCGTGCTTTTGCAGAGCTTCTCTTTGTGAAAAAAGGTCATGTTATTGAAGTAACCGACGAGGGTAAATATTTAGAGGAAACAATTGGCCGTTCGTACTTCTGCTCTATAAAAACCTTTAATAAGATACTTGAAATAGATACCAAGGATATGGTTCAGGACTATGCAAAATCACAGTACAATATAGTCAGCTATATAAATGATGTCAAGCATTCTAAAAAGGGTGGTGCGGTTGCCAACGTTATTCTCTTTAACAAATTCCTGCTTCAGACAAAGCAGCTTTTGTACTTCTTAACATATAACGAGGATTACTTAAGAGAGATGATGCTCGGCCAACAGATTTCGTACGACCCAATTTATCCTTATGTCGTTCAGTATGAGGAAAAGAGCGAGCGTCGAGACTGCTGCGATATAAACAGCTTCTCCGTGTATCTTGCAGGGGATAACGGAAAGAGGGAAATCAAGATACTTTCCGATAAGGAATACGTTATTAACGACAAGTATTACTGTATTCCGAATGTTACAACGTCCAACAGCAGATGGTGGATAGAGCCTTTCTTAATTAATTGCCGTGAGTTTGATCAACTCGTTGCTGATGCAATGGACGGAAAAAACAAACAGAACACCGACGAATAAAGAAAAATTATAGGAGATAATATGCTTCATATTATGTTTGACGCGTATCAGGCAAACGCAGACGATATATCCGATTTAAGAATTGTGTATGAAAAAATACACAAGATTACTAATTATATGCTAGTGGAAACCATAATGCCTCCTTCACTTATTCCCTACTACTACGGAAAAGTTAAGGAGGATGATGGAATAAGCGCCTTCGTTCTTTTAAAGGGGGGACATTTTACCATTCATACCTTCCCGGAGAGAGAGTGCTATTTCGTTGATATGCTGTATGACGGCTTCATCAGCGCCGATAAGCTTACTGAAATACTTTCAATAGAGTTTCCCTTTGGTTCAAAAATAATAAATGTTGTTGACCGCAGGTTTAACATATCTGCACAGACTCCTGTTGGAAATGTTAATGAGACAGAGGATTTTGGACCACATTATCTGATAAAAACACGTGAGCCTAAAGAATTCAATATAGATATGATCTATACCTTCCTCGATCAGCTACCATATAAGATCAATATGGATCCTATTGCACGTCCTACCGTAATTACCGACAATATTATGAGGCCGAAAATCTATTCCGGACTTACGGTAATTGCTCAGAGTCATATAGCCTTTCACTATTATAAGAAAAGTAAAATGGCGTACATTGATGTATTTTCATGTAGCTTTATTGATTGCGCAAATTTCCAGAGGCAGATAGAAGAGGCCTTGGGAGTTGAGTGTGAAAGCGTTCTTATAAGCCGTGGAAGTAAGCATTCAAAAAAATTTGCGATGCGTGAGGATATAATTGAACGATATAATTCGTGGCAGGAAAACATCAGTTAAAGTGAGGTAAACCCACAGTGTCTGAAACTAAAATAATAAAGCAATTTACAAAGTTTATATATCCGTTTACATTTGAGAAGGAAGAAATAGATGTACAAGAGACCTTCTTTAATGACAAAAACGGAAACCCGCAACAGCTCTTTGAAACTATAAGCATCAAAGGCACTTATCTCAGAGACGGCCTGGACGAGCTTATGGATCAGAATGGGAATAGTACAAAAATCGCGGATTGCTACCGTGTAAATCCTAATTACCGCGGCTATTTTGATCTTCCTTCTCACAGCAACAAGGAAATAAATTTCTTTTGTCGAAATGATAAAGCTACGCCTCATCCCATAACGGTCGAAAGCGTTCAGCTTTATCTTTTTGAGTCGGGAGTTGGGTTTGTAGATGTTGAGTGCAACTTTAAGGATTGCAACATCGATGAATTCCTTCATCTCAACTATTTTATTGGTGAAGCAAAGAGCGAAAATAATCGCTTTGAATGGATAGATAAAAAATATGATCCTGCTACCGGAGAAACAACTTCTGTTGTAAAAACCTTCACTTTGCAAAGTTTGGTTAGCAAAATATCTCAATCTGTCTCTGCCAAGGACGGCTGTTCTGCATTGAAGTTTGATTTTTACAATGCTACGCAGAGAGTGTATTCTCATCTTTTGCTTTCTGAGATGCCGCAGGATTTTGATGATGTTTTGTTCCATGCGACTAAGAATTATAAGGAGTCATACAAGTTTTCCGGCGAGACTAATGTATCTACAACGCATCCGTTCAAAAACTCATATTGGTCAAGCTCAATGAATGGTGCTGTCAATATTAGCTATTTGACAGGAGATCGGACTACGGATTATTTCTTTGAGAACGACTTTTATTCAAAATTACATAACACCTACTTCCTTCTGTTTATGTGCGTTCTTCATCAGAAACAAGCTATAGAGCTGATGTTAGCGAAGATGGGACAGCTTGATGCAATCGGTCAGGATTATGTTACAATGTATGAACAGCTTAAGAAGGCGGAGAGGTATGATGCTGAAGCTCATAATTTGAAATTTAGATCCTTCTTCAACCATCCATCAAATATTGAACACGTAAACGAGTATTACGAGATGCTTAAAGAATCTTTCTCGATCGATGCACTTTACAATAATTTTAGGACAGATCTTTCGGGACTGCAGGATATATGCAGAACTTATGTTGACCGTATCAATGCAAGAGAGGCTAAATTTGCAAAGATCAGGATGATAAAAGCGGAGATATTTGTAGCAGTTTTAGGTTCCCTGGTCGGTGAGTTTTCTCTTTTGAGCACATCTTGGGATCTGATAGAAAAGATTGTAGGTCATGAGGTTTCGTTCTTCTCTCCGCAGATACTGTTAGTTATAGCCACCTTACTGGTTCCTCTTGTGACCATATTCTTCAGCGTCAAGAAAATGGTTATTGAGGTTAATCAGATGAGAAGAGAATTGTGCGAGGAAAAGGAGAGAAGGCTTGTCGAAGACGACAAGTCTCGCAGACGCAAAATCAGACTTTCGAAAAAGAACCGCACCGCGAAATAATAGCAAACAAATGCTTTGCACATACATAAAACTGCTAAGATTTTAACTCTCGTTTGAATAACATGTAGTTTTTGCGAAAGCGGGCTTATAAAACAAAGTGGCCCCTCCCCAATGCTCGAAATCTCAGAGAAAAATGAACACAAAATCGGCAAACACGGACTACTTCACCGCGACTACATCAAGCAGCACAAGAGAGGTACATACAACTACTCTTTTGACAGAGGGCAGACTTAACGCACACCTTAACGAAATCGACGTACAAGCCAAAGAAATGGTAGAAGCAAGTTGCTAACCTCATCCAAGAACGAGGCATAGATGAAGAATTAAAGGCTTCTGATCCCCTCAAATGGGTTGCTGAGATGAACAACATCAAGGCGAGCGCTGAAGAGATCGTTTTGTGGGAGGTGATCTATCGATGAAGTCGATCATCAACGAGCTTTGGCACAGGAACATAATACCGCAGGAGGATAGCCGAACTAACTCCAAGGAAATGAAATAGCTGCTCGGCTATATGGCAAGACACCATGAGGACTTGGAAAGAGCTTCACGGACAAAAAGAAAGAAACCTTTCAAAAATTCTACGATTATTGGAGTCAGTATATATATATGAGCTTGGCGGAAGCTGCCATATTCGAGTATGCGTTCAAACTCGGAATGCAGATTGCTATTGAAACACTAACCGAATAACTTAAGGCGGCGGGAGCAATCTCGCCGCCTTTTCAATGTCCAAAAGCAAGGACGCGAGGAAAAATAGAGCAATAAAACGCCTTATTTTATAAGGATTTTCAAACGCATTTTAGCGGAGTAGTTTCTGGTGAGTTCTTCTATATTGACTTTTTCTTAATGACTATGGCGGCAGAGGCGCATTTAAGACAGGACAGGCTGCTTCTTTTAGAGCCTTGCACCAATGACGGAATGTTGCAAAATCCTAAAATCGCAGGACTTCTTTCCTGAAGGTCTCTGTATTTTATCCCGATGTGGCAGGACGATCCAAAAAAGAAGGCCTCACTTCTGGGTGGCGATTATTTTTACTTTTGCACGAGGCTCTTGAGGCTATGAAAGAAGGAGAGCAATTAATGTGCATTCAACTCTCGTGCAAACAAATTTTATGTGGATTTGGTTAAAAATAGCTTCTAAAAATGGCTGCATATCGCCAAAATCGGGCTAAAAGGGGCGATTTTGGGCAAAAAATAAGACCAATCCGTGTTCGGATTGGTCTTATTTTTTGCTTAAAAAGGGGTGTAGCCCTTTTTAATCATTTTTCACTATTTTACCTATGACAATATTGTTTTTTCATAATTGGCGAGTCGGATTCAACGCCGTATTTGAAACTTCGTTATTTTGCAACCATGCCTATCTGAAAAACCATTTTGCAACCGTAATAGTGATAATTTCTATTCAATTTTTCTGAATCACAGCATTTATTAAAGGCTATTTTTTCTCTTAAACGTCCATACAAGCAAGCCAATAACAATTACAGCGTCGACTGCAAGGAGTGCGGGCTTCCACCATTCGAATACGTCCTCCTTGAAGCCGATCTCACCGCTGGTCTGATAGATATCATCGATATCCATGTTTCTATACATCTCCGCAGTATATTCGGTGCTTACAACCGAGTAGAGAATGTTCTTGCAAGCCAAGCGAGCTGCCTTCATATCCGTTTCGTTCGAGGTATTGAGTTTATCATTACCGTTGATGCCTGTGGTGTTAGGATTGAGCCACAAATCGTTACCTGCACGTATGCCCTGCCTTATAGACATACTGCCACGGTTGGATGTATCTGTCCAGTCGGTAATCACCACACCTCTGAAGCCCCACTCGTCACGGAGTATCTCGGTAAGAAGGGCATAGTTTGCGCCGCACCAGATCGAACCAAGATCGTTAAACGCCGACTTCATACCGTTGGCGCCGCCTTCCTTTACCGCGGTCTGCAAAGGCTTCTATACATGATCACGAAGGTTCTGCTCTGTCATCCGGGTATCGGTGCCTCTGGGGTTATCGCCAGCGCCGCTGGAAAC
>JAZSIK010000051.1:0-20291 GCA_045533775.1 Eubacteriales bacterium
TTCCATTGAGATAGTATGTATGCTTTACAGTGTTAACTGTCTTGCTGGTTCTTATGCCCTCATCATTGTAGGTGAAGAACATTTCCTTGGTAGCTGTCTCCGCTTCAATAAGCCTACGACCTTCCCAAGTTAATTCATATGGGACGCCGTTATAATAATCGGTGGTGTTACCAATCGGATCGTATTCAATGGTAACTCCATCATAGCTTGTCAGCAGGTCTCCCCAGTTGGAGTCGGTATATGTCAGATTTACCGTTGTGACTGTGCTTCCGGGTGGGTTAAGAGGGGGTATAAGGGCGTAAAGAATTTGATCACCGCCGGAACTTGCAGTAACTGTTTGAATTGAGGTAATGTTGCCTGCGTTGTCATAGGTGTAGTTCTTTGTAACTCTGCCTTTACTTTCGCTCTTTAGCTGACCAATATCGTCATAGGTGTAAGCGGTTTCAGTACCGCTCCTGTTAATTGTTGTTATGTTCCCCTTTGAGTCGTATGTATAGGTGTAAGATGTGGATGATGAGCCAACAGTACTGGTATAACTGCCTACGAGATAAGATGTGTCATATCCGTTTGAGACATAGGAATACTGATTGGTATAATCAAAGCTACCAAGATCGCCAGTAACACTTGTTGTACGCCCAAAATTGTCAAAGGTATAGTTGATTTTGTGATAGTCGCTCAAATACCAAAGAGTCTCGGTAGTAAGCTGTCCTCTATTATCATAGCCGTATGAGGTTTCAAACATACGGGAGATTCCCGATGTTGTGGAGCTGTACGAGATAATATTTCTCTGAGAGGAAACCCTGTTCTCGGAATCGTAAAAGACTCTATAAGAACTGTTATAATAGGATGCGCTGACATCCTTTTTATTTATGGTTACAAGTCTGCCTTTATTGTCATACTCGTATTTTATACTTTTGCCTGCACGATGGTCTGTAACTACATCAATCGTTCCGTCCAAGTTGTAGGTATAGCTATAAGCTTTTGTGCTTGTTCCGTCTACAGTATACCATATTTCCGATAACATTTCAAGAGAATTGTATACGTATTCCTCGGAAAAACTGTTGCCATAGTTGATTTTCTTTAATTTACCGTTATTCTCCTCATACTCATAGGTAGCAAGCGTCTTGTTCCCCACCATTACACCGGCAGAGTTTCCATAGTTGTCATAACTGAACGAATACTCGGTAGAAGCTGTTGTTATTTTTTGTAAGCGATGAGTGCTTGCATGATATTCATAGTCCACATTTTCTGCGTTTGTTATCTCTGTATAGCTTGTAGTTGTGCCGGTTGCAGGTATTACAGATACAAGTGCTCCGAATACATCATAATCATATGCATATCCATCACCGGATTCAACATCAATCTGTGCTAACAGATTGCCATTAGAGTTGTCATAGAAGTATTGCGTTACATAACCCTGTGAATCGGTTTCGGTTAATGTTGCTCCAAAAATTTTAGATCCGGATGTTGTTTGATATTCATAAACGATTTTCACCTTTTCAAGCTGAGAAATGGCGCTTTCGGAATAGTCCGATATTTCGGTATTCAACTGAATATATTCGGTCATTAATCCATATTTATTGTAAATATAGATGTTCGCATAGATAAGATAATCCGAACCATTGTTATTTTTTCTTTTTTTGTTTTCGTATTCTATATGTCCGCCATCGCCGTATGGTCTGTATTCGTACTCAACATATTCATCGTATGAGTTTTCAGCTTTGGTGACTCTGTTTTGTCCATCATACGTATAAGTTTCCAGATATTCTCTGTTTGATTTGGTGGATAATCTGCCATTACTATCGTAGCTATACTTATCTATATTAGTATCAGAAAGGTTTGTAAATGCAACATCCTTAAAATAAGCAACAGATGTGCTTCCATTAACATCAATCTGACCGTAATAGTTGCAAATAAGTTCAATTTTTCTTACTACATCATATGATATTGAGTTTTCATTCTCCTTTGAACAATCCAGCTTTCCAGAAACAAACTGCCATGAGTTTTCAACATCTGCAAAATCAAAATGATGAGTTACGATTTCGTCGGATTCTCCTTCGCCCTGATAGTAATACACCTTTGCACTCAGAGAAAACTTGGCATGGTCATTCTGGGTAATAGAGTTTGAGAAGCCAAAGCCGGAAACTATATATTGCATACCTGCATTGTAGGTAATACTTTCCGGATTGCTTACCGTAAACACGGTTTGCACATAGCAGCCGGTATCTTCGGTTTTTGTTATTCCGCCTGGAAGTGTTGCAAAATATTCATCGCTATCATCATTATTATCATTATTATCGCTGTTGTTATTATCCAAATATGTAGCTTTTCCGTCATATACTATGATTGATTCTTTGATGCTGTTTTTGGCTTTTGTTGCGGCTTCATAGCTTCCCATCGTTGCGCCGTAGATTTCAGAGAAGTCAACCGAACCTGAATATGCACTAACCGTTCTGCCGTAAATGTCGTAGATATATCTGCTCAATATATCATCATCTGTACCAAGAGCTTCGTCGTTTCCGGTTGAGCAAATATCAGTGTATCCTTTGCCATAATCATAGGCAACCTGTTGACCCAAATATCCATTGCCGTACTCTGAAATGTTAGATACTTTATTTTCGTTCCAGGTGTAAGCAATTTTAGATAACGATAAACTGTTTTGAACATTGATGATTTTTCCGCTTGAGTTGTATTCAATTTGAGCGGTTGTGTAGGGAGTGGTACTATTTCTGTTTCCGTAGGTTATTTTTCTTAAATAATTACCTGAAAGACCTAATGCCGTGGCGTTATATACCAAACTATAGTTGAAGGTTACATAGTCCCGACTGTTAGGACTCTCAATCTGATAAAGTTTGCCTCCGCTATAAGTAAATGTTAACATATCTATACCCGAGGCTGCTCCTTTGGGCTTTAGGCTGATCTTGGTAGGTCTATCTGAGTTATCCAAGGAAATAAGTACAGAGTTACCAAACGAATCTGTTATTGTTTTTAACACCCAGCCGCCAGTGGTGCCGGATGGATTGGATGACATTTTGCTGAATGTCTTTTTGCTTTGGTCTCTATAGGTTATTATTATCTCGTCTGTTGTTTTGTTAAAGGTTCTGCCTTGCGCAGAATCGTCTATATATCCCTCAAGGGGAACATAATAGAAATAATGGTTTGTACCATCAGAATCCAAAAGAATATAGTAGGATGTTAATTCGCCGTCTTCTTTTATCATGGATTTCTCTATAATTGTTTCAGATATATTCAGTTTGAAACCATAAGGCATATATGATGTTGTATATGCACTGAAAGAATTGGCAATGTTATAATCCTTTCCGGCTAAATCTGAGTTGTACACAGCCGAAACAGTCATAGGCATCAGATAATCTGTTGTTGAAACAAGATCGGAAATCAAGGTTAGATTTCCCGATGCAAGATTGACACTTCCACTACCAATGCCTGCAACCGAATGAGATGAGAGAGAATAATAATCTTCTAATCCACTTATATCCGAATAGTAAACATAAAAACAAGGCTCAACAAATCCATCGTTATAATCGTCGTAATACTCGTATGAATAGAAGCTGGCATTTCTTGATGTATCGGTTCCGTCAACAAGCTTAAATCCAACTCCATAGTTGTTCTCTCCGTTATACCATTTCTTTGCGACTTCGGTTAGGTCAAAAGTATACCACTGTTCGCCGGAATCAAGCTTTTTGTAATCAAGCAGATTATTTCCAAAGGTTCCCTGAGGAGGGGCAGACACGGTTTTAGCCCAAGTAAGCGTTTCATCCCAATTGCTGGTTATTTCATAAGCTCCAACATATGAATCAATACCGTAGCCAAATAGCTTAAGTTCTGCCTTCCATAAGTGCGCAGTATTGGGAAGAGTCGGCATATTCGCTGTTGGAATTCTCCAATAGCTTCGCCATTCAGAAGATACGTTTAAAGAAGGGCTATCTTCAAAATTTTCATTCGGATTACTTGAGGTAATATCCAAATCAATCGTATAATTATGAGGAACGCCTATAGTGGGATCTATCGTAATAGGAAATGTTCTCTCTTCATCATTCATCCAATCTGACGCGACGGTTACAAGCAACTCATATTTTCCGTTACCCGTCTCTGACAATGTATATGCAGACACATCCTCGGGAGCATATGTATCGTTAGCATCAAATACGACAGGGGCAGGGATTACATATTGCACGTCTCCATCAAGGGAGGTTATGCAAACATCTCCGTTATCGGCAAGGTAAGCCGTCAGATTATTGAGTTCAATAGTGAAAGTGTAGTAATAGTTGTCTCTCTTTTCTTTTACTATTATATTTTCTTTTATATTCAACGAATGAACAACATACTCAATATCTACGCCGTCAAGAATATCCTCATAAACAATAGTAGATGAAAGATTTTCAAGGTTAGTCATCTTGCCCAGCGTGCTTTCAATGGCATCATCAGAGTTGTTATTTCCAATGACAACTCCCTCAGTTTTCTTCTCTGCGCCCACAAGGCCCATAGTAATTTTGGTATTATTCTCGTGTAAAGTAAAAATGTTTCCGTTTCCGGTTATTTTCTTAATAAACTTAACACGAGAATTGTTTGTAGAAAACTCACTTCCAGAATCTATCAATCTGTTATCTATATCTGTAAGATGTCCGTTTTCGTCTGTATAATGTACCGGATAGTTATACTGCGCCGCGACATAACTACCATCTTCAAGCCTAAAGTGCTTGATGTTCTCCTTACGCAGCTCGGTTATTTCATATATTTCCGGAGTATATGTATTTTTCTCCTCGTTTTCGGACACAGAGCTATCGGAAACAGTTGTGTCATTGTCCAACCCCTCGGCAAACACCGATGTAGGAACGAGGTAAAAAACGATAAGAAAACTTAAAATAAGCGATAATATCTTCGTTTTGGGCGAATAGTTTTTTACTGTTTTCATTTTCTTGTCCTTTCTTTTTTTATTTTGTTTTTTTGTGAGATGTTTGGAAATCAGAACATCGGTTTCACCCCTTTTTATGATGTTTCTTTGTATATATTACTGAGAGTTAATACAGAATTCTTCAAAAAGTGAAAAATAATAAAAATATTTTTCCTTGATTGTATTACCGATATATGATATAATATACAAAGTAATGCAAAAAAAGAGGATGCTATGTTACAATTTCTATTAACACTAACAGATGAGTCTAATCACGGGAAAGTTGAACAGCTATATAAAAAATATCACAATTATTTTATGAAATGTGCGGTGACTAAATTCAAGTCATTGGGAAGAACTAATTGTGTTTTTGATGCTGAAGACGCTGTACAAAATACCTTTATGAAAATTACAAGGTACATAGACAATATTGACTTCTCGCGCGGAGAACAAGATGTCAGAAACTATTGCTTAGCTATATTGAGTAATGAGATTCGCAATGTACTAAAAGAAAATGAAGAAAATTATGAAATTGATGAAGAATTTTGCGCAGAGGATGAGTATAACATTATAGAAGAGCTGGGAATGCAAGAAAACTATGCCAAGGTCGTCAAGGCGATTGAGGGTCTTGACGACAAGTATAGTACCACCTTGCAACTATATTTCTGTAAGGAAATGACTGTTAATGAAATTGCCGAAATGATGGGAATTTCAGCAAAGACAGTCTACACAAGACTTGCTAGAGGTAAAAAGCTCTTACTTGATTCTTCAAAAGGAGCAAAATATAATGGATAAAAGCAATTTGGAATTATTTAAGCAGGCGATAAACGAAGCTGTCAGCAACAAGTTTGATAATATGGCTGCCAGCTGTACCGAGGAAATAACCTGCTCGGAGAAACACAATCTTGCAATGCGAGCTATAGTGTACGGCAAAACCGACACCAAGCGTGTATGGTCTCCGAGAATGAAACGCATTATTGCAATTCTTGTCGCTGCTGCTCTTATCCTTACAAGTTGCGGTATTATCTTCCGTAACGAAATACGTGAGGTGTTTAAGGAGCTTTTTGCATCAATAACATTTGAGGGAGATGAATCTAAAGCTAATACCATAGAAGACGTTTATACGCTGACCTATTTACCCAAGGGATATTATCTCGAGGAAAAAAAGATCGTACCATTGAGAGTAAGTTATTCTTTTATTAATGAAAGTGGTAATGTTATTAAATTCGATCAACGCGTTTTGGAAGGAACCGATTTTACCATTGACAGTGAAAGTGGATATTCAAAAATAATAGAAAATGAAAAGTATGATGTATATTTCAGAACCAACAATGAAAACTATATATTTATTTGGACCGACGGAAAATATTCATTATCACTTATTTCTGATATGGAATTATCTTCTGAGGAACTTATACGAATACTTAACGGAATATCAATGAAATAAAGTTAAAAAGCATCTTGTGAAAAAAACAGGATGCTTTTTTATTTTTTTTGAAGAATTTTGAAGAAGCTTACTGTAATATACTTGAGTTTGTATCTTTGAAACTCAAAATATAATTAAAAGGGAGATTTTTTATGAGAAAAATCACGAAAACATTAATCGCCGTCCTACTAATTACGATTTTGTCAATGACAAGCATAACAAGCTTCGCGAGTAATGACTCTGTTTCGCCACGCTTGTCACACCTTGGACATGCAGTTTTTTCTTTTTCTGCAACTGCTAACGGGGGATACATTGACGTTACTTACGACGGTTATGAAAGCTTTGTTCGTGCCGATCTAACTGTTAAGGTCGAAAAGCAGTTTTTGTTCTTCTTCTGGACGGAGGTTGATACATGGAGTGCAACAAATTACGAAAACGAAGGGGATTTTGTTCACACCTTTACTCTGACCGGTAGCGGTACATACAGAGCTAGCTTTACCTTAAAAGTTACTGGTAATGACGGCACGGTTGATACAGTTACATCCGAAATTGAAAGTAAGTATTAATTATTTTGTGTTGCTTGTTAGGTGACGTCGTTGTACGCAAAACGGTTTTTCGCTCTTAATAAGTGACAAAAAGGCACAAAAAGCACTTTATAGATATTCTATTATCTTGCTATTTGCCAATTACTTGGTTGTTAAAGCGCATTTTGTCGAAAAGTATAGGTACAACCGATATAAATAATGCGTTTTTGCTGATAAAATTTTCTTCCGTCTGTGGTAGGAAAGATTATCATTATGATAAGAAATGATTTAACAACAATTTTAGGCGAGGAGCTACGGTTCCTCGCCATTCAAACGAGACAGCGACTTAATCTCACACAGAAAGAAATGGGCGAGCGGCTTCATATGAGCTACAGCAACTACTCGGACATTGAAACGGGCCAAATAGATTGTTGTAGTACCCTCACCGCCATACTGCTTCTCAGCATGCAGAGCGATCCAAATACCTTTATTAACGATGTTAGGATAAAGTTTCAAAGATGGTATGAAAGAGAGATGCAGCCGGTATGATGAATGTTACTTACGCCGTTGCCGAGGAGAAATACGCATTGGGCGAAGAAAAACGAACTTCCTACGGAATAGTTGCTTATGCAAACGCCAAGCAGGACGGCACGGCAACCATAGTTGCATCAGTTCGCGATATTACATCTGACAAAAATCGCTTAAAAAAATTGGTTGATGATTGCAATCGATTAGAACTTTTAACCGTACATCTCCACGATGTTGTAGAGGATTTTCTTTCTGGCTAATAACCTATAAAAAAGCAAGTGTAGGAAAATTTACATACTTAACTTTCAAGAAAGGATTTTCCTATCACAGATAGGCTTGCTTTCCTCCGAGATTTTTATCTCGGAGTTTTCTTTTTTTCTTTAATTTAAAACGCATTAAAACGCAATAATTCTGTATACATCTCTATCTAACTTACTTTTGGCACCGTGGCGTGTGCTTGTCTTGATACAAGTCGGCTTGCTACGCTCGCCGAGCCAAGCACACGCCACTAACTAAAAAACACTACTTAACAACAAAGAAAAACGGAAAACATATTATTCCAAATATTCAAGATTGTTCGTTGGG
Organism: Eubacteriales bacterium; assembly: GCA_045533775.1. Classification (GTDB taxonomy): domain Bacteria; phylum Bacillota; class Clostridia; order Oscillospirales; family CAG-272; genus UBA1740. The sequence goes on from JAZSIK010000051.1 coordinate 7,976, forward strand.
GAAAGCGCAATTATAAATATTCGCGTGTAATCAAGGATTTTGCTCCTAAGGAGCAATATACCTGCACTCGCTGCTGGAAAGCGAGCTTTCCGACAGCTTCATTTGGTATGCTAACCTTTTCGTGCGCGAAAATAATTGCTCAAATTTGCAGAACAAAGCAAAGCGCACGAACAAGGTTTGAGTCTGATTGATGCTCCACCACAGAAACAAAAAAGGCACCCGAACGGGTGCCGTTTCTGTGGTGGAGCATCAAGGACTCGAACCTTGGACCGACCGGTTATGAGCCGGTAGCTCTAACCAACTGAGCTAATGCTCCATAATTAATGGATGTATTGATGTATTTTGTTTAACCGACCGGTTATACTCCTTGCGAGCAACACCTCTGCGCGGTGGCACTTCGTGCTTTGCTTCAGTGCCTGAAGCGCTCGCGGAGCAATCTTCGCGCATCTCGCTTGTGCAAGCACAGACTCAATTACGCTTGATTATGGTCCTCAGCTTTAACAGGCCGAGTTAATGTTCCAAACATTTGGACTAAATTATTGTATCAAAAAAACACTCCTTTGTCAATAGGTTTTTGAAAAAAATAAAAATATATCGCCCTTTGCAAAACGACAAAAAATGACTATCCATATTGACTTTTTCATCGGTTGTGATAGAATAAAAGCATAAAGGCTGTTTGGGGGATAAAATGACGGTTTACTATCTAAATTACTACAAGAGCTTCCACTGCTTAGCAGATAAATGCCGACACAGCTGCTGCGTGGGGTGGGAAATATATGTTGACAGTGGCACACTTGAAAGATATGATGAGCTGCCCGTCACCGAGAGGGAGGAAATATTATCTCATATAGGTAATGACGGTTGTATCTGTCTTGCCGAGGGGGAGCGTTGTCCTTTCTTAAGAGGAGACGGTCTGTGCAGAATAATCGCCGATCACGGTGAGCAGTACACATCGCAGATCTGCCGCGAGCATCCCCGCTTTTATCACAGAGCAGGTGATCGTGTGGAGTGTGGCATAGGTCTTTCCTGCGAGGAGGCGGCAAGGGTTGTGCTTATTAGTGATGAGTATGACAGCTTTTTCTGTCAGAGTGGCGAGTGCTGTGTGGCAGACGAGACCGATTATGACACCCTGAGCCATAGGGAATATATTTACTCCTGTATTAATAATGAAGATTTTTCATCTGCAATTAATATTATTAAGGAAAAATACTCTTTATCAACCCTTGATTTGTCCTGCGATAGATGGAACGAGGCGCTCTGCGGGCTTGAATATCTTGATCCCTCACACAGAGAGGTGATAAGGCTCTGTAACATCACATCCGAGGCAGAGCAAGGACTGTATAGCAAGAGATTTTTTGCCTATCTCATCTTTCGCCATCTTTCTGTTGCTACATCCTTTGATAACCTGAGAGCGAGGCTGGGCTTTTGCCTGCTTCTTTTACGCCTGTTTAACTGTATGGCGGGGGACGGCGATGTGGAATCTGCCGCTCTTGCAGCGCGGATAATCTCGGAGGAAATAGAGTATTCCGAGGACAATACAGACGCTTTGATTTTGGAGATGGAATGTCTGGTTTAATATTGACATTTGGCTTTTTCGGAAGTATAATATATTCAAAAGCAAACGAGGAGCAATGTTATGAAAAAAGAAAATATAAAGATATTAATAATACCCCTTTTATCCATTGCGCTGGTGATAGCAATGATTATGGCACTTGGCGGTTGCTTTACAGTCAGGCTTCCTGCCGTAGGAGAGGAAAAAACCTGGACCGCTGAGAACTCATCCGCTATCACAGAGCTTGAAATAAAGATTAGCGCAGGAGAGATTAAAATAGAGCTTGGCGACGAGTTTTCTCTTACATCCAACCTGAAATATCTTTCTATGACAGAGAGAGCGGGCAGAATTGTGATTGAAGAAACAGAGAAAAATCTCAAGGATTACAACGGAGCCTTCCTTACAATTTACATCCCTCGCGATCTGACCTTTGCAAGCCTTGATATTGATACGGGAGCAGGCACCTTCTACGCGGCAAGGCTCTCTGCTGACGAGGTGGATTTTGATTTCGGCGCAGGAGATGTTAATATCGTTGAGCTGAACGCTAACCGCGAGGCAGAAATTGAGGGTGGAGCAGGAAAGATCGTTATCGGTGGCGGCAGACTTGCTGATCTTAAGCTTTTTATGGGCGTCGGCGAGCTTGACCTTACCTCCGAGATGACGGGAGGAGCAGAGCTGAACCTTGGTGTCGGTGAGGTAAATATCACCATGCTTGGAGGAGAAAACAGCTATACCGTTGAGATGAACAAGGGAATCGGTAGCCTGACTTATAACGGCGAAAATGTTTCCGGCGGCAGATTCGGTAACGGAGACAGATATATTGAGATCAACGGCGGCGTTGGATCGGTAAATATACAATTTGAATAAAAATAAAAGGAAGATTTCACTTGTGGGATCTTCCTTTTTGTATAAAAAAACCAAAAAATGCAAAAAAACACTTGACAAACCCATATTGAATGAGTATAATATATACGAAGTTAGCGGCTGCTAACCCAAAAAATATCAGGAGAAATGCTATGAATCTGCTTTACGCTGAGGAAGGAAAAGAATATATCGTTGACCGCATTGAGACCGACGATGAGGAGCTTGATTCCTTTTTGTTCTCTCTCGGTTGTTACTCGGGCGAGCCTATCACCGTTGTTGCTCGCAGACGCGGCGGACTCACTGTCTCCATCAAGGATGGCAGATACAGCATTGATCCCCAGCTCGCAGAGGCGATAATTGTAAAAGAATAATCCTCGGATTATTTTTTTGTCACTCGGTTAGCGATTGCTAACTGCTTTATTTTGCTAATAATTATTTACATATTGGAGAAAAAGAATGAGAATTGCGTTGACGGGAAACCCCAACAGCGGAAAAACCACGATGTACAACGCTCTCACAGGATCAAGTGAGAAGGTTGGAAACTGGGCTGGTGTTACCGTAGAGAAAAAAGAGCATCCTATCAAGAAAAATTACTGTACCGGCGGAGCAGAGCTTATTGCCGTTGACCTTCCCGGTGCGTACTCTATGTCTCCCTTTACATCCGAGGAGAGCATAACCTCCTCCTATGTGAAAAACGAGAGCCCTGATGTTATCATTAATATCGTTGACTCCACAAACCTGTCAAGAAGCCTATTCTTCACAACTCAGCTTCTTGAGCTTGGTATTCCTGTTGTTGTTGCTCTGAACAAGACCGATGTGAACGAGAAAAAGCACAACAAGATAAACGCGGGGATCCTTTCCGAGAAGCTCGGTTGTCCTGTTGTTGAGACCACCTCCATTACAGGCGAGGGACTTAAGAGTGTTGTTGATACCGCGGTTTCTGTTGTAGGCAACAAGCAGTCTGCCCCCTACGACCAGGGCGATGTTGATCTCACTGACAAGGCGGCGGTTGTTGAGGCGGATAAGAAAAGATTTGCCTTTGTAAACGGAATAGTAAAGAGCGTTGAGACAAGAACCTTCTTTACCAAGGACAAGAACTATCAGGATAAGATTGATGAGATTCTTACTAACAAGTGGCTTGGTATTCCTATCTTTGCGATAGTAATGTTCCTCGTATTCTGGATCTCTCAGGTTGGCCCCGGCGTCTGGATAGCTGAGGGTGTGGAGATCGGCGGCGTTGCTATTCCGGGACTTGTTACTCTTATTGAGATGTTCGGTGAGCTTGTAGCAGGACTGTTGGTTGATACCGCTCCCATTCTTCAGACTATAATCGTTGACGGTATTATCGGCGGTGTAGGTGCTGTTATCGGCTTCCTTCCTCTCGTTATGGTAATGTACTTCCTGCTTGCTCTCCTTGAGGATTGTGGCTATATGGCTCGTGTGTCGGTCGTTCTTGACCCCATATTTAAGAGAGCCGGTCTGTCGGGCAAGTCGGTTATTCCTCTTGTGGTAGGTACGGGTTGTTCAATTCCCGGTGTTATGGCCTGCCGTACTATTCGTGACGAGCGCGAGCGCAGAGCTACCGCTATGCTCACTCCCTTTGTACCCTGCGGTGCAAAGATCCCCGTTATCTCGCTCCTCGCAGGACTCTTCTTCCCCGGCTCCTGGTGGGTAGCACCTCTTATGTATTTCCTCGGACTTGTGCTTGTGTTCCTCGGCGCTTTGCTTGTAAAGTGGGTTTCGGGATATAAGTTCAAGAGATCCTTCTTCATCATTGAGCTCCCTGAGTACAAGGCTCCCAGTCTGCTCGGCGCGCTTAAGTCTATGTGTCAGCGCGGCTGGTCCTATATCGTAAAGGCAGGTACTATTATTCTCGTCTGCAACGCGGCTGTTACCATTATGCTGAACTACTCCTGGAGCTTTACCGAGGCATCTCCCGAGGAGTCAATTCTTCACAGTATCGCAACCCCCATTTCCTTCCTTCTCATACCTCTTGGCTTTGGTATGTGGCAGCTTGCGGCGGCGGCGGTTACAGGCTTTATTGCCAAGGAGGAGGTAGTAGGAACTCTGGCTGCTATCTATACTGCTCTCGCGGTAAATGAGGACTTTGAGCTTCTTCAAAGCGGCGGCGGTGAGGAGATCCTCGGCATTACTGCAGCAGCGGGTCTTGCATATCTTATGTTCAACCTGTTCACACCTCCTTGCTTTGCGGCAATCGGCGCTATGAACTCCGAGATCAAGAGCAAGAAGTGGCTCTTTGCGGGCATCGGCCTTCAGTTCTCCATAGCCTATACGCTTTCCTTCCTTGTCTATCAGCTTGGTACACTCTTTACAGAGGGCAAGCTTGGTACCGCTTTCTTCCCCGGACTTTTAGCCGTGGTTGCTATTGTTGCTGCTGTTGCGGTTCTCGGCTTTTTCTCCAACGCTAAGGCAAAGAGAGAGCAGGAGAGTAAGAAAAGGGCAAAGGTGTAAGGTATGATTGTTGACGATATTATTGCTGCGATTGCAATTGTTGTAATAGTCGGACTTGCAATCGGTTATATTGTTAAGGAAAAGCGCAGAGGTGCAAAGTGCATCGGTTGTCCTCATTCAGATAGTTGCGGCAAGAGCTGCTCTTGCGGTACAAGATCAAAGGATACAGAAAAATAACGAAGAACGGCGAGGGAAACCTCGCCGTTCTCTTATATAAAATTAGTTTACAAATTATTCTGTGCGGTATACTCGCTTTTCTTGACAATAAAATAAAATAGTGATATAATATCATAAAACGGAGGGGCAGTATATGGATGAGTATATTATTTATATTATTCTTGGCGTGCTTATGCTTATTGTCGGCGGAGTTATTGCTGCATTCCTTTATCCCGGCAGACTGGCAGACAGAAATAAGTGTATAAACTGTCCGCACTCGGTAATATGTGATAAGGGAAGCACAGACCGTATCTGCCATCTTGAAGACAAAAATAATTAACAGAGGAAAATTAAATGGAAAAGCTTTTGAATCTACTTGCAAATGATGCCACGCTCACTCCTGCTGAGCTGGCTGTTATGCTCTCCAAGGAGGAGGGTGATATTAAGAATATGATACGCCAGCTTGAAAAGGAGGGCGTTATCCTCGGTTACCAGGCGGTTATTGACTGGGATAAGACCGATAAGGAGACTGTTACCGCTCTTATTGAGGTAAAGGTTATGCCTCAGCGCGATGACGGCTTTGACAAAATTGCTGAAAAGCTGCAGAATTATCCCGAGATAAAGAGTCTGTATCTTATGTCGGGCGGATTTGACTTTACCGTTCTCATTGAGGGCAGAACTATGAAGGAGGTTGCTTACTTTGTGGCGAGAAAGCTGGCGCCTATTGAGTATGTCACAGCGACCGCAACACACTTTGTGCTTAAAACCTATAAGTACAACGGTGTAATTTACAATATGCCTGCAAAGGATCTTAGGGAAAACGATAGCATATGATAGATCACGAAAAGTTTTTATCCGGCACATTAAAGGACATCAAGCCTTCCGGCATAAGAAAGTTCTTTGACCTGCTTGCAGATATGGGAGATGTGACCGCACTGACGGTAGGACAGCCGGATTTTGTAACCCCCTGGCACATTCGCGAGGCGGCAATTCAGTCTCTGGAGCGCGGCCACACATATTACACATCAAACTCGGGTCTGCCCGAGCTACGCCGCGAGGTCGCGGCATATATGAAGCGCAGATTTTCTCTGGATTACTCAGCCGACGAGGTTCTTGTTACCGTAGGCGGAAGCGAGGCTATTGATGTAGCTATCCGCTCGCTGACAAATCCCGGCGACGAGGTTATCATTCCTATGCCCTCCTTCGTATGCTATGAGCCTATTGTGCGAATGGCGGGCGCCGTACCCGTAATTATCAACACCAAGGCGGAGAATGGCTTTAAGCTTACTCCCGAGGAGCTTTCTGCGGCAATCACCGAAAGGACAAAAATGCTTGTCCTCCCATATCCCAACAACCCCACCGGTGCAATTCTTGACCGAGAGGAGTTGTCGGCCCTTGCCGATGTTATCCGCGAGAGGGATATTGCAATTCTTTCGGATGAGATTTATGCCGAGCTTACCTATGACACCACCCATGTGTCTATTGCTTCTATCCCCGAAATGCGTGAGCGTACGGTTATTGCTTCCGGTTTTTCCAAGGCGTATGCTATGACCGGCTGGCGTCTCGGATATATCTGCGCACCCAAAGTCTGGCTTAAGCAGATGACAAAGCTTCATCAGTATGCCATAATGTGCGCGCCCACCGCGTCTCAGTTTGCGGCGGTAGAGGCACTCAGAGAGGGAGACCCTGATATTGAGATGATGAAGGCGGAGTATAACAGACGCCGAAACTATATTCATAAGGGGCTGACCGACATTGGACTGCCTACTCTGATGCCGGAGGGAGCCTTTTATATCTACCCTTACATCGGTGGCTTCGGACTCACATCCGAGGAGTTCTGTGAGAGACTTCTTATGGAGGAAAAATGCGCTATTGTTCCCGGCACCGCCTTCGGTGAGTGTGGAGAGGGATATGCCCGTATCTCCTATGCCTACTCGGTGCGTCACATTGAAGAGGCTCTTGAAAAAATAAAGCGTTTTATTGATAAGCTTAAATAATCATAGCGGTTTTGCAAACCAAACGTTGCAAAACCGCTCTTTTTTCTATATTTTATGTTATTTCTTTGTGATCTCCACGCCAAATATTTTTGCCAAAAGTCTACGCAGAGCCTTTGGTGAGCTCATAACTATAATTTTCATATTATCGTTTTTCATCCTCCTTGCTTGCTGTCAGTATATGACGGGCGGGGCTTTTTGTTTCTCTTTTGTCTATCCTCATCACCGTTACCGTCATATCATCTCCGGATATAGAGCTTTTTATTGCCTCACGAAGCAGCTTGTCTGCATACTCTCTTGTGTCTTTTATGGGCTCCTCTCCCAATAACAGCAGTAGCCAGGGCGCATCCTCAACAGAGTCGCATATGCCGTCCGAAAACATAAAAATATAATCTCCCGACTGGATTTCAAGCTCGGTTTTTTCGCTATCCACCGTTCGCAGAAGCCCGAGGGGTGCCGTCTGTGACCTTATGCGGTAGATTGACGATCCTCGCTTTATATATGAGGGGGCGGCTCCGCTCTTGATAAACCTGCCTTTGCCGCTCAACAGATCAACTTCAAACAGGTCCAGCGTAGCAGAGCATTCCTCCCGTTGTCCTCTCAGCGCTTGATTCAGCATATGTACCACGCTTTCATCGGCTCGCCCTGACTCACTTGCTGACTTTATAAACTCGGATGCCATATGGGAGCTTTCTCTTGCAACCTCTCCGCTGCCCATACCGTCGGAAATGACAGAATAGAAGTAATCGTTGCCGTTTTCAAAGCATAGAGCGGTATCACCCGAAACCTCGTTTTCTTTCCCTTGACGGCAGGCGGTGGCGTAGGATACGGAGAATTGTCTCTCGGAGCTGCATTCCATAAGCAGCATTTTGTCCCTTTTATAGTATTCCGGTGCGCCGAGGCGAAGCTTTGTGACCTTTTCAATATCCTCTCTCAGCTTCTGTGAGGTGATTTTTGTTCCGCTTTCGTCCTCGCCTGCAAGTATTATATGCGGTCTTCTTTTGCCAAAGGCGCGGATGCTTCCACCCTCAATGCCGTTTTCTGAAAGTAATTTCTCCAGACTTTGATTAAGACTGTCGTCAACCCTAACCTCCTGTGCGTCCTGCGACACGGTTCTTTGAATGAATTGGGCGATAAGAGAATACTCTTCGCCAAATCCCGCACGCTCAGACAGTAAAAATCTTTCGCGCTCTTCCTTTGCTACGCGCTCGTTTATTTCCTCTGCAATATCGCTTGCCATCTGACAAAACTCGGTCTCGGAGTTGACATCGTCGGGCATTATTTTTTCGCCACAGCTGAGCAGTCTTGCCAGCCTGTCGGCTCGTTTTATAGCAGGACGTATGCCCTCCTTTGCACACAGAGAACCGCCAAGACAGCCGATGCAGTAGTTTTCCGCCACAGAGATTATTATTCTGCGATATTCTTCAAGCGTCAGCTTTGCGGAAGAATGGGTGTGTCGGGAAATAACCTCTCCCATATCTGAGATAGCCTCCGCCAGCCTGTCGCGACATCCACTGTATTTTGCCTGATAGGACAGAGCCATAATTCCCAGCATTTCCTCGCTTATCTCGGAGCTTTTTTCTGTCGGCGTTTCCTCCCTGCGATAAAGCTTTTTGCTTATAGGAGCTGCAATAGCGGCGGCGATCGCATATTCGGGCAGGGTGGATAACAAACCGACCATACCGTCTGCATATATTGCTGATCCGCAGAGAATCGCTCCTCCGATCACCGTTGCATATCCTGTGCCAAGTGAGAATAATGCCCCGGCGCCCAGACCCATAAGCGCGGCAGAAACAGCCATAACTGCTGACAGACTAAGGCTTGCCACAAATCCCACCGCAGCCGCCCTCAGACTGCCAAATCTCTTTGCACAAAGCAATGTAACCGAGCAGGAAAAAATGTAAGATGCAGATATTCCGATAATGTTTACGCCCTTAAATGACAGCCCTATCAGAAATATCAGCAGCAGGGAAGAAAACTGAAAATAAACGCGGTCATATCTTTCCTTTTTATCAATTCCCGACAGAGAAAGCACAGCGCTGTCAGTTAATAGTTTTTCAAGCCTTACACCCGAGTTAAACAGACCGGAAAGACCAAAGGATAACAGGGGCGTCAGTAATATCATTACAAGTCCAAACAGTAGCGTGAGCTCGTTAAGCCCTCGCATAAGCACCTCGTATACTGCGGTTACAAAGCCGCCGAGAATAGAAATGGCAATTCTTATAAGCAGACTCTCTCTAAACAAAAGCCGTCTTCCCAGCTCATCCCGATCTCCGCTTGATACTGCCGCCCTCAGCAGAACGATTATCGCGCCGGCCACGGCAAAGATTATACCGTCAATACCCAGCGTTATTCCGCTGATAACGACTCCTGCCGCGGTTGGCCATATTCCGATGGGCAGCATAGCAAGAAAAGCAAGTCCTACCGGCCTCGCTCCGAAAAACAAATGGCATCTGGATAGCACAAAGCCGATGGCAAAGAAGAAAATATCCCGCCAGAATCCTCGCTTATCCGTCGGCCGACTGCTATTTGTCACTCCCTTTTTTATTTTGTTCAGGAGACCATCCTCTCCCTGTGCTTTGCTTTTTTCAGTTGCGTTTTCCATCAATTTTGCTCCCGAGTTATTTTTCATATTGTATTATATATTAGACGGCGAGTGAAAAATCACGAAAACCGCCGTCGCCTTTTATACATTCTGCCAACAGAGCGGACTATTTTATCAAAAAAGCAAAAATAATTTCGTGCTTTATCGCACCTCCGCATATTTTGCGAAATATGGACGGGCATAAAAAGGAGAAAATGGGTAATAATTTACAGGGATACCAAAAAGGAGGATAATTATGACACTTACCCAGAAAGAAACAACTCTATTAAATGACTTGAAAAGCCAGGAGCAGGTCTGTATTGAAAAATACACGCAGTATTCTCAGATGGCTCATGATCCCGAGCTGAAGAATCTTTTCAGCAGCCTGGCGGAAAACGAACGCCGACACCTTGATACCATCAATCAGATTCTCGGCGGCACAGAGGTTTCTATGCCATCTGTATCACCCTCTGCCGTACAGGCAAAGCTCGTTTGCAGAACATCATCCTGTAACGAGGTGGAAAAGAAAAATGACGCCTATCTCTGCAAGGACTCGCTTTCAATGGAAAAGCACGTGTCCGGCGTCTATAACACAGGTGTATTTGAGTTCACCAGCCCCGTTCTGCGAGACACCCTCGCCCATATTCAGAAGGAAGAGCAGAATCACGGTGAGCAACTTTACAATTATCTCAACTGTAACAATATGTATAGCTAAAACAAAAGACAGAGGTAAAAACCTCTGTCTTTTTTTATGATAAAATTAATCTGTCATTTTCATACTGAAAATGGCGATCTGCTCAGCAATGGTTACAATAATTAGCGAGATGAGCATGCAGGTCTGTGCGGGTGTCCCCGTCCAGCCGAAGCCGTAGCAAAGATAGGCGCCGAGTCCAAAAAGCAGACCGAGAATCAGGGTCGCAAGACCGCTGATTAGCAGTGTTTTAATAAGACCGCCATGCTTGTTTATACGCTTGCAAACACATACCGCACCCACAAATAGGGTAGGAAGACATATCCAGAATATCCAGGGGGCACATATTGCGCCTGCCTCCCAAAGAGAAGCTCCATCTGCAACAAGGTTTGCAAATATTTCTTCTATTCTGGGTGAAAGCAGATATCCGATTGCCGTTGCTACAAGACAGGCGAGCTCACCAACAGGGAATATGAAGTATGTAAATGCGCCGGTCAAAAGAGTTGTAAAACCTACGAAGATAACTATGTTGAGATTTTCGGAGAGAAAATTAAAAACGCTTAAGAAGAAAGGCTGAAGGAACTCTACCTTTTTCATGATCTCTGCCTCAAGAGTCATGAGAGGAATGAGCACCTTTATAAACGAAATTATAGAATAGAGAATCTTTTTTGCTACGCTAAAACCATGTCCGATGCGGTCAAAACTCATATAAGTCACCTCTGTTGTAGTTTGATAAGTAAATTATATCATATTAAGGAACAAAAGTCAACAAAATGACATCAAAAAAAGACAGAGGCAAAAAGCCTCTGTCTTCCTTGAACTAAAATACAATTACTCGTGAGAGTATTCAATAATGTATCTTCGGCGCATTTCAAACAATCCGTCATAAAAAGGCGGCTTATTAAACCGCCTTGTAATATTATTCTTCGTCGTCTTCGTCATCCTCGTTGGGTCTGTCCTCATCCTCATTGAAGTTTCTGATGAGCAGAGCGTTAGTATAGTAGGAATCACCCGTCTCGCTGACAAAGGAATATTCCTCGTTGTCTGCGTCGTAGAGCTGTCCCTTCAGATACAGACGCTTTCCGGCCTTGCACAGGATCTCAAGAAACTCGTCGGTATCAAACTCATCAATTTCAATGCCCCAATCGTCGTTGGAAAGGACTACACTTACATCTGCACTCGCATCTGCGGTGGCATAGTCATCATCGTAGTTTACATAGTCGCTGCTGAACTCAAAAAACTCGTCAAGCTCGCCGCTCTTCAGGTAGTTTACAAAGTTTTTGATCTCACTCTTTGCACCTGTTGCGCGAATCTCAAAATAAAGCTCCTCGTAGAGTGTCATAAAAAAACCTTCCATAATTTTATGTTTATTTTTTTGCGAAAAGAGTATAACACAGTCTAATATGTTTGTCAATATATTTTGCAAAATAAGTTATCAACATTTACACACCGATTATATCTTCCTTATAATAATATAATACCACGTGAGAAGAAAGGTGAAAAGCGGAATGGGTTTATTTTTGCATAAAATAACCTTCCGAAAGAGAAAATGGCTTTATCTTTTGCCGATCAATAATCATTTTATATTATATTAAAATAATTATATTAAAATTATGAAGAAAAAGTTGATTTTTTTTGAAAAAACTCTTGACAACCGCAAAGCTTTGATGTATAATAGGAAAGCCGACTTTGGGTTGGCACCTTGATCATTGAAAATTGAACAATAAGAAATTAAGAAAACATTGTGTTTCGGGGGAGACTCCGAAACGGTGTAAGTTCTTGTCAAACACATTGAGAAAAACTCAAAAGTAAGAAGAAGCTAGATTAAGATAGCTCTGAAAAAGGATTTAGGTCCCGGAGGAAACGAAGGGATTTAGATAAACATTTTTTAGAGAGTTTGATCCTGGCTCAGGATTAACGCTGGCGGCGTGCATAACACATTCAAGTCGAACGGTGAAGGGACTTCGGTCCCGGAACAGTGGCGGACGGGTGAGTAACGCGTG
>JAZSIK010000062.1:0-5101 GCA_045533775.1 Eubacteriales bacterium
GAAGTCCACGAGCAAATGATATCCACCAAAAAGGAAAAGGACGCCTTGTGCGTCCTTTTTCTTTTTGACGGCTCCGCCGTAGGAGTTGAACCCGCTCGGCACTCTGTGCCGAATCGGGTTCAAGAGATTGCCTGAGCAACAATATGAACGGGCAGACTTTGAAAATCTAGGTATTTACAGATTGCGATGGCAAACTCCCGTCGGTCATTTGCGACGGGCTTCGTGGACCGAAGTCCACGAGCAAATGATATCCACCAAAAAGGAAAAGGACGCCTTGTGCGTCCTTTTCCTTTTTGACGAACCCCCGTTCGTTGAACCTGCTCGGTGCAAAGCGCCGAATCGGGTTCACATACCTCACTTGTAGATCGGCAAACTCGTTTGCCAGGCGAAAAGTGCGGGTATATTCGCCTCTGGCGAAACCCCGTCGCTTTTTGTATAGCATATCCACCCCACTCAAAAAACTATTGCATTCACCAAAAAGCTGTGCTATAATGAAATAAAAAGGACTTGTGAGGATACGGACGTGAAAATTAAACTTTGTGCTTTTTTGTTAGTTTTGGTTGTTCTTTCACTTACCTTTACAGGCTGCGATGGACTTTTCGGCGGTAATAATTCCGATGTTACAAATTATAATGACAGTATGGAATCCTCCACAGGAAAGTGGTCGCTTCTCGGTGATGCGGACACATATTTTGTGTTTGACGGCTCAAAGGATGTGATGACCTTCAGCTATTTTGAGGACGGAGCAGAGAAGTACGGCGGCAAATTCAGAGCATTGTACAGAACCAACGAGGATGCGAGTACACCGCTCAGCATTATGCTTACCCGAAGCGATAAGCAGAGAGAGGACTGGCTTGACTGCTATGTTGAGGACTATGACAAGGGCTTCACACAGTTCAGTATTACGATGGTAGAGGAGGATCTCGGTGTTACCGACGGTACCGTCTACACCCACATTTACCGCCTCAGTGAGCTGCCCTATAAGTTAGGTACATATGTTTTGGAGGGACAGACTCACAAGGCCTATTCAAACGCATTCAACGACGGTGAATATCGCATTCCCGAGGGCAGATATGCAAGCGAGGGCGGTGAGGTGCTTACCGTTGTTCCCGTAATGAATCAGAGCTTTATGCTTTTCAGCTATGAAAAGGGCGAGACGGTAGTTGAGGGAATATTTAATATTGCCCAGGACAGAAAAACCATTTATCTCTACATAGAGCACGATATTTATGAGAAGGTAAGAGAGTCGGATAAGGAAAATTACGACACCACCTTCAGCATTAATTATCCGCCGGACTTTTATCTTCGCGGCGATTTTGATACAACATCAAACGATATCCTAATCAACGGTCTTTATCACCACGAGCAAAGCCCGACAAAGATTGATGATTCTACTTGGGTATTCGGCACATACACAAAGCAGTAAATTACCCGACATACAAAAAGAGGACACATGTGTGTCCTCTTTTTTTTTTGCATAAAATGACAACCAAACATTACAAAAGTATGCAAATCAAGCCGTTTGAGCCCTCGTTTATGATCTTGCCGAGAGTTTCGCCCAGCTTTTCTCTTGACTCGTCGGGCATATGCGAGAGCTTTGAGTTCATACCGTCGCTGACAAGATCATATAGCGATCTTCCAAACATATTGTACTCCCATATCTTTTCGGGGTTTTCCTGCGCTTCGTTCTGAAGGAACTTAACTACCTCCTCAGACTGCTCCGCCGAGCCGATAACGGGGCAGAGATCTGCCTTTATTCCTGTCTTTATCATATGGATAGAGTCGGCGTGGGCGGTTACCTTTACACCGTATCCGTTTGGCTGCTTTACAAGACTGGGCTCCTCCAGCTTCAGATCCTTCATAGAGGGCATAACTATGCCGTAGCCCTTTTCCTCCACATCGTTGAGCGCATCCTCAAACCGCATATATCTGTCGCGTATCTCCGCCAGCTCCTTAAGAGTAGAGAGTAGTTGCTTTTCGTCAGAAACATCAACGCCGCACAGCTCGCTGATAACCCTGTAATACTCGCCGTCAGAGATGGGAATATTAAATCTTGCCGTTCCGTCACCCGCATCCACCGATACACGCTCAAAGCTATAATTACCGAGCTTTTTCTCTATATCACCAAGCTTTTCAACACCCTCGGCAAAGCTGCACACATCAGATAGCATTTTTGCGCGCAGAGGATGACTGTCCGGCAGAACCTCGCACCAGGAGGGAATTGAAAAATGCATTTCCTTCAGCGGAAATTCGGATAGCACCAGAGCGAGTATCTCGCGTATATCGTCGGCATCCAGGTCGGGACAGCAAACCAGTGCTACGGGCGCCTTGTATTTCTCCTCTAACTCGTGTGCAAGATCGTGAGCGCTGTCGCTGTCGGGGTTAGCCGAGTTGAGAATGATCGCATAGGGCTTTCCGAGCTCGCTAAGCTCCTTTGCCACCCGCTCCTCCGCGGGAACATAGCTTTCACGAGGGATACCGGCAATAGATCCGTCGGTGGTCACCAGCATTGCTATTGTGGCGTGCTCACCGATAACCTTTCCCGTTCCCAGCTCTGCCGCCTCGGCAAAGGGCATTGCCTCCTCTGACCAAGGGGTGATCACCATGCGGTTTTCTCCGTTTTCCTCCGCTCCAAGCGCGCCGTCAACCAAATATCCGACACAGTCAACCATCTTTACGCGGAACTCTATGTCAGACTCAAGCATAACGCGTACGGAGTCGTCGGGTACAAACTTTGGCTCGGTGGTCATTATGGTCTTACCCGATGCACTTTGCGGTATTTCGTCCTCTGTCCGTTGCCTGTCATACTCATTTTCAATATTCGGCAGCACGACCGTGTCAAGAAACTTGCGGATAAAGGTGGACTTTCCGCTTCTTACAGGGCCGACTACACCTATGTAAATGTCTCCACCCGTCCTCTTTGCAATATCCGAATAAATAGAATTATCGCTCATACAAAATCTCCTTAATAAAATCTTTCATACAAGCCTATGACGGATAGCGGGGAATTATCACAGGAAAAACGAAAAAAGGGCAAAGCTACAAGATTTCTCTCGCGTTTTACCCTTTTTTCTTTGTTTTATACCAAATTATGCCTTGTTAGCAGAACCGAAGAGCTCAATCTTCTCGCGAACGGTAGCCTTAATAGCCTCAACGCCGGGAGCAAGAAGCTTTCTGGGGTCAAAGCCCTTACCCTGAAGGTCCTTGCCCTCCTCAATGTATGTACGGGTAGCAGCTGCAAAGGAGAGCTGGCACTCGGTGTTAACATTGATCTTGGATACGCCAAGGCTGATAGCCTTCTTGATCATCTCGGCGGGGATACCTGTGCCGCCGTGGAGAACGAGGGGCATATCGCCCGTCTGATTGCTGATAGCCTCAAGAGCATCAAATCTGAGACCTGCCCAGTTTGCCGGATACTTGCCGTGGATGTTACCGATACCTGCTGCAAGCATAGTAACGCCGAGATCGGCGATCATCTTGCACTCGTTGGGGTCAGCAACCTCGCCACCGCCAACAACGCCATCCTCTTCGCCACCGATAGAGCCTACCTCTGCCTCAAGGGAGATACCCTTGGAGTTGCATACTGCAACAAGCTCCTTGGTCTTTGCGATATTCTCTTCAATAGAGTAGTGAGAGCCGTCAAACATTACGGAGGAGAAGCCTGCCTCAATGCACTTGTATGCGTGCTCATAGGAGCCGTGGTCAAGGTGGAGCGCAACGGGAACGGTGATGCCCAGCCCCTCAATCATGCCCTCAACCATACCTATGACGGCCTTATAGCCACACATATACTTGCCTGCGCCCTCGGATACGCCGAGAATAACAGGGGAGTTCATCTCCTGTGCGGTGAGCAGGATCGCCTTGGTCCACTCAAGATTGTTCATATTAAACTGGCCTACTGCATAGTGGCCTTCTTTTGCCTTATTAAGCATTTCCTTTGCAGAAACTAACATTTGTATATCTCCTTTTATAATTATTTACCTTTAACATTATACTAAATTAATCTCTTAAAATCAATAGCTATTTGATAAAAAATAAACAATATTAAAAATATTTTATAAACCTATTGCAATTTTTCGGCGCATAGTGTAAAATAATTAGGATAATAACTATTTGTAAAACAAGGTCGTATGACCGTAAGGAGAAATAAAAATGATTGACATCAGATTCCTCAGAGAAAATCCCGAGGTTGTAAAGCAGAACATAAGAAATAAGTTCCAGGAGGCAAAGCTTCCTCTTGTTGACGAGGTTATCGCACTTGACGAGGAGCTTCGCCAGAATAAAAAGCGCGCAGACGATCTCCGCGCTAACAGAAACAAGATATCTAAGTCCATTGGTATGCTTATGGGTCAGAAAAAGTTTGCCGAGGCAGAGGAGGCTAAGAAGCTTGTTGCAGAGCAGGCAGCCGAGCTTGCCGCTTGTGAGGCTAAGGAGGCCGAGCTTTCCGAGAAGGTAAACAAGATCATGATGATCATTCCCAATATCATTGATCCTACGGTTCCCATCGGTAAGGATGACTCCGAGAATGTAGAGGTTGAGCGCTTTGGCGAGCCTCTTACTCCTGACTTTGAGGTTCCTTATCACACCGATATAATGGAGCGCTTCTGCGGTATTGATCTTGACTCTGCCCGCCGCGTAGCAGGTAACGGCTTCTACTACCTTATGGGAGATATTGCGAGACTTCACTCTGCGGTAATTTCCTATGCTCGCGACTTTATGATTGACCGCGGCTTTACCTATTGCATTCCTCCCTATATGATCCGTGCAGGCGTTGTAACGGGTGTTATGTCCTTCGCTGAGATGGAGGCTATGATGTATAAGATTGAGGGCGAGGATCTCTACCTCATCGGTACATCCGAGCACTCTATGATCGGTAAGTTTATTGATCAGATCG
This sequence comes from Eubacteriales bacterium, assembly GCA_045533775.1. Lineage (GTDB taxonomy): Bacteria > Bacillota > Clostridia > Oscillospirales > CAG-272 > UBA1740. Next base: position 4,895 of record JAZSIK010000062.1, read on the forward strand.
TTCCCGAGGCAGAGCTTCCTTACACCTTGACCTCTTACTCTCCCTGCTTCCGTAAGGAGAAGGGCGCGCACGGTATAGAGGAGAGGGGCGTTTACCGTATCCACCAGTTTGAGAAGCAGGAGATGGTAGTCGTTTGTCGTCCCGAGGAGTCTCCCGTTTGGTTTGACAAGCTTTGGAAGAACACCGTTGATATGTTCCGTACCCTTG
>JAZSIK010000035.1:0-8005 GCA_045533775.1 Eubacteriales bacterium
GATAGAGCGCGCAGATCAGACGTCAAACGTCGAGGCCGAAAAGGCAATCCTTGAATCAGAGGAATAATCCTCCTGATAAGTCGGAGGCCAAGCGGTCTTAGGAAGACAACCACTGGATTCAACTCCTTGGCTCACAGAACGACATGGCTACGATCCGACTTGATAGAGCGCGCAGATCAGACGTCAAACGTCGAGGCCGAAAAGGCAATCCTTGAATCAGAGGAATAATCCTCCTGATAATAGGAAGTAAATCAAATTAATAAAAAATAAAATATATATTGAAAGAACCGCATACAATGCGGTAAGGAGGATTTACCATGACATTCAAGGAAAAACTCGTTATTCTGAGAAAATCCAAGGGTCTTACCCAGGATGATTTCGCAAGCGCAGTTGGCGTATCCAGACAGGCAGTTTATAAGTGGGAAAGCGGCCAGTCTTACCCCGAGGTTCCCAAACTGCTTGAAATGAAGCTTCTCTTTGACATTTCCATTGATCAGCTTCTTGATGATAACTACGACATTCCCCTTCCCGAAAAGAAGAAGAGAAAGAGAGCTCCCAAGGTTGAGAAGGAGCCTAAGGCTGCTAAGCCCGCTCCCGCACCCAAGGCAGCACCTGCACCCAAGCCCGCACCCGCACCTGTAGCAAAGCCCGCGGCACCCGCTCCCGCAGCAGCACTTGCACCCAAGGCAGCTCCCGCACCCCAGCCCGCACCCGCTCCTGTAGCAAAGCCCGCGGCACCCGCTCCCGCAGCAACACCTGCACCTAAGGCAGAGCCTAAGGTTGATACAGTTCCCAGCCCCATTCTTCTTGAGGATATCGTAAAAGAGGATGAGGTAAAGGCAGAGACAAAGAAGGGCGGCTTCTTTGACAGAATCTTCGGCAGAAGATAATAGGATTACATATCCTGAGATTATTTCATATTTCACCGATAGCCTGAATAAAGCTATTCTTTCTGTCTATAATTATAAAAAAACGGCGGAGGCTATCGGTGAGAGGATATCAGAAGAAAGTAATTTTCTTAAAGGACACAGGCAGTCATCTCTTTGACGAGGCGTATTTTGTGGTAAGTCGCAGAGGTGAGGAGGCCCACATTGAACAAACAGATATGATCTATGAGGCAAACCGTATTATCAGAGAGAGCCTTATGGATAAGGAAACCGGAATAAAGGGAAGAAAAAGAGGTCTGAGATCTGGGTTTTTCCTTCCCTTCTTTCTCGGTGCATTTATTACATTATTATTGGGGCTCGGAGTGTACTTGATTTTTTAATTATGACATCCGGGCATTTTTTATCTTGAAAACAACTTAACTTATATAAAGCTATGAAAAAAGAAAATAAAAAAGGAGCGCTCGGCAAGCTTCGTGTTATCCCTCTCGGCGGACTTCAGGAAATAGGTAAAAATATGACCGCCTTTGAGTACGGAGATGATATCGTGGTTATTGATGCCGGAATGGGCTTCCCTGATGATGAGATGCTCGGTGTAGACTTGGTTATCCCTGACATCTCTTATCTGGTAAAGAACGCTCATAAGATCCGCGGCATCCTTATTACTCACGGTCACGAGGACCATATCGGCGCAGTTCCCTATCTGCTTCAGCAGATAAATGTTCCAATATACGGAACAAGGCTTTCTCTCGGTATTATTGAGGGAAAGTTAGATGAAAATCCCCCTCCCTTTGACCCCGAGCTATATACGGTGGAGGCGGGAGACATTCTCAACCTCGGTGTATTCAAGGCCGAGTTTATTCACGTAAACCACTCTATCGCAGACGCCTGCGCTATCTCGCTTAAGACCCCTGTGGGTGTTGTATTCCATACAGGTGACTTCAAGCTTGATGTATCTCCCATTGATGGCAGAATGATGGACATTACCCGTATTGGCGAGATCGGTAAGGCGGGTGTTACTCTTATGCTCTGCGAGTCCACAAATGCTCAGCGCCCGGGCTTTACCGCCTCTGAGCGTACCGTAGGCTCCTCTCTTGAGCGTATCTTTGCTCAGCACGAGGACAGACGCATTATTATCACGACATTTTCCTCTAATGTACACAGAGTACAGCAGATAATCAACACAAGCTATAACCACGGCAGAAAGGTGGCTATTCTTGGTCGCAGTATGATAAATGTAATCGGTGCTGCAGCCGAGCTTGGCTATATGGATCTGCCAGACGGTGTACTTATTGATATTAGGGATATAGGCAGATATCGTCCCGAGGATATTACTCTTATTACCACAGGTAGCCAGGGTGAGCCTATGTCTGCGCTCTACCGCATTGCCTTTGATGAGCACGATAAGGTTAAGATCTCCTCTAAGGATGTGGTGGTTCTCTCCTCCAGCGCGATTCCCGGCAACGAGAGACTTGTGGGTAAGATCATCAACGCCTTAGTTAAAAACGGCGTGAAGGTGGTAAACGACTCTGCTGAGGATGTCCACGTATCAGGTCACGCCTGCCGCGAGGAAATAAAGCTTATGCTGGCTCTCCTGAAGCCGAAATATTATATGCCCATACACGGCGAGTACAGGCATCTCTATGCCAATAAGGATATTGCGGAGTTTATGGATATTCCCTCTGAGAATATCTTTATCTCTGAGATCGGCCGTGTTCTTGAGATTGACCGTAAGGGCGCGAGATTTAACGGTACTGAGATAGCAGGCAAGGTTCTTGTTGACGGCAGCGGTGTCGGTGATATAGGCAGCGTTGTTCTCCGCGACAGAAAGCATTTGTCTAAGGACGGTCTTGTTGTAGTAGTTGTTACTATTGATATGGAGGGTAGATTTATCGTATCAGGCCCCGATATCGTATCCCGCGGATTTGTTTATGTAAAGGAATCTGAGGAGCTGATGAATCAGTCAAGACAGATTGCCGAGGACTCTCTTAACAGAGCACTTACAAAGGGTATGACCGATCGCACTCATCTTAAGGGTGTAATAAAGGATGATCTGGCTAAGTTTATCTATAAGGAAACCAAGCGAAAGCCTATGATTCTTCCTATAATTATGGATCTATGATTTATACTGTAATTTCTACAATCAACGAAAACAGAATAAAAGCAGAAAACAGGGACTGTCGCGTTTTGCGGCAGCCCCTAAGCCTTTTGCCCGCGGAGATATCAGACTATATAAATAAGGCAAAAAATGACTCTGTCAGAGCCGAGCGATGTCTTGCATACACTACCCTGCTCTGCGCTTTGAAGACCTTTTACGGTCTTGACGGTGTGAAAATATACCGCAGCCAGGAGGGCAAGCCCTGTCTTGCCGACAGTGATGTACATATAAACCTGTCCCACTCCGACGGCACAGTTGCCGTCTGTATCTCTGACGAGGGTGAGATTGGCATTGATCTGCAGAGCGAGATTTCGCCTGAGAGAGAAAAAAGACTTGGTGACAGATACTTTACCGATCTTTCAGTAAAAAATGAAAATATAGGCGTAAAATATTTCTTCTGTACCTTAAGTGACGGTGTGGCGGAGCTGACAGAAATTGAGTGTCCGTCGTATACCGAGAGCAGCTTTACTGCAAAATGGGCATATGCCGAGTCTCTGATGAAGCTGCGCGGCGGTGGCTTTGGCGATATTGGCAGACTCCCTGCTCTAGCAGAAAACAGCAAAACAGAGATAAGAGAAATATCCTTTGATAAAAAATACGTTATCGCAGTTTCGGCGGAAAAATAAAAAAACGGAGTCTTTATTTATGAAAGAAATCAAGCACGAATCAATAGAAAATATAGCAAAAAATCATAAGTGTGGGCATGACGGATACGAGTATTACCGCCGTAAGTTTATTCCTTACGGTGCTTCAAACAATTCCGTGGTAAGTGTCTATGAGATACCGCCTGAAAAAGCAGCGTATCCCTATCATTATCATCATAACAATGAGGAGACCTTTTACATAATCAGCGGCGACGGTATTTTAAGAACCCCACTCGGCGAGCGTAAGGTGACTGCAGGCGAGCTTTTATTCTTCCCTACGGGTGAGGAGGGCGCGCATAAGCTGACTAATTCCTCCAAAACAGAGAATCTCGTTTATATTGATTTTGATGCGGTGCATGAGGTAGATATTACAGTTTATCCCGATTCTGAAAAGATTGGCGTGTGGGGTATGGGAGTGAATAAAATATATCCCGAATCTGCTGACGTGGACTATTACGAGGGAGAATAAAAATGAAATACATAAAATCCTGCGGTTTTGTGGCTTTCAGGAGGGTGAGGAGCGAAAATCATTATTTGATCATCAAAAGTCTGAACGGTGACATTGGCTTTCCCAAGGGACATATGGAGTCAGGTGAGACCGAGATTCAAACAGCGATACGCGAGCTTAAGGAAGAAACAGGGATAGAGGTCAGAGTGATCCCCGGCTTTGTCCGTCAGATTGAATATCCCCTCAAAAGAAAGGCTGATACAATAAAACAGTCGGTCTACTTTCTCGGTGAGTGTATAACCGATAGGATAACCTGTCAGGAGTGCGAGGTGGCTGACGCCGCCTTTTTACCCTATGAGGAAGCACTTTCAAAGCTGACCTTTGATGAAACAAAAAGCATTTTATCCGATGCGGAGAAGGCTCTGAAAAATGGAGAAATAATATGACTGTAAATTGTGTATGGGAGCATAACGGCAATGACACCTTACTGTATGCTGTAGATTATATCGGAGCATATACCCGTGGTGAAAGCCTTGAAATTGCAAAGGCTAAGATGTCAAGAGAAATTACATCTTATCTCAAATGGTTGGGCGAGGATATAAGCGATAGAATAGAAATAATTATCGTAAAAGAAAAAAACTCCGATCTTGCAATTAAGGACGCCGATTCCGATGTGCTTTTTGAAAGTGAAAAAACACCGCTTACGGCAGAAGAATATAAGAAGTTAAAGACACTTGCGTTGAAGTCGGCAAAGGATTTTCTCGCATTGTATGAGTCTATCCCTGACAAGAGTACTACCGCAATAGCTGAACGCAAAACCTTTTACGGTCAGGTTCCCCGCACCGCTGATGAAATGTATGAGCATACGAAAAATGTAAACGAGTATTATTTCGCAGAAATAGAGGTTGATGCCGATAACAGCGGCAATATTTATGAATGTCGCAAGCGTGGTTTTGAAATTATGGAGTCAAAGACGGATTTTCTTCAAAATGCTATCATTGAAGGTAGCTATGGTGAAGATTGGACACTCCGTAAGGTGATCCGCCGTTTTGTTTGGCACGACCGTATTCACGCAAAGGCTATGTATCGGATGGCTGTAAAGGTTTTTGGTGTAGATAAAATTAATAACCCATTCTACTTTTAATTGGAGAAAATTATGTCAAGACTTGAAAATGTTGAGTTCACAAATATGTGTATGATATGCGACGGTGACAAGGTCCTGGTTATTGACCGACAGAAAAAGGATTGGCCAGGTGTCACCTTCCCCGGCGGACACGTTGAGGAGGGGGAATCCTTTACCGATGCGGTGATACGTGAGGTATATGAGGAGACAGGTCTTAATATTCATTCCCCTACCCTTTGCGGAATAAAGGATTGGCACGAGGACGGCAAGAGATACGCGGTGCTACTCTACCGTGCTACCGAGTTTGACGGCGAGCTTGCATCCTCCGACGAGGGTAAGGTCTGGTGGGAGCAGCTTGATAATCTCAAAAGCCTGAAGCTCTCGCTTGATATGCTTGATATGATCCGTGTGTTCAGAGAGGACAGGTTCAGCGAGTTCTTCTATTACGAGAAGGATGGCAAGTGGCTCTATGACCTGAAATAGGCTGACGCGAGGAAAAATAAAAAATGATCAAATGGATATTTTTTGACATTGGGTCAACGCTTATTGATGAAAGTCTGGCATACGAGCATCGGGCTCAGGATATGCTCAGAGAGAGCGACATAACAATAGAAAAATATAATCAGGTATCTGTTGCCCTTGCAATAGAGGGACTTGACGGGCACTCTGCGGCTATTTTGTATTTCGGACTCACCAAGACTCCCTGGCACTCTGAGGATGAGCTTCCCTACCCTGATGCTCACTCTACACTGTCCTCTTTGTCAGAGAGGGGATACAGACTTGGGATTATTGCAAATCAAAATCCGGGATTGAGAGAGCGACTTGAGAAATGGGGGATTCTCAGATTCTTTGATGTAGTCGTCAGCTCCTCAGAGGTCGGCTGTGCAAAGCCGGACAGTGCTATTTTTGAAAAGGCTCTAAAAGCTGTAGGCTGCACTCCCTGCGAGAGCGTAATGGTCGGCGACCGTCTTGACAATGATATGCGACCCGCAAAGGCAATCGGTATGAAAACGGTTTGGATTAAAAACGGTCTTGCAAAGTATCAGAGTAAAGAACTTGGAGCAGGTGTTGCAGATTATCAGGTTGGTTCCTTAAGTGAACTGCTACTGATTTTCTGATGTCTAAAAAAAACAGAAAAAAAGAAGGATTTTTTAGGAAAATCCACGGCTTAAATAACAATAAAAAAATTGCCATAAACGATGGGATAAAACCCCTGAAAAACAGCAAAAATAATACCAAAAAAATAGCCGTATAATCCCTGTAAAATCAACGAAAAATACATAATAAAATTATTCTAAAAAATGAGCAAAATCCGGTATAAAATAGTCAAGTTATTTGCCCTAAAATACTTGGAAAAATGCTAGAAAATAGAGGTTTGTCACGCTAAAAACAGTTCTTTTTGCGTAAACTAAAGTTTACGAGACCTAATAATCCGATTCAAAGACTAAAAAAACACGAATTTTAGATTTTTCACCTAAAAATCGTGTTTTTTTCATTAAAATTCGCAAAAAATCGCCTTTTTTTCAAAAAAATCAAGTTTTTTTCAATTATTTTCAAAATTAAAACTCTTTTTTTGAAAGGAAAATGAGAAAATTAAAACTTTTTTCTGTTTTTTCGGAGCTTTTAAAAACTCCATTTTTCATCAAAATGTGTCAAGAAAATCCTTTCCGCAGAGGAGTGCTATGATCTCGTCAAGATCCTCGTTATCCTCATAGGAGAGAGTGATGGTTTTCTTCCTTCCCCTACCCTCAATTTTAACCTTTCTGCCAAGGTGACTCTGCACCCTGATTTCAAGCTCGTGGAAGTAGTCTACAATGGGGGGCTCATCATCGGTTTCTACCATCGGTTTTGTGGGCTTATTTGCCAGCTTTACGAGGCCCTCAAGAACGCGTACAGAGAGGTCCTCCTCAACAGCTTTCTGAGCCAATAAAATCATAGTATCGCGGTCGTGAACACCCAGCAGAGTTCTACCGTGACCTGCGCTAAGCTCGCCTGATGATACCATTGTCTGAATCTCAGTGGGGAGGTCTAAGAGACGCACAGAGTTGGCAATTGCGCTTCTGCTCTTACCTACTTTCTGGGACAGCTCCTCCTGTGTCATACCGTATTCCTCAGCGAGAGAGCGGTATGCAAGAGCCTCCTCAAGAGGATTAAGATCCTCACGCTGAATGTTTTCTATCAAGGAAATCTGAGCCGCTACTCTGTCATCCTTTTCAAGAACAATAGCGGGAATCTCTGTGAGACCTGCCATTTTAGAAGCTCTGAAACGACGCTCGCCGGCGATGATCTGGTATCTGCCGTCGCCGTATTCACGGACTAAAATAGGCTGCAGAAGACCGTTTTCACTGATAGAAGCGGCAAGCTGCTCAAGCGCTTCCTTGTCAAAATACTTTCTGGGCTGGTCTCTTTTGGGGTCAATAAGTGATATTTTTAGCTTAGAAATGGATTCTTCGCTATGATTTTTCTCCTCTGTAAGACTGTTATCAAGGAAAATTGCGTCAAGACCTCTTCCGAGGCCGCTGTTTTTCTTTGCCATGGCGTACTCCTTTATGTAATATTATAAATTAATCTGATAAAATGGGCTGAATAGATCAAGCTTATATAAAAAGATTTAAGTAAAACAACTATTTAGATGGATAAAATAATGTTTATTAAACTCTTTTAGTGTAAAAAAATGCTTTATAGTACAAAATAATCTGATATTTAATAGGATAAATAATATTATTATCTGAGAAATGAGTTAAAACC
>JAZSIK010000072.1:0-10375 GCA_045533775.1 Eubacteriales bacterium
ATACTCCGTTAAGAGTATCACGCTATCCGCTCAGCGTTTTTTATTTTTTTGTATATCCCGTATCTTACGGAATAATGATCTTTCCGACCGTGGCGGGTGCGGTAGAACGAATACCGTCCTTGGTTGCAGCGTACACGACTATATCGTAAGCGCCGGGAGCAATCACCGAAACGTCAAACAGATTGCTGCCGATATCAAGGGTGAGTGAGTCGCCCTCTGCCACCTTATAATTGACCGAGTAGCCGTCAAGGTGGATAAGTCCGCTGTCGTTTTTCAGAGCTACCGCAAGGCAATACTCATCACCCATAGTAAAGAGGGTGAGGTCCTCAACCGTTGCAACTGCGCGCGACAGAGTAAAGGATAGACCGTCGTCGGATACACTGACGGTTGCGTCTACGTTCTTCAGATCCGCAAACTGCGCGAGCGCGCCGAGTTCAATGTCAAAAAGACTTGCCTCCTCGTTGTTTTTATATTTCTCGTAAAAGCCGAAGAGCTTGTCAAATATCGCATTTTCGGTATCTACGGCTCTCATACACGAGTCATAGCTGTCAATTTTTTCACCGTGCCAGCGAGCCTTGGCGTGAACAACGCGAACGATATCGTCTGCCTCGGATATCATATCAAACACCCGATCAATAGGCTCTACGCACTCCAGCTGCCAGTCAGCAAGAGCCTGCTTGAAATAACCTCTGCGCTCCTCTACACTGTTTCCGTACACGTTGACGAAGAACTCGCCCTCGGTTCCCCATGCGCTCTCGGACTTAACAAAGGAGCCGATACGAATATTCTCGTTATATTCGCTGTTAAATTGAACTCGGGTGCCATCCTTCAGCACCATGAAGGAGTTTCTCTCTCCCCCGTAGCTTATTCCGCTGTATCCCGAAAAGGCGCCGAGCGGAAGCACGAAGGTACTATTGATCTCATCCTTTTCAAGAGCCATCATAATGTCAACCTTACGGTCGGCGGTAGATATGGATATAGAGCCGATCTCATTGGTATTCCTATTCACACCAGCGGCGAAGCAAAGGTCGTCACTCAGAATAATATGCCTGAATTCAAAGGCATCCGCGCCGTTTATGGGGAAATATCTCATCTCCATACATTCCCACGAGCCCTCAACATTCTCCGCCCTGAAGCCGATGTAAAACTCGCTGTTGCTGTTCGGATCGTTAAATATCTCCATATACTCGTAAACCGAGTTTTCAATATATACAGCCCTCATAGTAAAGCCCGTTTGCCTTGAGTCTATCAGCAGCTCGTAGCGCTCAATACCGCGCTCGTCCCTGGTTCTGTAGCAAACGAAGGTCTCCTCTGCCCCCTCGTACAGAGAAAGAAGCAGCTCGGAGTTTTCTTCAACGTGTAAAAGCAGCTTATTCTCTCCCACCTGCACCCAGGTGTCAAGAACGCGCACACTTTCCTTCATCATCCTGATATATTCAGCGCCCTGATCTGCCAGAGAGACAGAGCGCATTACGGTCTCGTTAAACTGCGTGTTGGTCCTGTCGGTAGTCACGAAGCCGTCGGGAGTTATAAACTCAGCCGAGCCGCCATAGGTAAGGCTCATAAGCCTTGCGCCGCCCGAAAAGCTTCTGCCAAGGTCTGCCATATCCTTAAGGTCCTCCTCAGCACCGCTGAACAAAGGCCCTCCGCCCACGAGGTTGCCCCTCAGGCGTTCGTTGGCAAGAGCGAGCATTGCGCCCCTTCTGCCACCGATGCTGCCGCTTTCAAAGAGAAAGCAGCCCGACATAGCGCCAACGCAGATAATCAGCACCAATGACAGCGCTATGATCGCCGTTATTCTTTTCGTCATAATAATTCCTCCGTTAATTCGGTTGGAGCCTGCCTTGCGTATAGCCTTATCACCCGTTTTTTATAGGGCTTGCGGCAGGCTCTGCCATTTCATTCTGCCTTACTCGGCTTCTCCGTCAGTGAAGCTTACCGACTTGAAGGTAAAGCTTACCTCATTGCCATCCTTATCCTTGGTGGTCCAGGTGCTTCCGCTTACCTGGCTCTGCTTATTGCTGTTAAGCACGAGATTTACGTTGGTGGAAAGAATATCATAATGAACAAAGCCGAAGAACAGATCCTCGTGCACCAGAATATCCTCCTCAGCCGTCAGATAAATCGTATGCTCGGAGTTAAGGTTTGCCGTGTCAAGCGCCTGATAGTCAAGGCTCATTACCTTAGGCAGCTTAATGGTGGTAAGAGATTCACATCCATAAAAAGCAGCTCCTGCAATCTTGGTAGCCTCGGGTAAATACAAGGATTCAAGTGCGGTAATTGCAAACGCCCAGTCGTAAACGGCCACCACCTTCGGCGCGCTTAAGGAAGTCAGATTTTTGCAGAATTTGAATGCACCATCTCCTATCAATTCAACATCGGGCAGGCTGATGCTCTTAAGCTCAAGCACATATTCCTCTTCGGGCAAAAACTCGCCGTTTTTATCGGTATGCATTTCGCCGAAAATTGCTCTGTTTTCTTCGCCATATGGATTGTGATCGGGAATAGTCCGGGCGCCCGAGATGGTAAGGTTTATGCTACCGTCGGCTACGCCCTCGGTATCAACGAGAGCTCGGCGAATGGGGGTGAACAAGCTGTGTGACACATCCTCGGGAAGATCTACGGTGATATCGGTCACTCCTTTTTCAAGGAAATAGACTACCGCTGCCTGAAGACCGTCCTCGCCTGTGTAAATCACGGTGTCGCCATCCGTGACGGTACAGCCTCCATTGTTATAGAACGTCTCATTATCAATCTGTACGCCGATGACGGTGCAGGATCCATTGAATATAGACAAGCTCGCTATGCTGCCACCGCTGATAACGCAATTTCCGTAAACGGATAAATTGCTGTTTATCTGACCGCCGCTGACATAGCATTCAGAATCCTGGGAGACCGAGAGAGAATTAATCTGACCGCCGCTGACGGTGCAGCTTCCCTCCACCATAGCCAGGCTGCTTATCTGACCGCCGCTGACGGTACAGTCGCCCAAAGAATACAGTACGCCTATCTGACCGCCGCTGACGTTTATATTTCCTGTCAGATCGCCTTCCATCACACCGCCCATAATATTAGCGGTTCCTACGGTTGCATTAATGCAGTATCCGTAGCTTTGCAGCTCCAGTCTGCCCTCGCCCAGTACGGTTAAGGTCACGCCCTCTGTCAGCTTGAATATACCCGAGGGACCGGTAACGGTTCTGCCGTTCAGGTTCAGGGTGAGGTCTGACTTGACCTCCAGGGCAGGCGTCTCAAGGCCCAGGTCAATATCAGCGGTCAGGGCTATACTTCCGCCCTGCTCTACCGCCGCCAAAAGCTCCTCATAGCTGTCAACGGGTGTCACGCTGTCGCCGCATACGCAATCGCCATTTTCATCATATGCGTGGTTCTCGGTCACGGTATAGTCGCAAAGGGAGCAATCGGCAGTATGCACGCCATCGCCTACGGTATACTCAATCTCGTGGAAGATGCTGACCGACTTGAAGGTGTAGCCCATAAATACGCCATTAGCATAATCATCGGTCTCTGTATAGAGCGTATCGGTGGGAGTCCAATAATCATCGCCGCCCAGGGTGAGCGCCTTCTGAGCGCAGGAGACGGTAAGGTCTATATCAGCCGTGTCCGATACGCCGTAAAAAATACCAAGGTCGCTGTGATTTACCGATTCAAGATTACCGAGAGTAAGCTGAGTAAGAGCAATACACGTCTGGAACGCGTACATGCCGATGTTGGTCACGCTCGGCAGATGTATTTTACTAAGATAAGAACAACAGTTAAAGCTGAAGTTCCCTATACTCTTAGCCGAGGGAAGAGATATTTCGGTCAGTTTGCTGTATTCAAAGGCATCATCACCTACGGTCTCCACAAGAGGCAGATAAACCTCGGCGTTATCTAAGGAGTTACTAAATGCATCACTACCCACCTCGGTGGCAAGAGGCGCGCTGAAGTAAGACAGATAATAACATTCACAAAATGCATATTCTCCTATATATCTGACGTCGGTAAGGGTGAGTGCGCCGAGAGTATATGCGTTCTCATGCATTCCGTCTACATACCAAAGTCCGAAAACGCCGTCGCCGTAATTTTGGGATCCATCATAAAAATGATAATCGGGAATCTCGCTAATACCCCTGAGGGTAAGGCTGACGCTGCCGCTATCTACGTCTTCGGTATCAATAAGAGCGCGGCGGATAGCTATAAGCTTATCAATGTCCGCCTCGGCGGGAAGGGTTATGTCAAGCTCCCTATCGCCCTTGGAGAGCATATACGTCACCCCGGCGCGAAGCTCCTCTGCCGTGAGGGAAACTCCGTCGGAAAAATCCCACACCTTAACGTCGTCGCCCGCAAAGGTTGCGGTAAGCTTAGGCTTCTCGTAAACGGTAGCTACCGTCTCGGTCTCGTACGCCTTTTTACAGTTAAGGCACATCGCGTTCTTGTCGGCGGTGGTCATATCTTGGCTGAACCTATACTCGTAGCCTGCAAGATCGTGATCGCCACTCAGACAATTTTTAAGCGTTTCATTTTCCTTTTCAAGCTCGTTTTTCTCGTTTTCAAGGGCTTGATTCTCTTCTTCAAGATTCAGGATCTGATCTTCAAGAGCCCACTTTTCGCCCTGAAGGGTAGAAACAGAGCTGCTTAGCCCGTTAATCTCGGTATCCTTTTCCGCAATCTCTGCTTCAAGAGAGGAAACCTGACTGTTAAGGTCTGCCTTCTCTGCCTCAAGACCGTCAATAGCGGAATTAAGCCCCTCAATTTCAGCGCTCTTGTCGGCAATATCACCCTCAAGCTCGGTCACCTTATTGGCAACGGCTGACTTCTCCGACTCAAGAGAAGCGATGTCACCCTTCAGCTTTGCTATCTCGGCTTCATCCGCGTCACCGCTTGCCTCAAGAGAGGCTACCTTATCATTAAGTGATTTTATACTTGCATCAAGCTCAACCGTCTTGTCGTCAAGAGCCTTTTTCTCTTCCTCAAGAGTAGCAAGAGAATCTTCAAGCTCCGCCTTTTCAGCCTCAAGCTCGGTCTTTTCTTCATCAAGAGCCTTGAGATTGGCTTCAAGCTCGCCCTTTTCGGTAGATAGAGCGTTTCTTTCGCTCTCAAGGGTGCTTATCCTTTCATTCTTTTCTGCAATCTCTGCTTCAAGGGCGGAGATCTGACCGTTAAGCTCTGCTCTGACACCCTCAAGCTCGCTGCGCGAGAGCCATTCACTGCCCATAAATCCGAGGGCAACACCGCACGCGATCAGCGCGATCACAAGAATTGCGATAAGTATTTTATTCATTTTATATCCTCCAAAAAATTATTAACTAAGTTATATCTCGTTTACCTTATCAATATATTCGGTAAAGTCGGAAAGAAGCCTGTGCCCGAGGGCGCGATAGTCCATACTAAGCACCTTATTTATCTTCGCCGCGCGAAGATCGGCGGGCACGCCGTATAGGTAGAGAATGGTATCAAGGGTCTTCTCTATCTGCAGAGGCAGAGGAGTGTTTTCCTCCCTCGTCATTATAGTCGCGTACTCTATACCCGACACTATGTTCTCGGTGGCTATCCACTGCTCGTCGGTCCAATCGGGACGGTAGTCTGCAAACACCTTCTTCGTCTTTCCCGTATCGTTCTTGCGAATAAGGTCAAGCGTCAGCGGCGAGGAATATGCCGAAGCGTAAAAGTCGCGGGCAACCTCGCTCTCCTCACAGACGGCAGCTATCGCGGTAAGCTCAAGACAAAAGGCAAGCACCGAGCTGTATCCCTCTGCCGCCTCGCGCTCCATCACCTCGTTCTGAAAATCAAACAGCTCGTCAATTATCACCGCATAGAGATGCTCCTTGGTAGGAAAATAAAAGGTGATGTTACCAAGGCTGATGTCAAGCTCCTTTGATATCTTATTAATGGAGGTTTTTGAATATCCCTCGTGGATAAAAAGCCTTGAGGCGAGCTGAATTATCTCAAGCCTCGTGTTCTGCCTTTTGTTGTAAATGTGTGCCATACCTTTGCCTCCGAATTGATTTGCAATCTTGCAATTAGCAAGTTTACTAATAGTAAGTTTACTACATTATAAAGCATCGGTATTAAAAAGTCAATATTCCTTGCTAAAAAAATACCTCAAAATAAAAAAAATAGCAAGTTTACTAAAACCTGCCTGTAAAATTTGTGTATAATAACAAAAAGCCGAGGCAAATGCCTCGGCTATAAAGCTCAATTCATTTTTTCAAGGACGAGGGCTGCCACCTGTTCCTCGGATATACCGAGCACGATGGAAAACTCGGAGTACAGCAGCCTCTGCGCCTTTGCGCGGGCGTTTTCGTCAGAGAGAAAGTTCTTCTTGCCCTCTGCCTCGCGGCGGCGGCCGTTCTCGTCAATGGCGGCTATCATAGCGAAAATCATAGCGCGGTCGCAAGACTCCATAACCCGCTTAAAATACTCCTGTCTGGCGCGATTCTCGGGCACCCACTCTATGCTTGGCAGATTGCCGAGCGAGTCAAGGAGGGCGTAAATCTCGTCCTCACGGAGCAGAGGATGCATAGAGGACACCAGCCTCTCGTTATCCACAGGGACAAAGGTCAGCGACTCAGAGCGACCTCTGGCGGGACGAAGAACGTAATAGCTGCGATTGATGCTGCCGACCACTTCCTCACGCACATCAACAATGGTCATAACACCACCCGCACCGTACAAAATATTATCGCCAATATTAAGCATATTCTCCCTCCCTTTCTGCATAATTTACTCTTTACAATATAATTTTACCATATTTTTTTGGGAAAATCAAGAGAAAAAATTGATGTAAAAAAGAGAAAAACGGCGAGCGCACCGATCTCACTCGCCGTTTTTTCATAAAATCAGAGGCAATTATTCTACCGAGATCAGCTTATATCCCGCGTCCTCAACCGTCTTTTTCAGCAGGATCTCTGCATCCTCCGAGGAGATCATAACCACCGCGCGATCATCCTTATAGCTGACCTCAGCCGACTCCACGCAGTCAAGGGCGAGCAGCGCCTCACGCACCCTGCCCTCGCAGTGATTACACATCATACCCTGTATTTTCAGAGTCAGCTGACGGGCAGCTGGCCTTGCAGGCTCCCGATTTTGCTCGGGCAGCTCTTCTTTTTCCTCTGTTTTCTTTGTTTTCTTATATTTTGACTTAAAGGTGTTCAGCCTCAGAGCGTTTGACACCACCGTAACGGAGGAAAGACTCATAGCCGCCGCGCCGAACATAGGCTCCAGGTTCAGACCGAACAGACCGATTGCAAGAGGTATGCCGATCATATTATATAAGAACGCCCAGAACAGATTCTGGTGTATATTTCTCAGCACCGCTCTGCCGAGGCGGATGGCGTCAAGCGCATCCTTCAGCGAATCGCGCATCAGAACCACGTCTGCCGACTCTATGGCAATATCCGTTCCGCTGCCGATGGCCATACCCACGTCAGCAAGAGTGAGGGCGGGCGCATCGTTGATGCCGTCGCCTATCATAATTACCCTGCCCTCCGCCGAGAGAGCGCGGATTGCTTTTTCCTTGCCGTCGGGGAGCAGATCTGCCATAACCTCACCGACGCCTGCCGCCTCTGCCACCGATCTTGCCGTGCGGGAGTTATCGCCTGTGAGCATAACCACGCGCAGACCCATCTTCTGCATATCCGCGATAGCCTCGGCGCTGTCCTCTCTCACCGTATCAGCCACCGCTATAAGACCGAGGGGCTTGTCGTTCAGAGCGAAGAACAGAGGTGTCTTGCCCTCATCACCGAGACGGGCGGTATCCTCGGCAAAGGCAGAAATGTCACACCTCTCGGAGATAAATCTGAAGCTGCCGCCCAGTATTTTACCCTCGTCGCACTCAGCCACAACGCCGTTGCCTGCCAGCGCCTCAAAATCCCATACATATATGGCTCTGTCCCAGCCCTCAGCATACTCGCTGACCGCTTTGGCAAGGGGATGCTCGCTGTTCTGCTCAATGGCGTAGGCGTAGGCGAGCAGCTCATCCTCATCATAGCCGGGAGCGGGGATGACCTCTGCCACACGGGGCGCGCCCTCGGTGATGGTTCCCGTCTTATCAAGGCAGACGATAGCCGCCCTGCCCGTCATCTCCAGCGCCTCCGCGCTCTTAAAGAGTATGCCGCTCCTTGCGCCGACGCCGCTACCCACCATAATTGCCACGGGGGTAGCCAGACCAAGAGCGCAGGGACAGCTGATGACCAGCACGGAGAGGGCGTGGGTCAGGGCAACCGACACATCGCCGCCGAAAATATACCAGCCCGCAAAGGTAAGCAGGGCTATAATCAATACCACAGGCACAAAAATGCCCGATACCCTATCCGCAACCTTGGCGATAGGCGCCTTGCCGGCGGAGGCATTCTCTACCATACGGATAACCGAGGCAATAGCGGTATCCTCGCCGACCTCGGTGGCGCGGCAGATGAGAACGCCTGAGGTGTTGTGGGTGGCGGCAAGCACTCTGTCACCTACCTGCTTGTCAACAGGAACAGACTCGCCTGTCAGAGCAGACTCGTCAATGGCGCTGTGCCCCTCGGTAACAATGCCGTCCGTGGGCAGAGATTCGCCCGGGCGAACAATAAATACGTCACCCACCTTCACCTCTGAGGCGGTCACGATGACCTCTTTATTATCCACTATGAGCGTGGCGGTCTTGGGGCTCAGGTTAATAAGACTCTCTATGGCGCTCGTGGTCTTGCCCTTTGCCCTCTCCTCCAGCAGCTTACCCACGGTGATAAGCGTAGGGATCATCGCCGCCGAGTCAAAATAGAGATGCAGGCTCTCGCCCTCGGGATATCTGCCCAAAAGCGCAAGGATAACAACCATCGTACTGTAAATAAAGGCTCCCGCAGCTCCGAGAGATACCAGAGTATCCATATTTGGCGATCTGTTGATCACCGCGCGGATACCGCTGACGAAAAATCTGTTGTTTATTATCAGCACCGCGAGAGCGAGGAACAGGGCAATTATTGGCACAGTAAGTCTGTCCGCTGTAAGAAGGGCCGGCAGAGGCAGCCCCAGCATAGAGTGACCCATAGTCATATACATCAGGGGCAAAAGGATCACCAGCGAAAGAATAAGCCTTATGAGTATCCTCTTTTCCGCTACGGCTCTTTCGGTAGCAGATGCATTTTTTTGTTTTTCTGTGGGAGTGGCGCCGTATCCCGCCTTCACTACCGCCGCTACAATCACCTCATCGGCGGCAGAGCCCTCAACAGTCATTGAATTGGTGAGCAGATTTACGGAGCAGACCTTTACGCCCTCCAGCTCACTTACCGCCCTCTCTACCCTTGCCGAGCAGGCGGCACAGCTCATTCCACTAATATAAAAGCTTCTCATAATATCACCTCATCAGCTTTTCTACGACCTTGCAAAGCTCGTCTGCGGTCTCGGTCCTGCCGCTCTTTATATCCTCAACCACACAGCCGTTTATATGCTGGGCGAGCAGAACGGTGGCAAAGGAGCTGATGGCAGCCTGTACCGCCGACACTTGAGTAAGTATATCCACGCAGTAGGCATCCGAATCTACCATTCCCGATATTCCGCGTATCTGTCCCTCAATGCGACTGAGGCGGTTTTTCAGCGCGCGAAGCTCCTTTTCGTCACGCACGCGGGTCTTGGAGCAGCATTCAACCGAAGCGGGCTTTCCCGAGACGCAATGCTCGCAGACCTTTATTTCCTTTACGTTTTCCATATTTTTCTCCCAAATTATTTTTTTACACCTATATTATATACCCCCATAGGGTATTTGTCAATAGTTTTCTAACAAAAAACGGACTGCCTAAAACTTGAGTTTAAGACAGCCCGTTTTTATTTGGTTTATAAGTTCATTTCAGCTTTTTAAGCTTTGATCCTTTTGATTTTAAATCAGTTAGCCTCACCTGTTGCGGGAATAATAACATTCTTGAAGTTGGAAAGCTTAGTAAGAGCAGCGTCGGTGAATACAGCGTTGCACTCGGAGCAGTACCAGTACTCTACGTTGCCGTTCTCGGTAGCGGTTGCATCCTTAGCCTCAACGTGAACGATAGTTGCATTAAAGGGAACAACAACATTCTTGAAGTTTGAAAGCTTAGTGAGAGCCGCATCAGTAAATACAGCGTTGCACTCGGAGCAGTACCAGTACTCTACATTGCCGTTCTGATGGCAGTTTGCCTCGGTAGCCTCAACGTGAATGATCTCTGCGGTGCAAGGAATAACAACGTTCTTGAAGTTGGAAAGCTGGGTAAGAGCCGCGTCGGTGAATACCGCGTTGCAGTCTGCGCAGTACCAATACTCAAGGTTGCCGTTCTGGTGGCAGTTTGCCTCGGTAGCCTCAACGTGAACGATCTCTGCGGTAGCGACAACGGTAAGGTTCTTAACGTTAGTAAGATACTTGCCCTCTGCGTCT
>JAZSIK010000066.1:0-15345 GCA_045533775.1 Eubacteriales bacterium
TAAGAAGCTTGAGCAGAAGTACTACCGTCATCACTCCGGTTACATCGGCGGTCTTAAGGAAGTTCAGTACAAGACCCTTATGGCAACCCGTCCCGAGAAGGCTATGGAGCTCGCAGTTAAGGGAATGCTTCCCCACAACTCCATCGGCGCAAAGTCCTTCACTCGCCTTCACGTATATGCAGGCGCAGAACACAAGCATCAGGCTCAGCAGCCGATTGCTTATTGATTAAAAGGGAGGTAAGTGAGAATGTATACAAGTGCTAAACCCTATTTCTACGGAACTGGTAGAAGAAAGAAGTCCGTTGCAAGAGTACGCCTTTACCCCGGTACCGGCGTTGTTACCATCAACGGCAGAGATATCAGCGATTACTTTGGTCTTGACACCATGAAGCTTATCGTTAACCAGCCCTTCGGCGTTACCGATACTGTTGGCAAGTTTGACGTTGTTGTAAACGTTAACGGCGGCGGCTTCTCCGGTCAGGCAGGTGCTATCCGTCACGGCGTTGCTCGTGCACTCCTTTCTGCAGACGAGAACTACAAGCCCCTTCTCAAGAAGGCCGGCTTCCTTACTCGTGACCCCAGAATGAAGGAGAGAAAGAAGTACGGACTCAAGGGCGCAAGACGTGCTCCTCAGTTCAGCAAGAGATAATTTTGACCTCTGGTCAAAACTTGCAAAAAAGGTTCTGCAACTGCAGAGCCTTTTTTGTTATCTCTTGGACGAACTGAGGTGCAATGAAATCTGCCTGTGGCAGAATAAATCCGCTTACGTGGATGAAATCGCTATCGCGATGAAATCCGACTTCGTCGGGTTATGGTGGCAGATTTCATATCACCCGAGGCTTGCCTCGGATTTCATCTGAACGTAGTGAAGATTTCATCCGCTTTTGCGGATTTCATCACCGTAGGTGATCTCATTTTTCCGCCGTCCTATTTACTTTTCACCGTTTTTATGGTATCATACAACTAATAGATAAACTTGAATTTGACAGCGAGGAAATGCATATGCAGTTTTTGAATACAGATTTTTTAGAAAGTGAAGAAATCAAATTGGTTGTAGACCGACTGGCTGAGGGAAACCCCGCAAGGAATTGGGTGCCGGCATATCACTTTCACATATGCGATTTACATGGAAACATAATGGGAACATGTGATTTGCGAATTGGATATACCGATGGGCTTTACTATGGTGGACATATCGGATATAGCATCAACAAGGAGTACCGAGGTCATCATTATGCTGCTAAAGCCTGCAAACTTCTTTTCTCTTTAGCGAAAAAGCATGATATGAGTTATTTGTATATCACATGCAATCCTGATAATTTACCGTCCAGAAAAACTTTAGAATATCTTCAGGGAGATTTTCTCGGTGTCGTGGAATTGCCCGAAGGTAATGATATGAGGATAACTGAGGGTGCAACCCACAAATGCATTTTTAAGTTCCACCTATAAATTCCAATTTGTCGAGCTGAATAGGCGTTAAGCGTTGGTGTGATTTTGGTGCAAATTTGGTGCAACACTTTATCTTAGCGTACTCACGATATTCACGATATCGCACGAAAACACACGATAAATCTACGATATCACACGATATTTGCTCGTTTTCACGATATCAAACAGTATTGCTAAAACTAGTAGAGATAAGTCAAAAATATTATACAAGAACTCTGTGCAAACAGGGTTCTTGTTTTTTTGACTTATAGATGAGAGAACTGATTTTTGACTTACCTCGCTCAAACAAAGGTTGACAAAGCGACAAGCATTTTGTCTTTTCGCCTATTTACAAAATATGAGAGTTGTGATATAATTAAATTAAGGAAATATCCAATCCTAAGCTTAAAGTTGCAGGAGAATAAATGATAGTTTTAATTACAGGAGCATCACACACAGGTAAGACGGTGCTTGCTCAGAGGCTGCTTGAAAAGTATAAATATCCGTACATATCAATGGACCATCTGAAAATGGGATTGATCCGCAGTGGTAACACAAAGCTTACTCCAATGAGCGATGATAAGGACTTAACCGCATACTTATGGCCTATCGTTAGCGAAATGATAAAGACGGCAATTGAGAATACGCAGAACTTAATCATTGAAGGATGCTATATTCCCTTTGATTGGCAAAAGCACTTTTACCCTGAATATCTTAAACATATCAAGTACTACTGCCTTGTAATGAGCGAAGAATATATAAGACGACATTTTGCTGACATAAAGAAGCATGCAAATGCTATTGAAACCCGTTTGGATGATGAATGCTGTACGATGGAAAGCATTTTAGCGGATAATAAAGAAACCTTAGCACTCGCAAAAAAGCACAATGCAAACTATATTCTTATTGAAAACGAATACGAAATCAACATTGATTTATAGCGGTTGATCTGATTTCAACCAGACAAATAAAAAGTATACAATAATCAAAAAGGAGATGGAGATGAGGGAGCTTCAATATTTTATAGATCTGAAAAATGACTTTTTGCTGGCGTATGAGAGGACAAGCGAGTTCTTTGTTATGTATATTCCCGCAGAAGAACGGTGGGTAGACTGCGCTATCAGCTTCTCGGAGTTCAGGCACGACTACAATTACAGAGAGATAAGCAGAGATGAGGCTATGGAAAAGGCAGGCGGATGCTCGCCCGAGGATAATTACAGAGAATACATAGCTATGATCAATCGCAACTCGGATAAATAACGCAAAAACATTGACAAATGAGGGAGGCTTATGCTTCCCTTTTTGCTTTCCGGTTAGAAAAAACAGTCTTATATATTTACTTTTATTTTTCGGTGTGGTATAATTTAACTAGAGAATACATAGGAGGAAATGGCATGGATAAAAAGGTGATCGGTACTGTGGTTGATATTAAAAAGCAATATTTCTTTCACCACGCAAGCTTAACGGCAAAAATGAGTTCCTTTGACAGTATCATTTTTCCCTATGTAATTACGGTAAGGTATACCGTTAACGGTGTTGACTACCACAAGAAAAGATGGGTAGATACCAGAGATGACGTTCCTATAATGGGTGAACGGGTGACTGTGCTTTACAGAGAGGATAAGCCTGAGAAAGCAAGGGTGCTGAGAGCGACAGAAACGAAGAATGACGGCAAATTCCCGCCACTTGTATTCTTCTTTATTTTCCTGGTCTTTGCTATAACATTTGTCGTTTTTCTTTTTATCTCGGTAGATTATCAGCGCAAGTCCGAGATAAGCTACGATGAGCTTGTATATATGGAGCTTACCGTTGAGGAGGTCAGAAAAAGCAGAGATCCCGATCTTGGTGACACCTATTGGATAGATGTAAGAGAAAATGATAAGCCGATAGAAATAAACAATCTGCTTACAAAGCCCACTGTCCGCGAAGGCTTAGATGATCTTAATCCCGAGGATAAAATATACTGTTATCTTATTGAAGGCTCATCCCGCTTTGAGGCGGTTGAAATAAAGGGAGATGAGATCATACTGTCGCTTGAGCAATACAGGGATATTTACCGCAAGAACAGTATGATTGGCTTTGTTGTCAGTCCAATTACAATCGCTCTTACTGCCGGTTTGGCTATTAAGTGTCTGGTAGAGCATATTAAGAAGAAAAAAGAGAGTAAAGGAAACTGATATATGAAATGTCCGCACTGTGGCAGTGAGCGTATTGAGGTAGGTATTGCCTGGGGAAAATCCGCCGAGACAGGCAGCGTCGGTCTGAAGTTTAATGCCAGTGGCTTCTTCTCCTATGTAAATGTAGCACAGGTCTACTCAGATCTTTGTCTTGACTGCAAGAGTATTCTGCGCACCTACATAAAAGAGGATACAGACAAGGACTGGAATCATCTCTGTGATAATCTCGGGATGAAGTAAGTGTCCATCATAGGTTCTTAACAGGAAAATAACAACATAACGAGGTCAAGTATATATGAATGCTGACTTTAAGATAGATGGCTTGGTGCTGGAGAGCGAGAGGTTGATTTTGCGTCCCTTCTGCGCCGAGGATCTTGATGATTTATACGAATACGCATCGGTAGATGGTGTTGGCGAGATGGCAGGCTGGCAGCATCACGAAAGCAAGGAAAAAAGCAAAGAGATCCTTCAGATGTTTATTGATGAGGACAGGGTTTTTGCCCTTGTTCTAAAGGATAGCGGTAAGGTTATCGGCTCTCTTGGTATTGAAAAATACGGTCTTGAGGACAAGCTTACCGAGTTTGACGGCTATCTCGGCCGAGAGATAGGCTATGTGCTGTCAAAGGCTTGCTGGGGCAAAGGTCTTATGCCCGAGGCCGTTAGTACAGTGATAGACTATCTGTTCGGTGTTATGGATCTTGACTTTCTGACCTGTGGATATTATGACTTTAACTCTCAGTCAAAGAGAGTGCAGGAGAAATGCGGTTTTAAGCCATACCGCCGACTCCAAATGGAAACAAGTATGGAAACAAGCGAGAGCGGTGTTCTCAATCTGCTTATCAATCCAGGAAAGGATTTAAGATTTGTCTTTTCCCACCCTGAAACACTGATATATCAGGAGAGATGAGAAATGAAAAAAGAAATAGATGAGCTTGTGGGCTGCAAGATCACTCCCAAGGGAATGCTGCAGATTTTTGTCGGACAGGAAGTGCCGGATGAGCTGCTGAAAATGATAATTAAAGAAACATTAGGATGAAGATATGGTAGGACACAATGAGATAAGGTTATCTCTTCGCGACGAGGAGTGGCAGTTTGAATACACCGATCACGACAGGCATATTGTCAGGGCAATCGTGTATGATGACGAAGGATATTTTTACTTTGTAAGAGCGGACAGAGACGACGATTTTGGCAAGGCTAAGGTTATTGAGACCTCGGGCGGCGGAGTTGAGGCAGACGAGGATCTGAACGAGGCGATCAGGCGCGAGCTTCGCGAGGAGCTGGGAGCAGAGGTTGAGGTTATGTGCAGGATAGGTGTGGTTGATGACTACTACAATCTTATTCACAGGCATAACATAAACAACTTTTATCTCTGTCGCGCTATCTCCTTCGGTGAAAAGAATCTGACGCAGGATGAGATTGACTACTTCCACCTCTCTACCCTGCGGCTTACCTACGAGGAGGCACTTTATGAATACGAACAGAATCTTAACTCCCCTCTCGGCAGAATTATAAGAAACCGCGAGCTGCCTATACTGATGAGGGCAAAGGAAATACTTGACAAGGAGAAGGCAAAATGACGATAAAGGAATATCAAAGTCTGGCAATGAGAACGGTTAACCCGGAGCTTGACAAGAACAGTATGCTTATAAACAGCGTAATGGGTCTGTGCGGCGAGTCGGGTGAGGCCATTGATATAGTGAAAAAGTGGTTTGCTCACGGTCACGAGCTGGACCGAGAGCATTTGAAAAAGGAGTTAGGCGACATTGCCTGGTATCTCGCAGAGGCGGCAGAGGCGCTGGACTTAGACCTTGAGGATATTTTAGAGGCAAACATTGAAAAGCTGAGAAAAAGATACCCCGAGGGATTTGCCACAGAAAAATCACAGCATCGCGCGGAGGGAGACAACTGATATGCAGGTTATAGAGTTTTTTGAATGTAAAAACAGGGACTATTGGCTTGACAAGATTGAGCAGTGCGATTGGGATGCGGGAAAGTATCTCGCCTACCTTATGAGGACTGATGGACTGTGCAAGCTGGTGGGCGAGGGCTCACGGGTGCTTATGCTGACCGACGGAGATGAGCTTGTATCCTTCTCTACCCTGGCGCCCCTTGACGATGTTCAACCCACCGAGCTCAGCCCCTGGATGGGATGGATATACACCTTCCCAAAATACAGAGGACAAAGGTGCGCGGGTCGGCTCTTTGCACATGCAGAAATGCTGGCTGCAAAGGACGGAGCCTCTGCTATTCACATCTCTACCAATCACATCGGACTGTATGAGAAATACGGCTTTGAGTTCTACCGAATGGACAAGGATGTTGAGGGCGAGGACACAAGAGTATACATAAAAAGACTTGGCGATAATTGATTATCCCAAATATTTTACAAAAGGAATACCAATGAAAAGGCTATTGATAATAACCGGAGACTTAGCAGCGGGAAAATCCAGCTTTGCAAAAATATTATCAAAGCGCTACTGTGCTGAGGTGATGTATAAGGACAGGATCAAGGAGATTCTCTGCGACATCCTGGGCTTCAAGAGCAGAGAGGAAAACCTGGCGTTATCCGTGGCAACGGTGGAGCTTATGATCTACCATTTTTCCGAGATTGCAGAGCTTGGCTACGATCTGATCTTAGAAGCGAACTTCAAGGAAGGCGAGCTGAAAAAGCTCCACGGGATTGCTGAGAAAAAGGGCTATTCTGTACTGACGATATGCTTGGAGGCGGATATGGATATTATTTATCGCCGCTTTGTCAACCGAATTGAAAACGAAAACCGTCACCCCGCCCATCTTTCGGGCTTTGAGGGCTACGAGAGCTTTGCTTTTTACATAGAAAAAGCCAGGAAGGAAAAGCCCCTTGGCGATGTTATTAAGGTAAATGCAAATGACTTTTCCTACCAGACCGACGAAAAAACTCTGTCGCAGATTGACGCATTTATGGGTGGGTGAATATGAAAACAATAGAGATTTTAGGTGACGATAGAGA
This sequence comes from Eubacteriales bacterium, assembly GCA_045533775.1. Taxonomy (GTDB): domain Bacteria; phylum Bacillota; class Clostridia; order Oscillospirales; family CAG-272; genus UBA1740. The sequence goes on from JAZSIK010000066.1 coordinate 6,598, forward strand.
GCCCGTATACACCAAGACCATAGAGGGCTGTCGCGGCATACTCATCAGCGAGGAAAAAATACTGCTCAGCTATTACAAAAACCAGGATCAGTATCTTATTCCCGGGGGCGGAATTGAGATTGGCGAGAGTCTTAAGGAATGCTGTCGGCGTGAGCTTGCCGAGGAGACGGGAGTTCTGGTTGATCCGCACACGCAATATCTGACGCTGGAGGAATACTATCATGAGTATTACTTCAAGAGCCATTATTTTATCTGTGATAAGGTAGGCGAGTGCAACAGGAGCTTAACAAAAAACGAAATAAAAACAGGCCTTGAGCCTGTATGGGTAAGCTTTGACGAGGCGGTACAGATTTTTGCAAGCTACGAGGACTATAAGGACACAAATGAGATGCGCTACGGAGCGTACTATCGCGAATGGATAGCGCTCACGGAGTATATGAACAGGAGAGAAAAATGAAAAATAAAGAAACAAGGCTTTATAACATATTCTTCCCTATATGGATGATTCTGCTGATGCCAACGGCGTGGATACTGGCTCTGCCTATCAACTTTGTCGTTGACAGTATCGTAATACTTATCTCCATGCGGGCTATGAGAATTGCAGACAAAAAGACGCTGTATAAGAAAAGCATACTGAAGGTATGGATATTCGGCTTTGTCGCCGATATTATTGGTGCTCTGTGTATTTTAGGAGCTATGTACTTCTTCAGGCTTGATATACGTGGAGACGAGCTGTTCCTCACCATACCCGCTTTGCTTGTGGCGGCGATATTCATCTTCATTTTTAACTACGCCATAAGCTTTAAGAGCTATGAAAAAGGAACGAGGCTCAGAATGGCACTGAATCTTGCGATCTTCACAGCACCGTATACGTTTCTGATTCCACTCAATTGGATATATTACTAAAAAGAAAGCCGCGGCATCTCTGCCGCGGTTTTTCTGTTATTATTTTGATTTTGCTTGTTTTTTGTCTAAATTCTCAAAAAGCTTTTTGTATGGCATAAGCATACCGTCGTTCATCTTGTTGCCCATTTTCGCTCGGATCTTTTCATTGGCAAGCAGCGAGCCTACAAGATACATCTTCACTATTGTGCCCTTGTCGCGCTGGGGGAAATCCTTATAGAAGCCGGCCTTCTTATAGAACTTATGGTCGGCGCGCATCATTCCCTGCATTTTGTAAATAAGGTCGCGGAATATCTTCATACCGCCGATACCCCAGAAGTTCTGCGTGGGTACATATTTATTCTTCAAGGCGTAGTCAATGCTCTTTGCCAGGTTGTCAATCTCGCGGTCGGGATCGCGCTCGTCGGTGGCAACGCCTGCGAGGAAGTTGTGTCCTACCTCGGCACGCGCCTCAATAATATTGCGCAGATTTTCCTCAGCCGAAAGCTCACCCGATACAAGATATCCCACAGGCATACCGATGGTTACGGTGCGATGTCCGTTACAGAAGTTTCGGTCATCATACATCTTAAATCGGCTACCCATAGAATGATCTCTGACGGTAAAGGCGTAGATTATAGAATCAGCCTTCTGAATATTGTTTCTGAGAAACTCATCAAAGCCATCCTTATAAACGCACTTTGCCGATACGGCACAGTTAAAGCAACCAAGGCAACCGCCGCTGAAGGGATATTCAGCTATGTTGATAACGCGGCTCTCATAGGGCAAAACAGCACGGAAGCGGTCAATCATATGGGCAAGATTAGAGCTTTCATCTGTGTTGTCAGTAAGAATTACTACATCACGTCCCACCTTTTCGCTCTTGGGAGCAGCTGTGGCAGGCTTCTGAATATATGCAGAGTGCTTCTCGGGAGCAGACTCAAAGATAGAGTTCTCGCAGCACCAGAGGAAGTGAGCAAAGAACTTCTCTGCTACCTCCCTGCCCTCCTCTGTAAGCAGGTCGTCCATATCGGCTGACAGCCCCTTCACATATTTCAAGCCGAGATCGTGGCAGTTGTCCTCTATATACTTGTGAGCGGTGACATCGTAAAAATGCTTTGAGGTGGTGATCTGTGTAGCAAGCTTGCCGCTGAGATCAACTCCATCTGCCTTGATAAGCTCTATAAAGCGGTGAAGCTGACAGGGGGCAATAAAGGTATATACGGGATATGAGAAAAGAATAGCGTCTGCGCCGAGCAGAAGCTCACGGGATTTGCTAAAATCCTTCTCAATGGCGCGGATGGTCTGTCCCGCGTTGAGAACTGCAAAGCTGTGATCCGGAAATCTTCTTTCAAGATAATGCACCGTCTGAAGCGTGATACTGTATTTACCCTTGGGGCTACCGTTGATGACGAGAATATTCATAATGTCTCCTTTTGACAAAAAACGAAAATATTAGACAAAAGTATTATAACACACAATCTTTATTTTTGCAAGCAAAATAAAGATTTAGGCTTTTTGTATTGACAAGAATAGATAAAAATGATAGAATATGTATGCTGAAATTATGAGCGGCAAACTCTGAAACAAAACAATAACTACCTGTGGTGAGCAGACGAAAACAGTTAATAACTGTTTTTGTCGTAGCGAATGCGCAGAAACAAGGAGCAGAGTGAGGTGAGTGTACCGAACCGAAATATGCGACTATGTTTCAAGAGGAAAGCTGGATAGCGCGCGCTAACCGAAACATCACAAGAAAAGCAAATGAATAAACTTTATTAATTACTACCCGTGGCACAGCTGGATAGCGCGCAAGACTCCGACTCTTGAGGCCGTAGGTTCAAATCCTATCGGGTAGGCCAAAAGGCACTCTCGTAAGAGGGTGTCTTATTTTGTTGACAAAAATGTAGGTTTATGATATAATTTTCAAAAAGGAAAAAGGAGGCTGTTATGACTATCACAAAAATATGCGACTATCTGCGCTCGGAGCTTTTTATGCGTGACTACGAATACGGCTTCTATATTAGTGGCATAAAGTATAAGCCAAATGTCAGCCTGGGCTTTGACAAGGAATATTTCAAGCAGTCAATAACAATCTATCGCGTTCAGAGAACAGAGGACACTAAAAGAGAAAAAATCGGGACCTGTATTGACGCCTGCATGCTGATGAAGGAGATGCTCCGTGACATTTCGGTTGAAGGTAGGATATGGCTTATCTGTCACAGAGAAAAAGGCAGCGTACACACAATACTCAGCTTTGATGCCGACGGAAAAACCGTCTATCTTGAATTAACTCCCCAGTCAAGCAAGCCCTGGTATGGCAAAGAGATCGTTTATGATACAAAGGATGCTATGCTGACGGACTTTGATAAAAATGGGTACGATATAACCGATGTAACCGAAGAAATTATCATTGGCGAGGCGCCGATGTTTTTGATTTCCCGCATAAAATAACAAACCGGAGACTATATGGCAAATATTATTCACATAACAGATTTCAGCGATCCTGCCCTTGATGTGTATGTCAGGCTGACAGGAGCACAGCTGAGAAATAAGCTTGAGCCCGAAAAGGGCATATTTATCGCAGAGAGCCCCACGGTAATTGAAGTGGCGATGCAGGGTGGCTGTGAGCCTGTTTCTATACTGACAGATGAAAGGCTGCTCGGTGGGGCGGTTGATAAAATTATAGAAAAGTGCGGTGATATTCCCGTATATACCGCCAGTCGCGATCTGCTTGCCAGAATGACAGGATTTGAGCTGACGCGCGGCGCTCTGTGCGCTATGAGACGCCCTGCCCTGCCCTCTGTTGGTGAGCTGTTGAAGAATGCAAGGCGTATTGCGGTACTGGAGGCGGTAGCAGATTCTACCAATATCGGTGCGCTGTTTCGCTCGGCGGCGGCTCTTGGAATTGACGCAGTGTTGGTGACACCGACCTGCTGCGATCCCCTGTGTCGCAGGGCGGTCAGAGTGAGCATGGGAACGGTTTTCCTCGTTCCTTGGACAAAGATCGGAGAGACTCCCGCAGACTGGCCCGAAAATGGACTTAAGCAATTAAAAGATCTCGGCTTCAAGACGGTGGCAATGGCGCTGACGGATAAATCGGTAAGCATTGACAATCCCGATCTCAAGGCTGAGGAAAAATTGGCTATAATTCTCGGCACTGAGGGTGACGGTCTCTCAAAGCAAACTATCGCAAGCTGTGACTACACGGTAAAAATACCTATGAGGCACGGAGTTGACTCGCTGAACGTGGCTGCTGCCGGTGCCGTAGCATTTTACGAGCTGACAAAATAGCGTTGTTATATAAAAAAGCGTTTCCTCGCGGAAACGCTTTTTGTTATTTTATGATTTCCTTATTAGTCTTATATAGAACTCAACTGTTCTGGCGATTGTTTCAACAGGGATACGCTCGTTGTTGCCGTGGATGCTGCCGCGCTCTTCCTTAGAAAGAGCCATCGCAGAGAAGCGATAAACCTTGTCGGAAATGGCACCCCAATGACGGGAGTCAGAGCCCGCTACCATAAGGTAGGGAGAAACGATGGCGTCCTGCCAGGTGTCAGCAACCGCATCGCGAAGGCGATCATATGCCTCACAATCGGTTCTAGAGATGACAGAGGGATTAATGCCGTTTATAACGCTGATCTCCACCTTATCATCATTAACCGCCTTGGTAACGTGAGCAACAACAGACTCAACATTCTCTCCCGGGATAATACGGTGATTGGAAACCATAGTTGCGTGTGCCGGGATAACGTTCTGTCCCTTAGATCCGCTCATCTGTGTGAATGCAGCGGTGGTACGGACGAGAGCATTGAACTCGCCGCCCGAAAGCTTGGCGTAAAGGCCGAGAACGGGGCCAAAGCACCACTGGTTAGCAAAGATAAGCCTATAAAGGAAGGTTGAATATCTGCCGGCGGTATCAAAAAGCTCGGCGGCGGGCTGGCTGAGGGTGTACTTGAAGGAGGATTTCTCTACACTAAGACAGGCCTTGGAAAGTCTGGCAACGGGTCCGTTAGCAAGGGGTGCTGAAGAATGACCTCCACCGCCCTTTACCGTATAGAGAATATTAAGCTGTCCCTTCTCGCCGGTACCGATAAGAGCAATGGGCTTCTTAACGCCCGGAAAAACCTTTTCACAAACTGCACCGCCCTCGTCAAGAACAAGGCCGGGGGTAATGCCAAGCTTACGGAAATGATCAACAATAAGCTTTGAGCCGTCACCGTTTACCTCCTCGTTACCGCCGAAGGCAAAGTAAATATCCCTCTCGGGTACAAATCCCTCTGCAATAAGAGCCTCGGCAGCCTGGAGAACACCGTTGAGAGTTCCCTTGGTATCCAGAGTGCCGCGTCCCCAAAGGAAGCCGTTCTCAAGAATACCCTCAAATGCGGGTTTTGCCCAATCTGCCTCCTCAACGCTTACAACATCGTAATGGGACATAAGAACGGTGGGATCCTTATCACTCTTGCCGCGCCATCTGAAAAGCAGAGAGCGGTCAGAAACCTTCTGAAACTCACATGTAGCAAAGACTCCGGGGAAAAGAGTGGGCAGAAGCTTCTCAAACTTATCAAACTCTGCCACATCATCAAGAGATGCATCTCTGTGTGAAATGGTCTTGCACTTAATAAGCTCTGCAAGATCGTGGGTAGCCTTCTCAGCATTTACCTGAACATCCGCAACAGGAGCGCGCTCCTCATTCTTAGGACGGAAGAGTGCTGCGCGAATAAAGATAACCGCGAGAAAAACAACCAAAACAATGGCAATGGGAATAAACCACATATTAAATTACTCCCTTCTTATAAAGTATACGGGAGAAGCCGATGGTGAAGAGCACGCCTACAGGTACCATAATACCAACCATACCGGCATTAAGAGCGGGAATGAATACGAAGAGCGCAAGCATAAGGATGATGGGAGCGATCGCGATCTTCCAATTCTTAGAAATAAGAGCTACGCCTAGCGCACCGAAGAGCGCGGGGAGCATCTGAGCAAAGGCGGGGTCAAGAACAGGATTCTGAAGCACTTGATCAAGAGGAGTAACGACTATAAGCAGCACGCCGAGCGCAACGATCACGGTAGTTACGATAGAGGAAACGGCTATTGCAATAGTAGAAATAAGCTCGCCCTCCTCGCTCTTTGAGTCAACGCCTGCGTTCTCAAGTGCGTTTATAGCACAGGGGAGCTTAAGGTTTGAGATATTACCTGTTACGAAGGAAAGGTAGGAGCCGCCCGCACCAAGCATAGGAATGAAGGTTATAACCTCAACGATTCCGACAGCCCAATACATAGGAGCAGTTGCAACGAGACCAAGTCCGAGAGCCTCCCAATCGGGACCCTCACCGTAGATGATCCAAACGGCTATGGGGAACAGGAGGAGGAGTATCATCATAGCGATATTCCATATCGTACCGTCGCGATGAACGGTGTCCATATATGTCATAGTTTTCTTTTCTTTCATCACTTTCACCTCCATTAACCGAGCCACGCGGTTACGGGAATAGCAACTGCCATGCCCAGAATCATACAGATAGGAAGAGCATAGTCATTAAGCCATTTCCACTTCAGCTTATTGATAAGCAGACCGCAGATGCACATAGAAAGCGCGCTGACAGCCATTACGATAACAGGAACAAGGCCGGATGTAGCGCTAAGTGTGGTGGTCACCTGCTCGCCTGTCAGATTGTTGGTGGATGTAACGACTCTTGCCCCCTCATCCCAAAGACGGCTTACATCGCAAAATACGAAGCCCACAAAGGCGGAGATCATACCGATAAAAAGAGAGTTCTGAAGAATGTCACTCCACTTCTTATCCTTGTTTTCAAACTTAACAAGGCCCGACTGATACTTCTTTGCTACTACGGGTACGAGCCAGATACCTACCATAATGGATATGGTCATAACCATAATGATAGTTACAAACTGAGATGCAGTCATATTGCCTGTAAGCTCAGCAAGGGTGGTACCCATACCGCTGGCAGCGTTTGCAGCGGCGATCGCCTCATAGGAGAGCGAGCCGACTACGGAAAGACGAAGCCAGGGGAGCGCGAGGCCAAGCGACTTGGAAAGGGTGACAACGGTGACAACTATGGAAACCGCAGGAGCAACGGTAAAGAGTGCTGCAGTGATGATAGTTTTCTTGATTTTTGTCATATCCATATTGGTAGCTTTTGCTCGTCTTACCGACTTAACAAGGAAGTAGATAGACTGACCGAGAACGGCGGCAATAATCACTCCAACCAGGAGAAAAAGTATACCGTCGTTTACATTAAATGTATTTTGTGGCATATTTGCTATCCTTTCTCATCAACGATGAAATAGTTTTTTAGTCTGATAATTGGGCTCACAGGAGAGATTCATACCCAGCTTTCTGAAGGTAGAGGCATCTATCTGCGAGAGAATAACGGTAGAGTGTACCTCAGCATATTTAAGGCGAGGAATTGCCTCAAACGCCATCTTGGCACAAGGATTATTTACTGCAGAGACCGACAGAGCAACAAGTATCTCATCGGTATGCAATCTGGGGTTATGATGACCGAGATAATCAATCTTAAGCTTGTGTATAGGCTCAATGACCTCGGGGGAAATAACATCTATTCCGTCCGGAATACCCGCTACCGCCTTAATAGCATTAAGCAAGGCTGCGCTGGATGCTCCAAGAAGTGAGCTGGTCTTACCCGTTACCACTCTGCCGTCATCAAGCTCTATGGCAACGGCAGGGGCGGATGTTTCCTCCGCTTTACGAAGCGCGGCATCAACGCACCTTCTGTCTTTATGCACATCGGCAGAAACCTTCTGCATAAGCAGCTCCAGCTTGTCAATTTCGTTATCGTTGCTATTGCCCTTTCTCCTATCGCAGAGAGCGCTGTAATATCTTCTGATAATCTCCTGCCTTGCAGCATCGCAGACAGCATCGTCGTCATAAATGCAATGCCCTGCCATATTTACGCCCATATCGGTAGGCGACTTATATGGGCACTCACCGAGAATACCCTTAAGCATAGCCTTCAATACGGGGAACACCTCAACATCCCTGTTATAGTTTACAGCAAGGCTACCGTAGGCCTCAAGGTGAAAGTGATCTATCAGGTTCACGTCAGCCAAATCGGCAGTTGCGGCCTCATAAGCAAGGTTTACCGGATGGCCAAGAGGAAGATTCCACACGGGGAATGTCTCAAACTTTGCATATCCCGACTTGCGTCCCATCTTACTCTCGTGATAGATCTGTGACAGACATGTAGCCATCTTTCCCGAGCCGGGACCGGGGGCTGTCACAACAACGATAGAACGGGTCGTCTCAACATATTCATTTTTTCCAAAGCCACCCTCAGACAGAATAAGAGGAATGTTATGGGGATAGCCTGCTATATCATAGTGCTTATACACGCGCAGGCCGAGATTCTCCAGCTTTTTCTTAAATGCCTCGGCAGCCGGACTTGCGGTATATCTGGTCATTACTACCGCGCTGACAAAAAGCCCATAGCCTCGGAAGGCATCAATGTGCCTTAAAACATCGTGATCATATGTGATGCCAAGATCGCCTCTGACCTTGTTTTTCTCAATATCCTCGGTGTTTATGGAAATTATAATCTCCGCCTCGTCACGAAGCTCGATCAGCATTTTAATCTTACTGTCGGGGGCAAAGCCCGGAAGCACACGCGAGGCGTGGAAGTCGTCGAAAATCTTGCCTCCAAACTCAAGATAAAGCCTCTCTCCGAAAAGCGAGATACGCTCCTTTATCTTCTGCGACTGCAGCTTCAGATATTTATCGTTATCAAAGCCTTCTTTGTACATTTTATCACACCCTTTCAAAGCACCTGTCGGTCTTAAAAAATAATAATTCAACATTATATATTATAGCACAAGGCTAGC
>JAZSIK010000071.1:0-47672 GCA_045533775.1 Eubacteriales bacterium
TCTTCCCGTAAACTATGATAAGGAAGAGTTCTCTCGCATCGAGAAGGCGGCAGAGAAGATCAAAAGGTCTTGCGATATTCTCGTCGTTATCGGTATCGGCGGCTCTTACCTCGGTGCGCGCGCCGTGATCGACTTCGTAAAATCGCCTCTTTATAACAATATGAAGAAGGATACCCCCGATATCTATTTCGCAGGTAACAATATCTCTCCCACAGCTCTTACCGAGCTTCTCTCCATCTGCGAGGGTAAGGATATTGCAGTAAATGTTATCTCCAAGTCGGGTACAACCACCGAGCCTGCTATTGCATTCAGAGTATTCAAGTCTCTGCTTGTTGAGAAGTACGGTGAGGAGGGCGCAAAGGACAGGATCTTTGTCACCACCGACAAGGCGCGCGGAACTCTCAAGCAGTTCTCCGATAAGGCGGGCTATGAGACCTTTGTTGTTCCTGACGACGTAGGCGGCAGATTCTCCGTGCTTACCGCCGTGGGTCTTCTTCCTATCGCCTGCGCCGATATTGATATTGATGCCCTTATGCAGGGAGCTCATACTGCAATGAAGCAGTTTGAGAGCTTTGATAACGATGCTGTAAAGTATGCTATGCTCCGTAACATCCTTCTCGGCAAGGGCAAGAGCACAGAGATACTTGTTGGCTATGAGCCCTATATGCTTATGCTCAACGAGTGGTGGAAGCAGCTTTACGGCGAGAGCGAGGGCAAGGATAAGAAGGGTATTTTCCCCGCATCGGTTGTATTCTCCACCGACCTTCACTCTATGGGTCAGTATATCCAGGACGGTCAGAGAAATCTCTTTGAGACCGTAATCAGCATTGAAAATCCCGGTGCAGAGTTTGTTATTCCGAACGATCCCGCCAATGTTGACGGACTTAACTTTATAGCAGGCAGACAGCTTGATTCTGTAAACAAGGCTGCCCAGACTGCCACTATCGTAGCTCACAATGACGGTGGAGTGCCCAACATTCTCCTTGAGGTAGCAGACAGAACTCCCGCCTCTCTTGGATACCTTATGTATTTCTTTGAGTTTGCTTGCGGCGTTTCCGGCTATATCCTGGGTGTTAACCCCTTCAACCAGCCCGGAGTTGAAGCATATAAGAAGAATATGTTTGCTCTCCTTGGCAAACCCGGCTATGAGGATATGAAATCTGAGCTTGAAGCACGCATTTACAGTTAATTATGCACATACGCGCTTGTATATTTTATACAAAATAATAGAACATATAATAAAAATATAATTTTACTATTGCATTTTAATGCAAATTAGTGTAAAATGTATACAGAGAGATATACAAATCTCAAAATATAGGAGGATTTTCAAAATGATAAAATTATTCATCGGCGGCAAGGGCTCCGGAAAAACTAAGACTCTTATTGAGATGGTTAACAACGCTGTTACCGAATCCAAGGGAAATGTAGTTTGTATTGAGAAGGGCGATAAGCTCATTCACGACATTACATATAGAGCAAGACTTATTGATACCGACGCTTATTCTGTTTGCGACGCAGAGGCTCTCTACGGCTTTATCGCAGGTATTCTTGCATCCAACTCTGATATCACCGATATCTTTGTTGACTCCGCTCTTAAGATCGTTGGCAACGATGTTGCAGCCTTTGAGGGTATGCTTGCCAAGCTTGATAAGATCACATCCGAGGTTAACCTTGTTATGACCTCTTCCATCGCGGTTGAGGACTGCCCCGATACTATCAAGGCATACTGCTAATTTAATAGCTTTTTCATCCCACGGAGAATATCCGTGGGATTTTTTCTTTTTTCACCATAAATCAGCCTTATACATAAAATAGTAGCGAGGCGCAGAACAACGCTGCTCCTTGAATTATAATTCTAATTTTTGCATAAGGAACGGTAAAACAATGCAAGACAACAGAAACGCAACCTATACGGCCGGCTGTCAGAATACCAATCAGACACTCGGCAACGGAACGGTTTGCATTGACACTAAGAGAGTCCTTGACAGCTGTCGTGACAGGGACTGTTATGAGGATACGAGAGTATATCTCACCGCTCAGGGAGAAGAATTGATCGCAAACTCCAGCAATGTGAGAACACGTACCGCAAGACTCTTGTGGGCGTATATCGGAGTAGACGAGGTTCCTTTTAACTGCGGTTTTTATCAGATCAAGATCCGCTATTACATTGAAGTAGAGTTTGAGGCCTGCGTTGGCGTAGGCAGAAGTCAGTCGTTCAGGGGACTTGCAGCCCTTGACAAGGATGTCATTCTTTACGGAGGAGAGGGTAGGGCGGTCACCTTTACCTCAACTCCGGGCGCAAACTTCTGCGGCCTTTGCGATACTGCAAATATAGGCACAAACGATCCTGTGGCTGTGGTTGAGACGGTTGAGCCCATTGTTCTTGGCACCAGAGTGTCGGATTGCAATTGTCCCTGTCCCTGTGGCGGCACAGACTATCCTGATCTGCCCGAGGATATCCGCACCTGCTTTGGTGAGGAGCTTATCCTTAATCCCACAGGCCCAAGACTCCTTGTATCCTTCGGTATTTTCTCTGTAATCAGAATTGAGCGTCCTGCTCAGCTTCTTGTCCACGCAACCGATTACAGCGTACCCGATAAGGAGTGTGACTCTGCAACCAATAATGAGAATCCCTGCTCGTTGTTCAGAACCATCGCATTCCCCACCTCTCAGTTCAGAGGCACAGGATGCGCTCCCAATACTCACACAGATACAAAGCCCGGCGGCTGCGGCTGCACGAGATAAAAATAGCCACCCTTTTTACAGGGTGGCTTAACTATTGTGTTTTTCAATCAAAAGTTCTGTCTTGCTATCTCATATGCAAACATTGTTGTAGCAGATGCAGCAGAGAGCGATGCGCGGAACTCTCTGGCGTAATCAATCTTTACCAGCATATCGGCTTCATCCAAAACAGATTTTGATATACCGCGCTTTTCTCCTCCCACGATAAGCAATAGAGGCAACTTAAGCTCGCATTTTCCAAGTATGTTATCTGTATTCTCATCGGCACATACAATCCTGTATCCCTTTTCCTTGAATATAGATATACAATCCCGGGGCGATGCCTTATACATCTCAAACATCTCAGAGGCACCAGCAGAGCTGCGCGCAACGACTCCGGCAGCACTCATCCAGTTTCTCTCGGTAAGAATTACGCCCGAGCAGCCCATAGCATATAGAGAGCGCAAGGAATAACCAAAATTATAAGGATCCTCAATGCCTTCAATCATTACATAAAAGCCGCAGGGAAGTATCGTAGAGGTAGAATCAAGGGAGGGAAGAGTTCTCGCAGAGGTCAGGGCAACTATACCTCCGTGGCTGTTTCCGAGAGTTATAGACTCAAGCTCTTCTCCACTGCTCTCTACAACCTCAAAACCGTATTTTGAGGAAACTGCCTTAAGATATCCTATCTCTTTTGATATTTTCTTCATTCTGGAAGCATCAAAAAGTATTTTATTTATTCTTCTGTCATTAATACCGGCATCTATTCCGCGTATGATAGCTCTTATAGATGTCATACCTTCAAATATTAACGAATCACGAAACTTTAGTTCTTCTTTTTGCATTATTCTGTTATCGCTTTCATATAATTAATTAATGATAGTTATTGGGAGGATAATATGATAGACGCCCTCAGGAGAGAACGCTCAGAGCTGATTGCCGAATACGTAATAGAAACCGGTGATACAGTAAGAGCAGCCGCGCATCGCTTTGGAATAAGTAAAAGCACGGTACATAAGGATCTTACAACCAAGCTAAAATACATAAACCCCGGTCTTTATCGCTCGGTAAAGCTGGTTTTAGAGCGAAATAAGTCAGAAAGACATCTCAGAGGTGGCGAGGCAACCAGAAAAAAGTATCTGTCAAGGTCACAAACCAAAAAAAAGCTATAAAGAGCAGGGAAAAACAGGGAAGTACCCTACCCCATTTTTATTTGATATTTTCTTAGTTTATTATACTATGGTTTTTACGCTTTTTCAAGTGCTTTGCGCAATTTAATGATATTCTTATGTACTTACTAAAGGAATACCTGATATACGGACAAATATATGTGTATTAAAACCTCAAAAAAATCAGGAATAACGATTTTGCTATGCATAGATATCAGAACAACAATTAATGCATAAAAGCCTGCAAGATCAGACATGCCGATAATACCGAAAATCAGTACTTAATGAGATGCAGCAATAATGCCTGAAATCAGTACCTAATTAAATACAGACATAATGACTGAAATCACCATATAATTAGAAGCAGAAATAAAGCCTGGAATCAGTATTTAATAACATACACAATTAATGCCGTATACAAAGATAATATTGAAATCTTAAAAAAACAATGAAAACCCCTATATTTACCCCTTTTCAGCCTTTTTCTGTTCCCTGTATTATACAAAATATGCCTTTTGTATAATTGTATGTATATTTCCCTATAAGCCATTATCGGGGTGCGCGGGGGAGTCAGGGGGATTTTGAGGCATTTTTAGGTTTTTCTGCCCTCTTTGCTTTTTCACCTTTTTCGGGGGAGTGATGCTCTATTTTGTAATCTCTTCCTTTCTCTTTTTTGTGTATCATTTTCTATTCTTGTGGGGTAGCATTTCTTTTTTAGGGAAGGCCTTTTCCTTCTGCGACAAATCTCAGGGAAGAGTTCCCTATTTTTTCTGTTGCTTATTTAACTTTCACTATTCCCTATTATTACTTTTTGAAGGGAAGTATTCCCCGCTCTGCCACTCTCTGTTCCCTGTCCATTTATGAAAAAGCACGGTAGTTCCCTACCGTGCTTTAATTTATTTTACAAACTCATTATATATTGCCTTCAGCGCTGTAATATAGTCGTTTGCATCAACGCCTATGATAATGTTAAGCTCGCTTGAGCCCTGGTCAATCATTCTTACGTTTACATTAGACTTTGCAAGTGCTGTGAAAATACGCGCAGCAGTTCCCTTTGCCTTGATCATTCCACGTCCGACGACCGCAAGCAGAGCCATATTCTCTTCTACAAAGACGTTTTCAGGGTTGATATTCTTGCATATTCCCGCAAGAACATCTGCGCGCTTCGCAGCCAGAGCCTTTGTATTAACGATAACGGTCATAGTATCAATACCGGAGGGAAAATGCTCAAAGGATATCTCGTTATCCTCAAGCACCTGGAGCACCTTACGGCCAAGACCCAGCTCGCTGTTCATCATCGCCTTCTCAATAGTAACACTGGAGAAGCCTGTTCTGCCTGCGATACCTGTAATAGTATACTCACCTATATCGTCGGTCTCAGGCAAAATAAATGTACCCTTGTCCTCGGGGCGATTGGTGTTTCTGATATTTATCGGGATCTTGGAGTATCTCACAGGGAAAATTGCGTCCTCGTGAAGCACGGTCGCGCCCATATAAGAAAGCTCACGCAGCTCCTTATATGTAATATTCTTGATAGGCTTAGGATTATCAATAATCCTTGGATCTGCCATCAAAAAGCCCGAAACGTCAGTCCAGTTCTCGTAAAGCGTAGCAGATGCTGCGCGGGCAACAATGGAGCCTGTAACATCCGATCCGCCACGGGAGAAGGTTTTTATAGTTCCGTTAGGCATAGAGCCGTAGAAGCCGGGGATAACGGCATATTCAACGGTAGAAAGCGCTTCCCTCATCACATCGTTGGTCTTCTCTGCGTTAAAGCTACCGTCCTCGTTAAAGAAGATAACCTTCTTTGCATCTATAAAGTCAAAGCCGAGATATTTTGCCAGGATCATTGCATTGAGGTACTCGCCTCTGGATGCTATATAATCTCTACCCGTGTTATGAAGCAGCGACTGACGTATCCTCTCAAATCTCTCGCTGAGGTCAAGATCAATGCCGAGATCCTTAATAATATCAATGTATCTCTGCTTTATCTGCTCAAATACCTTTGTTACGTCCTCCTCGTTGCTTGCAAGCGTGTAACACTTGTAGAGAAGGTCTGTAACCTTCGTATCGCTTCCCTGCCTCTTTCCGGGCGCAGAAGCAACTATATATCGTCTTGTGGGATCACTTTTGATTATTTCGGCAACCTGTCTGAAGTGCTCTGCATCAGCCAGCGAGCTACCGCCGAACTTAAGGACCTTAAGGCTCATATTTTTGATAAATCTCCAATCAAATAAGTTTCTAATCTATTATATTCAAAATATACCTGTTTGTCAAGGGCAAAAGCTAATAATTTATATCTGTAAAAAATAACATATATAAAAAAACTTTTGGGGTGTTTTTTGCGAAAGGGCTACGAAAAAGATACAAAATCCTGATGGGTTCATTTTGCAAAATGGGTTCACTTTTTTTGCAAAAAAATGGGTTCAAAATTAACGAATGGGTGAACCCATATTTAACAAAACTGCTTAACGTATGCTGTCAGTTCTGTGATAAACTTTGGAAAATATGTTTGATCAATGGAGTTTTCAAATTTTAATTCTTGCCAAAGACCATCTGCGCCATTGGAATCAAGTGTTCCTGAAATGTGTATATGTCCTAATCCATCACCGCTAAAACAAATACTTTGTTTATTGCCAAACGGCTCTAATATTTTTGTACTTCCTTTTAATGTGGAATACAATTTATTCAACTCGTTACAGAATTCTGAAAGTTCTTTTATGTCAACATCCATTGATGTAGATGCAGAAAATCCCTCACTCAAAACAAAAACCGAAATGATAGTATTTGTTGGATAAGCAATATCAGATTCAAACACTTGAAAAGTCAATGATAATTTAAAGTTTTTGCCCTCAAGCACAAAAGTATTATCCATTTACCTTGCCTCCAAGTTTTGTTGTGTTAATAGAAGAAATCAACATTCGTCTTATTACACCGCAATCGTGTAAAAGAGTTTTCACACCATCATCAGTGAAAATCTCGGATTTTTGCATAAGTTCAAGCCAATATTCTGTTTCATAGCACTCTTTTAAAGCAATCTGCAATTTAGAAATAAAGTCAGCTTTGCTATGAGCATATTTTGCTTCGCGAATATTAGCACCAATAGATGTCGCACTACGCTCCAACTGATTTATAAGGGAGTAATGCCCCTTAATGCCGTCAGTCACTTTCAAAATGCTTACTGCAAAATCCATAGATAAGTCTGCAAGTTTGTTTTCTTCCATAATTATCACCTCAAATTAAGTATAGCACAAATCCGAAAGAAAAGCAATAATGAAATCCTGCTTTGCAGGATGAAATCCAAACGAGTTTGGATGAAATCTTCGCCTACGGCTTCAGATGAAATCAAATCCGCCATCCTAACCTGCCGTAAGGCAGATTTCATCGCGTAGCGATTTCATCCACGAAGTGGATTTATTCCGACGCAGGCGGATTTAACTGAAAAAGACTCAGAATTGTATCCAATCCTGAGTCTTTTTCTGGCGGAGAGAAAGGGATTCGAACCCTTGATACCGGTTAGGGTATACACGATTTCCAGTCGTGCGCCTTAGACCAACTCGGCCATCTCTCCACGCGACTCCTATATTATAGCAGAGATGTAAAGAAAAGTCAAGATGTTTTTTAATATTTTTTTCTTTTTTCTATATACTTTACACACTTTACGCCCGAACAATTGATTGACATTAATGTCCCTTTATGATATAATAAATCGTAAATTGTATTACTATACAAAATTATTGTTTCTTTATGGAGGACAAAATGAAAAAGTTTTTTGATGAGTTCAAAAAGTTTATAATGCGCGGCAACGTGGTTGATATGGCTGTCGGTGTTATCGTTGGTAGCTCCTTTACCGCGGTTGTGAACGGGATGAGCAACTTCATTCTCAAGCCTGTCATTAACTGGATACTTGCTCTTATTATGGGTGCTGACGCTCTGAGCGGCGTTGTTACTATGCTCAAGGAGGCAACAGATGCCACAGGCGCCGTTGACCTTGCAAACTCTATCTACATTGATTGGGGCTCGTTTATCAATGCCGTAATCAACTTCTTCCTTGTAGCACTTGTGCTCTTCTCCATCGTTAAGCTGATGAACAAGCTCCGCGATATGCAGAAGGATATTGACGAGCATATGAAGAAAAACGATCTCACAAAAGAGGACAAGAAGATCCTCAAATCCCGCGGCATAAAGCTTCGTGACAAGAAGGCAGTTCAGGCTTACCTTGACGAAAAGGAAAGGGCTGCTGCTGAAAAGGCAGAGGCTGAGAAGGCTGCCGCCGAGGAGGCCGCAAGACTTGAGCGTGAGGCAAATCCCACCACCGAGGATCTCTTAAAGCAAATTCTTGCAGAACTTAAAAAGAACTGATATATTAAGGCAGAATTATGATTTCATCACTTTTAGCTAAAATTGTGTTTGGCAAGCTCCTCTCGCGGCCGGATATTTCAAAGGCTTATAAGATGGTCGGCCCCGAGGACTCCTGGTACAATACGATCAAGACCGTACACGATTCTCTCGCCAAAATACAACAGCTCCCACACAGCATAGAGACCGTAACGAGCAAGGAGGGATACAAGCTTTCCGCTATATACTACCCTGCCGATTGCACCTCTGATAAAACTGTTATCTGTATCCACGGCTTTGGCAGTCACGCCGAGCGTGAATGGGCTTTTCCCGGTCTGTTTTATCACTCTCTTGGCTTTAACGTACTTATTCCATATCAGCGCGCTCACGGCCCCAGTGAGGGTGATAGAATTACCTTTGGCGTTCTTGAATCCGATGATATGCTCGGATGGATCGGTAAGGTTAACGAGCTGACACCCAACGGCAAAATACTGCTTCACGGTCTCAGTATGGGCGGCGGCATAGGCCTTTGTATGTCAAGCCTTGATATGACGGGTGTAAGATGCATTATTGCGGATGCACCAAGCCAGGGCCTTGATTATTTCTACACAAGAGTATCAAAGGATATTTTCGGTCCGCTTGGCAAATCGGTTGGCAAGGCAGCTATCTCCGATTTTAGAAAAAAGACTGGAATTGACCCCTCTGAGTATAATATAAACAGGACAATTCCAAGCTGTAAATACCCCATTCTGCTCTCTGCGGGCAGTATGGAGGGCCTTGACGAGTACTTCAGCCAGCTTTCGGACAAGAATCCCGCCGATACCGAGATTATCATTCTCCCGGGCTGCAATCACGGCAACGGAATGTATAAGCAGACTGAGCTGTATCAAGGAAGAATCAAAGACTTTATTTCAAAATATATGTAAAAAAAGCACCCTGATGGGTGCTTTTTTATGAGTCCTTGTATGCAATTGCAAGACAGGCGGCGGTAATATTCCGTGCTCCAAGCGAGCGTATCAGTGACGCCGCAACGCTTACAGATGCGCCTGTGGTTATTACATCGTCAACCACAATAATACACTTTCCCGTAAGGTCGGGCTCTTTAATGAGAGAAAAATCGGCGTTCTTCATCCTCTCATCCCGCTCAAGAGACTTCTGCGGCTTCCTGGAGTTTGATTTCAGTAGCCTCATATAATCTGCTCCAAGCTTTCTTGCTACTTCCTTTGCAAGCAGCTCTGAGTGATCAATACCGTGCTCTACAATAGCATCTCTGCGACGGGGGATATTTGTAAATATGTAGCTTTCGGCATCCTTGATTGAGTTCCGTATTGCCTCGGAGAGCATATCCGATGCCACATCAAGCACATCCCCTCGGTTGTCCTGCTTCAGACTGTATATGAGCGAGTTGCCGGGATTTTGAGTACCTCTGTCAATATATCTGAAGCACTTTATGACCCTTTTAACAAAATGGGCTCTCAGAAAATCGTTTGAGCAATCACACTCATAGAGCCTCTTTGCGCATCTTGAACAGTTGCGAGTGACTAAATCGTCAAATCCCAAAGAACATTCAGGGCAGATTGCCCTCTGACCGTAGTCAAGCCTCTTTTTGCAGCATACGCATTTAGGAACGGACAGGGCGAAAAGCACCCTGTCCATTATTGTTTTATTATTCATTATTTCTGTGTCTTGGGGAAGGAATCCTTAAGACCTACGATACGATTGAAGGTGTTGGGATTCTTGGTATCCTTAACAAAGTAACCGCATCTTACGAACTGGAATCTCTCACCGGCCTCGGCAGCTGCAAGCGCAGGTTCAATCTTGGCGTTCTCAATTCTTGTGACAGAGGCCTTGTTGAGATAATCGTCATAGGTCTTGTCCTCGGGAATGTCGGCGGTGTTCTCAATATCAAAGAGGAAGTCGTAAAGCATAACGGTGGTATCCTCGGCATACTTCTCGGAAAGCCAGTGAATAGTTCCCTTCACCTTTCTGCCATCGGTGGGCATACCGTTTCTCGTCTCAAGATCGGCAGTACATCTGATCTCAAGTATATTGCCATCGCCGTCCTTAATTACCTCGTTGCACTTAACGATATAGGCGCCCATAAGACGAACCTCACCGTCGGGCTTCATTCTGAAGAACTTGGGCGGAGGAACCTCGGCAAAATCGTCTGCATCAATGTACAGCTCTCTTGTGAAGGCAACCTGTCTTGTACCTGCGTCGGGATTGCCGGGATTGTTGGGCAGATCAAAGTACTCAACCTTATCCTCGGGATAGTTGGTAACAACCACCTTGATGGGCTTCATAACCGCAATTCTACGCTCAGCCGTGGTATTAAGCTCCTCGCGGATGCAATGCTCAAGCAGCTCGTAATCAACTACGCTATAAGCCTTAGCAACGCCTGCGCGTGCAACAAAATCAAAGATAGCCGCGGGAGTATAGCCTCTGCGTCTGAGACCGCAGAGAGTGGGCATTCTGGGATCGTCCCAGCCGTCAACAAGCTTCTCCTCAACAAGCTTACGAAGATAACGCTTGCTCATAACGGTATGAGTCACATTAAGGCGGGCAAACTCGCGCTGCTTGGGCTTCTTCTCAAAGCCGAGATTATCAACTACCCACTCATAGAGGGGTCTATGATTTTCAAACTCAATGGAGCAAAGAGAATGGGTAATTCCCTCAAGAGCGTCCTGGATAGGATGCGCATAGTCATAGAGGGGGTAAATGCACCACTTGTTGCCCTGTCTGTGATGAGAAATATGCACTATACGGTAAATTGCAGGGTCGCGCATATTCATATTGGAGGAGGACATATCAATCTTAGCGCGCAGGGTCTTTGCGCCGTCGGGGAACTCGCCGTTCTTCATACGCTCAAAGAGGTCAAGATTTTCCTCTACACTTCTGTTGCGGTAGGGACTGTCCTTGCCGGGTGTGTTAAGAGTTCCGCGATATTCACGCAGCTGCTCGGCGTTAAGATCACAAACGTATGCCTTGCCGTCCTTAATAAGCTGAACAGCATACTCATAGCACTTATCAAAGTAGTCAGAGCCGTAGAATACGCCGCCGGTAGGAGCGCAACCAAGCCAGCTCAGATCCTCGTAAATGCTTTCAACATACTCATTATCCTCCTTGGAGGGATTGGTGTCGTCATAACGGAGATTGAACTTGCCACCATACTTCTTTGCAGTCATAGCATTGATCCAGATAGCCTTTGCCGAGCCGATATGCAGATATCCGTTGGGCTCAGGGGGGAATCTGGTATGGATCTTCAGCTCGGGATTTGCCGCAAGATCCTCGTCAATTATATCGTGTATAAAATTACTTCTGATTTCTTCCATCTTAAAGTACCTCTATCTTAATATCAAAAAATGCTTATAGTTCTTTACCGAGGTCCTGCCGCCGTGACCCGGGTACAGTATTGTATCGTCGGGCAAGGAGATCAGCTTCCTTATAGAATCCTTCAGCATAACAAGACTGCCCGTGGGCAGATCATATCTACCGAAGCCGCCCCTCTCAAATACCGTATCACCTACAAAGGCAGATGAACCGATAATATATGCCGCAGAGCCAATAGTATGACCCGGACAGGAAATTACCCTGATCACTTCCCCACCGAGAGGGAGCGTGTCACCGTCAGAAACCGATACGGCATCACCAAAATAACCTCTGTCAGTACCGTCATATAGCTTAAAGCAATTGCGCATAGGATCGGATAGCGCATCTCTTTCGGCGTCAAGAACGATAACCGAAGCACCGGTTCCCTCCTGCCAGCTGTCAACCTCAAGTATATGGTCAAAATGAGCGTGGGTAAGTAAAATATATTTAACTGTCTTGTCACATACATCCCTTGAATACGGAACGGTAGGGTCAACCACCGCCGCCTCTCTGCCAACCGTCAGAAGATATGTGTTTGCGGCAAAGGGATGATGACTTTCCAAAAGCCTGATTTCCATGCATTTCTTCTCCTCAGAGCAGAAAATATTTATAATATATTAGTATAGCACAGAGATAGTAAAAAGTCCAGCATTTTTTAGACATTTATTAACTTTTTTCAGTACAAATCATAAAATAAG
This sequence comes from Eubacteriales bacterium, assembly GCA_045533775.1. Taxonomy (GTDB): domain Bacteria; phylum Bacillota; class Clostridia; order Oscillospirales; family CAG-272; genus UBA1740. The sequence goes on from JAZSIK010000071.1 coordinate 12,299, forward strand.
GTTAAGGGATATGCCTTAGCTATCCCGAAATTACAGGATGTAAGGAGCCCCGACTTGGAAAAAACAGTATTTACCGTAGGCTCTGTCACCTACGCGCTACGCCTGAGAAAACTGCTGACGCGGGACGGAATTAAGTCAAGGCTCGTAAAGGTTGACAATTCTCCCACGGGACTCGGCTGCGCTCACGGAGTTGAGATTTCCGAAGGCGATATTTACTCTGCGATAATGATTTTAAGAAACAACGGTATACAGTACAGTATGATAAGGCAAAAGAATGATCTACCTTGATAACGCCGCCACCAGCTTTCCAAAGCCGGCTTGTGTAATAAAGGAAGTGGGCTTCTGCCTTAAAAAATATTGCGGAAATCCCGGAAGAAGCTCACACAAGCTATCTCTAAAATCAAGCGAGGCGATATATGAAACGCGGGAGATAATTGCAGATCTGCTGAATGTAGACACTCCTGAACAGGTTGTATTTACCTACAATGCCACCTACGCGCTGAATCTGGCAATAAAGACCTTCATAACCCGAAAATGCCATATTCTCACATCGGATTTTGAGCATAATTCAGTTATTCGCCCCCTTGAGCGACTTCGCGAATCCTTGGATATAGAATATAGCTCCTTTAGTAGCGACGGTGACGTAGCGGCAAATATCAAGGCGGCTATACGAGAGGATACTGCTGGAATAGTATGCTCTCTCGCCTCAAATGTTACAGGCAGACGGATTGATCTGTCTATGCTTTCCGCGATAGCAAAGAGCGAGGGGCTATTTCTTATTATTGATGCATCCCAGGCCATAGGACACACCAATATTGATCTTAGCATCACTCCCTGTGATGTGCTTTGCGCTCCGGGACATAAAGCTCTGTTTGGTATTCAGGGCTGCGGATTTGCTTATTTTAAGGACAAAAGGCGCAGAGACAGCTTTATTGAAGGGGGATCCGGCTCTGACAGTGCAAGCACGGTTATGCCCGAGCTGTTACCCGAGGCCTACGAGGCGGGAACACTGTCTACACCTGCCATCGTTTCGTTAGGTAAAGGTATAAGCTTTATTATGGACAGAGGACTGCCCGAGATAACCGCAAGGATCAGCAGATTGCAGAATGAAGCGACAGATAGACTAAGCTCAATCAAGTCGGTAATACTGTACGAATCTATAGGAGGGATCGTGGCGTTCAATATAGGAGCTCTCCCCTCATCCTTCGTAGCAAGGCGGCTTGATGATTACGGCATCTGCGTGAGAGGAGGCCTGCATTGCGCGCCAAGCATACACAGGAGGCTGGGCACAATTGATCAGGGAGCTGTGCGTATTTCTTTCTCTTATCTAAATAATACCCGTCAGCTTGATGGAGTTTACCGCGCCATCCGCGAGATCGCCGCAGGTGTATAAAGAAAAAGGGCTCTTCAGAACTTATGTCTGAAAGAACCCTTTATTTTATTTCTGCTCTGTTTTTTCTAAGTATTCTGAGATTTTCTTAATTGCGTCAGCCTTGTATTTACCAAACCTCGTACCGTCGCAGTTAACGGTAATATCGGCATATTTCTCAAACAAGGGCGCGCGCTCATCATAGAGATCCTGCATAGTCATACCCGGCTTGAGAACGACACCGCGCTTTGAAAAATCAACCGTACGGTTGCTGATCACCTCAGCCGAAGCATAGAGATAAACCACTATTCCGCACTTCTTGAAGCGCTCCATAACGGCGGGATAATACACCGCGCTGCCGCCGGGTGTGAAAACGATATTCTCGGCGTCAATGGTGAGCAGAGTTTCCTCCTCAATGCGCTTAAAGCCCTCAAGGCCCTCCTCGTCCATAATCTGCTGCAGCCTTCGTCCATCGGTTCTCTCAATGACCTTATCGCCGTCAACGAGCGGCATATTAAAATGCTTGGCAATTCTCTTGCCCATATATGATTTGCCTACTGCGGGCATACCTATTAATGTAATAGTCATAGCATTTACCTTTAATCAATCTCAATTATGGAGTCACGCTTAATCTTGAATATAGCTGCCCTGCCCGCCTCAAGCCTGTGTACCTCAGAAAATGTGTCAGAGATAAGCTCAATTGCACCATCGGAAAAGCAAAGCGACAGGTCACTATCTGAATTGTTGACCACAGTAACAAAGGCATCATCCCCCTCATAGCGAGCAAAGGCAAGCAGGTCGTTGTCAAGATGAAGTAGCCTGAACGCACCGCTCTCATAGACCTTATTTTCGCGTCTGATACGGCCGAGCGCCTTGTAATGCTCAAGCAAAGAAAGATCCTCTTTCTTCCAGGGATAAGGCATTCTGTTAAAGGGATCGCGATAGCCCTCAAGACCAACCTCATCACCGTAGAAAACGGTAGGTATGCCGGGCACGGTAGCAAGCAGAGTATATGCCGCCATCAGTCTCTTTGTCGCCATCCGTCTGCGAGCGGGATTCATACGGAGATGGGCAAGCTGGGTATTGGTTTTTCCCTCTGCGCTCTCACCGCCGAAAATAGTCAGAATACGCTCGGTGTCGTGGGTACCAAGCAGGTTCATCTGGTTATGTATAACCTCCTCGGGCGCGTTACTCGTCACATCGCGCAGCGCATAGGAAAGATTGTCACAGGAGTGCCAGACAAAATAGTCAATAATGCCCTTCCTCAAGGGATAATTCATAACTCCGTCAAGCTCGGCGCCCTGATAATAGCTTCGTCTTACGCCGTATGAGGTCTTGTTGGAGGCATCCTCCCAAACCTCGCCATAAAGTATTCTGTCGTCGCCGCCCTCACAGAGTCTATTCTTGATCTTAGAGATAAAACCGTCAGATAACTCGTCCGCTACATCAAGGCGGAAGCCGTAAATACCCATATCGCGATACTTGGCTATGACACCGCTGTCACCGACGAAATAGTTTCCACATTCAGGTTTATCGGGGTTAATTCTGGGCAGAATCTCAATTCCCCACCAACAAGTATATTTATTCGGAAACTGCTGGAAATCATACCAGTCATAATATTTGGATTTGCGCGACTGATATGCACCCGTCTCCTTATATCTTCCGTATTTGTTAAAATAGATGCTGTCCGATCCTGTGTGATTAAATACTCCGTCAAGAATTATCTCAATTCCGCGCTCCCGACATGCAGCAAGAAGTGCCACAAAGGCTCTCTCGCCTCCAAAAATGGGATCAACCGTCATATAGTCGGCTGTATCATACTTGTGGTTAGAATAGGCGCGGAAGATCGGACTCAGGTATATTGCGGTAGCACCGAGCGACTTGATATAATCAAGCTTATCAATAATTCCCCAGAGAGTGCCTCCCCAGAAGGTGTTGTTATAGAGTGGTGCGCCGGGATACTCGGGATATTCCGGAATAACTCTCCAATCGCTTCTCAGAAGCTTTGCTCCGTCGGGCACCTCAATAGATCCGCCACGGTTAAATCGGTCAACGAAAATATGATAAATAACGCCACCGCGTATTTTTTTTGGCTCCTTATGCTTAAAATCACATATAGTCATCTGCATCATACTGTCGGGCACCGAATTGCCGTCAAAATATATAGCATCCTGCCATCTGTGACCGTAAAGAGTCGCTCCAAGCAGTGAAAGGCGCGGTCTTAAAAAGTACAAGCCCGTGCCGATAGCCTTAGTATTTATTTCAAAAATATAGGAATCATAGTTCCCGCAAAGCCCTGCCCACTCGCCGTGTACTTCGCAAAGCTTGTCATAGGCGTTTTCACAGTAAAGGTCAATTACGACCTCTGTGGCACCCAATGAGCGAGGGATATTCAGCTTTATCTCTGATTTCTCGTTAATTTTGAAGGCGGTTGAGATGCCTTCTGTACCTGCGTGAATATAAGAATACTCTGCACGGTTGTTCTGCATCTCAACCACCGAAAAGTGATGTGGTTTCACTCTGAACCTCAAAAAAGTGATTTTATTTGATCTTACAGATAGGAGTGGTGTGCCAGATGTTATCTGCATAGTTTCTGATAGAGTTATCAGAAGCGAAGATACCGCTAGTGGCGGTGTTCATAAGCGACATTCTTGCCCACTTCTCCTTATTTGCGTAATCCTTCATAGCTCTGCGATAGGTGTGAGTATAGGACTCAAAGTCAGCAAGACACATGAAGGGGTCAGCCACGCCGTTAACAGCGTTGATAAGGTAGTCAGCGATATGCGAGAAGTCCTGACCTGCTATGGGAGAGTAGAATCTGTCAACAACGCGGCGAAGATGCTCGGAGTTGTGATAGAACTTTCTTGCGCTGTAGCCGCTCTTCCAGAGCTCGTCAACCTCGCTGGCGTTAAGACCGAAGATATAGATGTTATCCTTACCGCAGGCCTCAAATATCTCTACGTTTGCGCCGTCCATAGTACCCATGGTAACAGCACCGTTCATCATAAGCTTCATACAGCCGGTACCGCTTGCCTCCTTACCCGCGAGAGAGATCTGCTCGGAAATATCGGCAGAAGGAATAAGCACCTCAGCAAGAGATACGTTGTACTCCTCCATAAAGACGATCTTGATCTTGTCGCGGGTAATGGGATTTCTCTCAATCTCCTCGGAGAGGAACCAGATAAGCTTGATAAGCTTCTTGGCCATTACATAGCTGGGAGCAGCCTTACAGCCGAAGATGAAGGTCTGGGGAGGAATATCCGAATTGGGATTGTCAAGCAGCTCGGTGTAGAGAGACATGATCTTAAGCACGTTAAGCAGCTGACGCTTGTACTCGTGCATTCTCTTGATCTGTACGTCAAAGATAGAGTCGGTATCAATGCGCTTGCCTGTCTTATTATATGCGTAATGAGCAAAGGTCTCCTTGTTATAATGCTTGATATCTGCAATTTTATTAAGAACTGCCTTGTCATCCTTAAACTTCTCAAGACCGATAAGCTGGCTTGCATCATCCTTAAAGCCGTCGCCGATAAGCTCGGTGAGAAGACCGGTGAGCGCAGGGTTAGCATAGTTGAGCCATCTTCTATGAACCACGCCGTTGGTAACATTGGTAAACTTCCAGGGAGTCATCTTATAGAAATCGTGGAAGATAGTCTTCTTAAGAATATCGCTGTGAAGCTTGGATACGCCGTTTACGGTATGAGAGCCAACGATAGAAAGGTTAGCCATTCTTACCTGGTTATAGGCAACGATAGCCATACGGGAGATTCTGTCCCAGTCACCGGGATAGAGATTCCAGAGATCAGCAGTAAATCTGCGGTTGATCTCGTTTACGATCATAAGGATTCTGGGCAGCTTCATACCGAAGAGATCAATTCTCCAGCACTCAAGCGCCTCAGGAAGAACTGTGTGGTTGGTGTAGGAAACACACTTAACAACAACGCTCCAGGCATCGTCCCAGCTGTAACCGTACTGGTCCATAAGGATACGCATAAGCTCAGGGATGCAAAGCGCAGGGTGAGTATCGTTGATGTGGATACATACGTTGTCCTCAAAGCCTGCAAGTGTGCCGTGATCACCGAGGTAATCGTTGATAATATTCTGCAGAGAAGCAGAAACGAGGAAATACTGCTGAGTAAGTCTTAAGAGCTTACCGCCGTCATAGTTATCCGGGGGATAGAGCTGCTTGGTAATTGACTCGGCATTGAAATCGGGAGAAAAGTTCTTTACATAGCTGCCCTGAGATGCGTAGCCGGACATGGGTTTCGGAATGGGCTTAGCTCTCCAGAGGCGGATAACGTTAACCGCGTTGGTATTTGTGCCGGGGATAAGAATATCGTAAGGAACAGCATGTACCTCGTCGTAATCATAGTTGTTGACGGTATACTTGCCGTTCTCCCATTTTTCCTCAATCTTGCCGCCGAACTTAACCGAGAGGGTTCTGTGTGTTCTGGGCACAAGGCGAACGCCGCCCGAAACGAGCCACTCGTCAGAAAGCTCAACCTGCTCACCCTCAACTATCTTCTGTCTGAAAAGACCGTTCTCGTAAAGGAGAGAGTAGCCTGTTGCAGCATAGTCCTGTGCAGTAAGAGAGTCAATGAAGCAGGCAGCAAGTCTGCCGAGACCGCCGTTACCAAGTCCGGGGTCAACCTCACACTCGTATACCTTGTCAAAGGTGGTGCCAAACTCCTCAAGCACCTCGCAGAGCTCGGGGTATACACCCAGGTTCATAGAGTCGTTCTTGAGGGCACGGCCTACGAGGAACTCCATGCAGAGATAATATACCTTCTTGCCGTTTGCAGCCTTGATTCTCTTCTTGAATGCCTCGCGGTACTCAAGCATAATGTCCTTGATTGCAAGGAAGGATGCCTGATAGAGCTGGTCGGGCGTAGCCTTATGCGCGTTAAAGATACCGCGGGTTATAAGCTTCGCCTCAATGCGCTCCTTAAGCTCCTGCTTTGTAATTTTTTCTTTTTCTCCGATCTGGATATTTGCGATTGTTTCACTATTCATTGGTCTGATTTTTCCTTGTTCTGTTTATACTAATTTCTTATAAATTGCGATATAATCCTTGGCAGAGTTCTCCCAAGTGAAGTTTGACTTCTTTGCGCTGGCAGTCAGAACATTCCACTTCTTCTTATCCTTATACAGCTCAAGAGCATCCTTAACGGTAAAGAGAAGCTCGTGGGCATTATAGTTGTCAAAGCGGAAGCCGTTAGCCCCCTCCTCGCCATAGGTTCTGATGGAGTCATAAAGACCGCCGACAGAACGGACAACGGGAATGGTGCCGTAGGAGCAAGCGATCATCTGCGCAAGTCCGCAGGGCTCACTCTTGGAGGGCATAAGGAATATGTCTGCGCCTGCGTACATCTTCTTAGAAATAACGCGGTCAAACTTGATAAGCGCTCTGAAGTTGTGAGGATGGCGCGCCTCTGCAGCTCTGAAGGCATCCTCATACTCCCTTTCACCCGTACCGAGCACAATAACCTGTACATTCTCACAGAGCAGCTCGTCCAGAATATGAAGAACGAGATCAATTCCCTTCTGAGAAGCAAATCTTGTGATCATTACAACGAGAGGAATATCCGGCTCTATGGGCAGACCCACCTCGGCCTGCAGCGCAGCTTTGTTCTTAGCCTTGCCCGACTTGTAGGTGCGGTTATTGTAGCTTGCATAGATATCTCCGCCACGCTCGGGAGAGAAATATCCGTAGTCAATACCGTTGATAACGCCGCACATCTTATGACGGGACTCTCTTACGATAGAAGAAAGACCGAAGGCAAAGAAATCGTGCTCAAGCTCGCAAGCATAGTTAGGGCTAACGGTGGTAATATAGTCGGTCGTGACCATAGCCCCCTTCATCAGATTGATACAGCCGTCAAAGTCCACGATACCGCCAAAGCGGGAATCAAGACCGAACACATCGCTAAGAATATGCGAGCCAAACTTGCCCTGATACTCAATGTTGTGAATGGTATATACGGTTTTAATCCTCTGAAGCGCCTCAATATGCGCGTACTGAGTTTTGAGATAAATAATTGCGGGAGCGGTCTGCCAATCGTTTGCGTGGAGAATATCGGGAATATTACCCGTCTGAAGAATAAACTCCACAACCGCGCGGGAGAAGAATGCAAATCTCTCTGCATCATCCATCTCACCGTAGAGTCTGCCGCGATTGAAATAAGAATGATTCTCTACAAAATAGTAGGTCACATTGTTGTGAAGGATCTTGAACACCGATGTACCTGTTCTGCGCCAGGAGTGATTGAAGCTGATGTCAACCACGTGCTCCATTTTGCAGCGGTACTCCTCCTTCATCGTGTTATAAAGAGGCAGTATAACGGCGCACTCGTGTCCCTTCTCTGCGACTGCAGCGGGGAGAGCACCCATAACATCACCAAGGCCGCCGCTGGCAGCAAAGGGATTAGCCTCGCTTGTTACATATAATATCTTCATCCGTATACTCCTTGGGATCAGATCTTACGACCCTTCTGAATATAGAAAGGCATATTCTCGTTGCCCGAGAGAATAACACCGCTGGAAACAACAACGTCCTTGTCAGCAACGATGCAGTTAAGCTGAGCGTTCTTGCAAACGTGAGTACCGTGGAAGAGGACGCAATCCTTAACCACAGCGCCCTTCTCTATCGTTACGTCTCTGAAGATAACCGAGTTGATAACAGTACCCTCAATAACACACTCGTCGGCGATAAGAGAGTTCTCTACCTTTGCGCTTGAAGAATGCTTGGTGGGAGCGGAGTTGTGTACTCTTGTGAAGATGGGAGCCTCCTTTTTCCAGAGCAGAGATTCTCTTGCGCTCTCGTTCTTAACAAGCTCCATAGAATACTTATAGTAATCAAGGAAGCTGGAAACCGAAGCAGCAAAGCCGGTGTACTTATATGTCATATAGTTAGAGGACTTGCAGTTCTTCAGAAGAAGCATTGTGAAGCTGTTGAGGTTATACGCCTCAGCCTCCTCAATAAGTCTGCGAAGATATGCGGTGGTCATAACATAAATACCGAGAGCAAGCTCGGGGTGACGCTCGTCATAGGATGCGCTCATAGCAAGCTGAGTGACCTTGTTTGCCACAGAGGAGATCATAAGTCTGGGTGTCTTTGCAGTATAGCCGGGAGCAACGTCGGAGGTTACGATGGTAACCTCAGCGCTGTGCGCCTCGTGAGATCTGATAACATCGCTCACATCAATGGTAAGAGCGGTATCCGAGTCTGTAAGAACAACATACTCCTCCTTAATCTCGTAAATATACTCCTTCATAGACTTGAGAGCCTCCATATGTGTGGAGAACATCTTTTTGTCTGCCTGATGAGCAGTCTGGAAGGGAGAGATAAAGGTAATGCCACCCTCACGGCGTGCCAGATCCCAATCCTTACCGCTGCCGAGATGCTCAAGGAGAGAACGGTATTTGTAGTTAGCTACAATGTAAATGTTAGAAATATCAGCGTTTACCATATTGGAAAGCGCAAAGTCAATCAGTCTGTAACGGCAGGCGAAAGGTATAGCCGCAACTGTTCTGTCGCTCGTCAATCTGGAAAGTGTATTATTATTCAAACTGGAAAAGATTATTCCTGCTGCACTTTTCATTTTATTATCCCCCTTCTATTATGCCTTAGAGATTACGCTGCCGCTGGCGATAAGGGCGATCTCGTCCTTGCCTGCGTTCTCTTTACCTACAACTGCGCCGCTCTCAACTACTGTATCGGAGTCAACGATTGCGGTGTAGACACGCGCGTCCTTTTTAACCACAACATCCTCCATAACCACAGAGTCCTTAACGATCGCACCCTCTTCAACTACAACTCCGCCGGAAATAACCGAGTTGATTACAGTACCGTAGATACGGCAGCCCTCGGAGATAAGCGAGTTGTCAACAACTGCGCCGCTACCTACATACTGAGGAGAGCGGGCGGTGTTCTTGGAGTAGATGCGGAAGTCCTGATCGGCAAGGCTAAGAATAGGATCGTCGCCGATAAGGTCCATATTTGCCTCCCAGAGAGAGGAGATGGTTCCAACATCCTTCCAATATCCCTCAAAGCGGTAGGAATAAAGCTTCTCACCGTTGCCAAGGAGGTTAGGAATAATGTTCTTGCCGAAGTCATTAGAGGAGTTCTCATCCTCCTCGTCGTTCTCAAGATACTCAATAAGGGTCTTGGTAGTAAAGATATAAATACCCATAGACGCCTGGTTGTTCTTAGGATTCTTAGGCTTCTCCTCAAACTCGTAGATAGAGCCGTCGGGATTGGTGTTACAGATACCGAAGCGGAATGCCTCCTCCATAGGAACGGTTATGGTAGCAACGGTACAAGCCGCACCTGTCGCCTTGTGCTGCTGGAGCATCTTGTTATAATCCATACGGTAGATGTGGTCACCCGAGAGGATGAGCACATAGTCGGGATCATACTGCTTAATGAAATTGATGTTCTGATAGATAGCGTTTGCTGTGCCCTTATACCAGTCGGAGTGCTTGTTTCCCTGATAGGGAGGAAGCACGTAGAGACCGCCTCTGATTCTGTCAAGATCCCAGGGCTGACCGTTGCTCACATACTCATTGAGCGCAAAGGGCTGATACTGAGTAAGTACACCTACGGTGTCAATACCTGAGTTGATGCAGTTAGAGAGGGGGAAGTCAATGATCTTGTACTTTCCGCCAAAGGCTACTGCAGGCTTAGCGATCTGTCTTGTAAGATCGTAGAGACGGGAGCCCTGTCCTCCCGCAAGGAGCATTGCTATACATTCTTTTTTACAGTACATAATATTTCTCCTATGATTTTATATTTTAATTTTCTTTTTACTCTTGTAAAGCTTGTAGATCGCGCCCGAGAAGCCGGGGATCTTAATATCGGCGTGATAGCTGTCGCCACTCTTTATGATCGGCAGGCTCTTCTCTGCTTCACCGACTCTGCCGGTGTCAAACTGAACCTCAAGCCTTGCGCCTCTCTCGGTGGGAATGGTTATATGCTGCTCCGAGCCCGAGAAGTTGAGAACGACGATAAGATACTCGCCCTTCCTGTTCAGTCGTCTGTATGCGACTAAGTTCTTGTCCGCCTCGTCAGCAAGCAGCCATCTGAAGCCATCCTCATCAAAGTCAATGTCCCAAAGCTCGCTGTGCTTAAGATAGAAGGAGTTGAGCGACGCAACATACTCGCGGAACGCCTTGTGATTGGGATACTCCAGCATAAACCACTCAAGCGAGTTGTCAAAGTCCCACTCTCTGAACTGAGCGAACTCTGTGCCCATAAAGAGCATCTTCTTGCCAGGATAGGTCATCATCAGCATAAGTGAGGTGCGCGCCTGCGCGAACTTGTCCTCCACGGAACCGAACATCTTGTTGACGAAGGAGCCCTTGCCGTGAACCACCTCATCGTGAGAGATGGGCATGCAGTATTTTTCAGAGAAGGCGTACATAATCGGGAAATTAAGCGCCTTATGATGATATTTTCTATAAATAGGATCGGTCTTGACATAGGCGTAGAAGTCATTTGCCCAACCCATATTCCACTTCATATTAAAGCCCAGACCGCCCATACTGACAGGGTGTGTAATACCGCCAAATGAGGTTGACTCCTCGGCAATCATAAGGGCGTCGGGGAACTCGCCGTAGATGGCGATATTGAGCTTTCTCAGGAAGGCGGTTGCCTCAAGATTCTCGTTTGTACCGAGATAGTTGGGGTGCCATTCTCCCGGCTCTCTGTCATAATCAAGATAGATCATAGACGCCACCGCATCAACACGAAGACCGTCTATATGGAACTCCCTGAAGAAGTAGAGCGCGTTGGAGATAAGGAAGGACTGTATCTCTTCCCTGCCCAGATCAAAGAATCTCGTACCCCAGGAGCGTGATTCCATTCTGTCCTTGCCCTGATATTCATAGAGAGGCGAGCCGTCAAACTCGTAGAGACCCCACTCATCCTTGGGAAAATGGGCAGGAACCCAGTCCATAATAACACCGATGCCCGCCTTGTGAAGCGAGTTGATCAGATGTCTTAAGTCGTCGGGAGTGCCAAAGCGTGATGTGGGAGCATAGAAGGCACAGACCTGATAGCCCCAGGAGCCGTCAAAGGGATGCTCCTGCAGAGGAAGGAACTCAACGTGAGTATATCCCAGCTTCTTGAGATAGGAGGGCAGAATGTCCGCCAGCTCTCTGTACGAATAATACCTGTTGTCCTCCTCGTGACGCATAAAGCTGCCCATATGCATCTCATATATGTTAAGGGGAGACGAAATATAATACTTACCGTCAGAGCTGATAGTCTTTTTTCTATGCTCAAGCCAGCGTTTGTCCTCCCACTTAAAGTCCTTGTTAGTAAAGATCAGCGAGGCGCCGTCTGCACCGCCGCGTGAGAAGCGTGCATAGGGGTCTCCCTTATCGTGAGTACCGCTCTTTGATCTGATGCGGAACTTATAGGGCTGAAGCTCAAGTGAGTGATCAGAGACATACTTAAGCTCCCAGACACCGTTATCTGTTATACGGGTAAAATGAATGGATCTGTTCCAACCGCTAAAATCAGAAACGAGACCGACAGACCTGGCACCGGGCGCCCAGGTTCTGAAAGTGTACTCATATTTGCCATCTACAATGTTCAAAGAACATCCGAGGTATTCATAAGCGCGGAAGTTAGTTCCCTGATGGAAATAATAGCTACCGAGATCAACGTTAGACATACAAACCTCTCCTTTATTTTATAATTTACCGCTAATATTTTATCATTTAAGGAGGCGTTTGTCAAGTATAAATATATATATTTATTATTTCGCGCGTTTAATATTATTTATTAGAAAGGAAAACAGCCATTTAAGAGGCGTCACCAATAGTCTGAAAACGACGCAAAGCATCATCAGTAAAGCGGAGATCAGCCACAAAAGAAGCTTTGACAAAATATCAAATAATACTATTTTTGATACATAAAACGCGGCAGACGATATAATCAGCATATATATCCTTATGACTCCGTCAAGCGAAAAATAGCTTATAATATTAAACCCGACAGTAAATATCACAACCGAGGCAAAGCTGAAAAATGCGCCTCGTTTACCGATACTCAGATAAGATGCAAAGCTTGGCGTGGGCAATATTTTGTCAAAAACGAATATATCCCTTACAATTTTCGGCAGACTCCGCATCAGCCCCACGAGAAGAATACACAGAGCATATGCGGCGGAAAAGACTATGCCCCAAAGGATAGCATAGCCTACCGAGATCATTATTTCACCTGTGCTGAAGCTGATCATCCGAATATACGCGAGAAGACCCCCGACTTTTTCTTGGACTCAGTGTAATAGATCGCCCCGATCCTGCCGATTATCTCTATCTCTCCGCCCTCACGCAGAAGGCTCTCAATCTTCAGTCCCTCGCCCTCAACGCCGATCCTTCCCTCGCCTGTCTCAAGCAAAACGTAGGTGCTATCAAAGCTCTCCACGCTTACAACACCGTTCATCTCCAGCCTTGATTTATCCTTTACAACCAATCTCGTATGCTTCAATTCATCTTTAGCCATAGCATGATCCTTTCATTCGGGCAAAAAAACACCGCATATTCTCTAATAGAAAATATGCGGTGCATTTTTTATTTATGCTTCACTCTCCGATAGTATCTCATACATACCGGCAGCCTCGCTTTTTTTGGTTGTATCCTTTATTTCAAGCACTCTTACAGTAACAGACTTATTGCCGAAAGCAACCGTTATCCTGTCGCCTATCTTAACATCGTAGGACGCCTTTGCATTCTTCCCGTTAACAGATATACGCTCGGAATCACAGGCATCGTTGGCAACCGTTCTGCGCTTTATGAGTCTGGAAACCTTCAGATATTTATCAAGGCGCATTTAATTAGCCGTTAACCTGATCCTTGAGAACCTTGGATGCGGAGAAAGAGGGCTTCTTGCAGGCGTCAATCTTGATAACCTCGCCGGTCTTGGGGTTACGGCCTTCTCTAGCAGCAACTTCCTTAACCTCAAAGGTACCGAAACCGATAAGCTGAACCTTATCACCGTTCTTAAGAGCGTTAGCGATAGCAGCGAGAGTAGCGCTTACAGCTTCGTCAGCCTGCTTCTTGGAGAGGTTGGCTTCAGCTGCAACAACATTTACGAGATCTGTCTTGTTCATTGGTTTATACATCCTTTCAAATTAGTATTAAACTATGTTCATTATATCAAGTATTTTCAAGAATTGTCAAGTATAATCCTAGACTTTTTATTTTATTCCCGACTCATTTCGTCTTTATCTATAATTTTTTTCACTGCTTTTTGTATATTTTGCCATCTTCGGTAGCTGATTTGGCGACAAAATGCCCAACAAAGCAATAAATACGCCGTAAATCAGGGCGGAGGTGGCGATTGATATAAATAAAAGAGGTGTTTCGGGCATCTGAGTGGAGAAACGGTCATAGACCGCCCTCGCAATAATAACCGAAGCCAGCGCTACAAAGTAGGGTGATAGGTGAGTTGAGAGGATAGGCAGACTGCCACGCGCGCTTCTGCCGTAAATGATCAGCGAGCACAACAGAGCCACCGCGTATGAAATTACCGTTCCGATAGGCGCGCCCAGGATAGCAAGCTCGGTTCTTGAAATAAGCAGGGTGCTGACAACCACCTTCGCAAGACTGCCGATAGCCATTGAAAACAAAGGTGCTTTTACCCTGCCCATAGCCTCAAGCGAGGTATTGGTCACGATCAGCAGAGAGGAAAACAGTATAGCGGGCGATATAAGGCATAAAAGACGGGAGCCAAGCTCAATATCCGACGAGGGAAAGAGAAGAGAGAGTATTTCCCTGCTGAAGATTGCCATACCGATCATTAACGGCGCCGACAGTATAGCCGTAAACTCAAGGAGAGATCTCTCGCCTTTTCTGTATTCCTCCCCCTTGCCGCTATGATAGGCAGAGGTCAGCCCCGGCAGGTGTGCCACCGAGATTGGTGTGACAAGAGAGATCGCAAGATTAAACATCGGTACAGCGAGGGTCGTGTAGTTGCCGAACATAGCGCTCGCCTCTCTCTCGGAGTAGCCCGCAGAGGCAAGATTTCTCATTATCATACCAAGGTCAATCAGGTTGGTTATACTCATTATTGCAGCGCTTAAGGTGATGGGAATTGATATGGACAAAATGCTTTTTATGATGCTTCGCTTTTCTTCTGTTTTTATACTCTGCCCTGTTTTTTCGCTACGTATTTTGATTTTGGAACAAATGAGAAGGTATATTAAACCAAGCCCGGTTCCAATGCTTACGCCGAGAATCGTCATAGCTGAGAGGACCTCAAGAGGCATTTTCAGCCTCTGACCCAGCATGGCGAAAACCAAGCCGAAGCATAGCTTTCCCACTCCCTCAATGACCTGAGATACGGCGATATTTGTCATCCTCATATCAGCACTGAGACAGCCGCGAATAACTCCTCCCAGCGAAATAAAAATGATAGAAGGCGCTACCGCGACCATAGTAAAAGCAGATCGCGTGCTACCGATCAGGCTGGCTATCGGGGCTGAAAATACGATAAATGCAAGGGTCAAGATCAGCCCTAAAATAACAAAAGCGCCCGATGCCACCCTGACGATTTTCGCCTCGTATTCTCTCTTGTCCTTTGCTCTTGCCTCGCAGATCAGCATCATTACCGCCTTTGGTACACCCGCTGTGCATAGCAAATAAAAGAAGGCGTAAACTGTATACGCGCTGTTAAAATATCCCATTCCCTCATCTCCCAGCAGAGACGCCAGGGGTATCTTATATATAAGTCCCAAGAGCTTCACAATTACGGTAGAGACGGTAAGCGACACCGTTCCTCCCAATATTCCCGACATAATATTATTTAGGTTTTTCAAAGCAGATGATTTGCCTCCAAAAAAAGAAAGATTCACTAAAATATATTAGCGAATCTCTCTAAATATAATATTAATGTAATAAAAACTGCAGGTCTATCAGTCCTCAACGCCGAAGAAGCGGAAGATCTGCTCGTTGTTCTTCTCCCGTCTTGTAAGTCCGCCGCCGATCTCCTCCTCTGCCTCGCGCAGATACTCATAAGGATACTTGGGACGGAAAAGACGAAGAATGACAGGATCAACGCCAAACTCACCGTCAAAGCGGACAAGCTTGGTCACCGCGCCCGCGCCAACTGCAAATATAGTCTGGAACTCCTCCATCATATAGACGTTGTAAAGTCCCTCGTGACCCTCAAGCGAGAAGCCTACGTTCTCAAGATTTCCGACAGTATTCTTCTGTCTGTACATATAATAGGGCTTGTAGCCTGCGAACTTGGTCTTAAGCTGAGAATAGGACACGCTCTTTGCCGCGTCGCCGCCTGTAAGCGAGTAAACGCTGGAGTTGTTTCTCAGAGCGTCGGACGCCTTCTTTACACAGAAGGTATGCACCGTGATATTGGTGGGAGCCAGATCAATGATCCTGTCCACCGTCTCGGAGAAGTTCTGGAAATCGTCTCCCGGCAGACCTGCAATCAGGTCAACGTTTATATCGCGGAAGCCGATCTCCCTTGCGATCTCATAGGCGCGGAAGAAGTCCTCAACGGTATGCCTTCTGCCAATGTCCTTCAGAATATCGTCGCTGAGTGTCTGCGGGTTAACGCTCACACGGGTAACGCCAAACTCCTTTGCCACCTGAAGCTTTTCCTTAGTAATAGTATCAGGTCTGCCCGCCTCAAGAGTAAACTCAAGGAGCTCTGAGGTATCAACTCTCTCGCTGATCTTGGTCATCAGTCTGCGTAGCTGCTCTGCGCTGAGGGTGGTGGGAGTGCCGCCGCCGATATAAATGGTGGTCAGTCTCATACCAAGCTTCTCAATGGTGTTGAACGTATCCTCAAGGTCAACCAGCATAGCGTCAAGATACTCGTCAATCATAGATAGCAGGCGCTTGGTTGTATAGGAAACGAAGCTGCAGTATGCACATCTTGAGGGACAGAAAGGAATTGAAATATAGAGCGAGCAGGTATCCTTTCGGGTCTTTTTCATAATCTTATGCTCGGCAGAGGCAACAGTAACGGCAAGCGCCGCCTTCTGCGGATTAAGAAAATACTCGTCGCGCAGAACCTTCTTTGCCTTCAGAACACCCTTACCCGATCGCATAATGCTGCTGGCAACCTTGGCAGGACGGACGCCTGTCAGAATACCCCAGGGGGGCGTGTGACCGAGCAGCTCCTTGCCGGCGGCAAAAATAGCCTTACCCACAGCGATTGCCTCGTGGGTAGCAAAGGAGATCTCCTCGGATAAAGACACGCTCTCGGTTGACTCACAGAGCTTGTCATTCAGCTTTATTGATGCAAACGCAGTAACGTTCTTCCCCTCAGCGTCGCGATAGACATCCACGCTAACCTCGGGCACGCCGTCACAGGGCAACTCATTCTCACCGAATGTGGCACCCGGGAAAAAGACCATACACAGCGTTTGCACATAATATTTATTTATGTCACCGTTAATCTTTAAGATCATATAGCTATCCTTAAAAACTTATTTTCTCAAAACGGCAGAATCCATAACAATGGTCACAGGGCCGTCGGTCGCCATCTCGGTACGCATATCAGCGCCGAAAACACCGGTCTCGCATCTGCCGATCCTGTCCGAAAGCTCGCTGATAAAGAACTCGTATAGCTCATTTGCCAGGGCGGGCGGCGCGGAGTTAAGGTAGTCGGGACGGTTGCCGTGAGCATAGTTTGCGTGGAGGGTAAAATTAGACACAACGAGCGCCCTGCCCCCTACGTCCTTTACCGACAGATTCATCTTGCCGTTTTCATCCGAAAAAATACGGAGCTTTGATATCTTCTCGGCAAGGAGCGTAGCATCCCGCCTGTCATCCCCGACCTTTACGCCGAGGAGGAGGTAGAGCCCCTTGTCAATACTGCCTGACAGCTCGCCGTCTGCGTACACCGTGGCAGAAAAAACTCTTTGAATTACACAGATCATAGCTTCTCCTTAGCTCGTAAAGCCGCGCCTTACGGAAATGATCTTCTGCAGCGAGCGAAGGCGGGACACGATAGAATCATAATGATCTACGTTTCGGCAGCCAATACCGATATTGATAGTCATATCGCCATCCTTACCGGGCTGGGTGTTGATCTGAGAAATAGAAACCTTCATATCGGCAAGAGCCATGGAAATGCCTGCAAGCACACCGATCTCGTCCTCAGCCACGATCTGTATCATAGCCTCATAAAGAGCCGACTGATTGGTCTCTGCCTGCTCCCATTCTGCGCGGACCCAACGGGCTAGATTATCCTCGTTGCCGCGGGAGGCAATAACGTTGGGACAGTCTGCCTTATGCACCGATACGCCAAAGCCACGGGTAACAAAGCCCACGATTTTGTCGCCGGGGAGAGGATTACAGCACTTTGCATACTTAACGGCATAGCCGGACTCACCGTCAATAATAACACCGCCCGTCTTGCGACCGCGCTTGTTCACCTCGGTAAGCCTTACCTTTGCAAGCTCCTCCTCCTGAGTGGGCGGCCCCTCCTCCTCAACACGCAGCTTCTCAATCTCCTCCTTGATCTTAGGCATAAACCTGGAGAGAGAAAGACCGCCAAAGCCTATGGTGTTGTAGAAGTCGTCGGCATTGTTTATGCTGACACGCTTGCCTATATTCGTAATAATTTCGTTTATCTGAGCGTCGGTAATACGCTTGTAAAGACGGCGCAGCTCGCGCTCAACCTCAGCCTTACCGACCTGGATGTTCTCTGTCCTCTTTTCCTTCTTGAACCACTGTCTGATCTTGCTTCTCGCCTGACCGGTCTTAACTATCTTAAGCCAATCTCGGCTGGGGCCCTTGGAGGAACCTGAAGTAATGATCTCAATAATATCACCGTTGCCGGGGATCTTGTCAATGGGAACGATAACACCGTTTATCTTTGCGCCGGTCATCTTGTTGCCGACCGCCGAGTGAATGGCGTATGCAAAGTCAATAACGGTAGAGCCAAAGGGCAAGGAAATTACATCGCCCTTGGGAGTAAAGACGAAGGTCTCGTCGTGGAAAATATCCGTCTTGAAGGAGTGGATAAACTCGTCGGGGTCGCGGGTGTTCTCATCCGACTCCAGCAGCTGAGCTATCCAACGGAGCTTTTCATCAATATTGGTGCCCGACTTCTCGCCGCTCTTATATTTCCAGTGAGCAGCGATACCGAACTGTGCCTCCTCGTGCATCTGACGGGTACGGATCTGCACCTCAAAGGGAATGCCGCTATCACCGATAACGGTGGTATGGAGCGAACGGTAAAGGTTGGGCTTGGGTGTGGAGATATAGTCCTTGAATCTGCCGGGGATAGACTTAAACATCTCGTGCACAAGACCGAGAGCGGTATAGCACTCAAGCTCGGTGTCCACGATAACTCTCACCGCATAGAAGTCATATATCTCGTCAAATGCCTTGTTCTGCGAGTACATCTTACGGTAAAGGCTGTATACAGACTTTACTCTGCCCTCAAGGGTAAAGGAAATATTGTTCTCGGACAGCTTCTCAGCCAGCAGAGCCTTGGCTACATCAATGAAATCACCGCTTCTGCCAAATTTCTTGTTGATCTCCTCGCTTACCTCCTGATAGCCGACGGTATCAAGATAGTAAAGGCTGATATTCTCCAGCTCCTGCTTGATCTTCTGAATACCGAGACGGTGTGCAAGCGGAGCGTAAATATACATTGTCTCCAGCGCAATGGCGCGCTGACGGTCCTCCTTCTTTGCAGAAAGAGTACGCATATTGTGAAGTCTGTCGCAGAGCTTGATGAAGATAACTCTGATATCCTTGTTCATAGCGAGAAGCATCTTACGGATGTTCTCAATATGCGCCTCCTCCTTGTCGGCGACCTGAACCTGAATGATCTTTGTCAGACCGTCAACAAGCATAGAAACATCCTTGCCAAACATCTTGGCGAGAATATCAAGATTTGTCTTGTCCGCGCAGTCCTCAACCGTATCGTGAAGGAGGGCGGCACAAATAGAGTCGGTGTCAAGACCCAGCTCTGCAACTATCCTTGCAACAGCGACGGGATGGCTGATATAGGGCTCGCCGCTCAGTCGCATCTGTCCCTCGTGGAGCTTGTCGGCATAGTTATACGCCTCGGTTATCTTTGCAAGGTCATAGTATTTTTCATTCTTCCCGAGATACTCAAGAAGAGAGGTCATTTGTTCGTACATAGTATTACCTGTTATTCACCGCGGCGCAGCTGAGCGCGAAGGCGGCGTAAAAGCGTTGATTTGTCAAGCTTTACCTTTGTTGTGGAATAATGAAGCTTAAATCTGTATGTCTCCTCTGCCACGTCGTCAATGGAAACAATGTTCAGCTCCTTGAAGACCATAATAATGACCTTCAGCTTGGCATAGTTGATCCTGACCGAGTCATCAGAGTTCTTGATCCTTGAAATAATGTCTCTGTGCTTCAGCACATCAACACCCGAGCGCACAGAGCCCTGAATAAGTCTGTATACTGCGGCAAAATCCCCTCTGTCAGGGAGAATATCCTCCTCGGCAGTAAAGGGCGCGCCGCATCTGATCTCCTCAAAGCGCTGATACTCGGACAGCTGTCTCTCCTTCTCGGTGCGAGAGGGCTTGAGATCGCGGATGATCATCTGAGCAGACTCCCTGCCGCCCCACTCGTTTACGTCAAGGTTAAACATAACATCTACCTTATCGCCCACATAAACGCCAAGCGAGTCAGGAGAGTTGGAGAAATACATAGCAGAGATGGTATATCTGCCGTTGCCGAGCGAGAGCCTCGTATGCTTGCCGTCGCTGATGCCGTTGATGTCATTTACGGTAACACCGCGGAGCACAAAGACGGGAATGGGGTTGGATACACCGTAGGGCTCCAACAGCTGAATAGACTTTGCCAGCCCCACGTTCACATCACCAAAATCAAGCACACAGTCTGCCTCAACGGTCTGCACCATATCCTTCTCGGTGAGATTTGCACGGGCGTATTCGTTGATCAGCCGTCTGAAGCTGTCAAGCTCACCCCTTGTTACAGAGAGGCCGGCGGCAAGCTCGTGACCGCCGAACTTAACCAGATGCTCCTGACAGTAGCAGAGAGCGTCAACCAGGTTCATACCCTTAATGCTTCTGCCCGAGCCCTTGCCCACATCCTCAGCGCAGGGGCTGGGTGACTCATTTCCCTCAAAGGAAACGAGTATGGCGGGACGGGTATATTTCTCGGTAATACGGGAGGCGACGATACCGATAACACCGTGGTGCCAATTATCAGCGTCAAGCACGATAACGGGGTTGTTCTCAATATCGTACTTCTCTATTTTCTCATATGCCTCCTGCATGATCTTGTTTTCCTCAGCCTGTCGCTCCTTATTAGTGCGGCAAAGCTCCTCGGCTATCTCTCTTGCCCTTGTAGGATTATCCGACAGGAACAGCTCAACTGCGAGAGATGCCTCCTTGATTCTACCTGCGGCATTGATACGAGGCGCTATGGTATAGCCTATGTATCCCGAGGTGATCTTGGTCTTTTTCTTCTTCTGCACAGATCTCTGCGCATCATTCTTCGCAGACGCCGCCTCAATAAGCGCGGCAAGGCCGAGACGCCCCGTATTCTCAATCATAGAGAGGCCGTATCTGACGATAATTCTGTTCTCCTCCTTGATGGGCATAACGTCGGCAATTGTACCGATAGCCACCAGGTCTGCGTAGAGCGAGAAAATGCGCTTTGCCGCTTCAAGACGGGTTCTGCCCACGATTTTCTCCTCATAAGCGCAAATAAACTTGAATACCACACCTACACCTGCCAGCTCCTTGAAGGGATAGGGACAGTCGGGACGGTGGGGATTTATCACCGCGAGGGCTGACGGAAGGTCGGAGCGGCACTCGTGGTGGTCGGTGATGATAAAGTCAACACCGATTGATCTGGCATATTCTACCTCCTCAATAGCGGTAGTGCCTGTGTCAACGGTAATAATAAGCTTACTGCCGTTTTCCTTGATGGCGTCAATAGCCTGGGCAGAGACGCCGTAGCCCTCGCCTGCTCTGTTGGGGATATAATAATCCACCTTTGCGCCGAGTGACTTGAGATAGAGGTAGAGGGTGCAGACAGAGGTAACTCCGTCAACATCATAGTCTCCGTATACGGTGATCCTCTCACCGTTTCTGATTGCGGCGGCAATGCCGTCTATGCCCTTGTCAATATCCTTCATTGTGAAGGGGTCAAGGAGCATTTCGCTTTCCATATAGACGAAAGCCTTGGCGGATGCAGCATCGGTGTATCCGCGGTTGTAAAGAAGCTTGGCGACAACGGGATGGATACCCAGCTCCTGCGCTATGGCAGATGTGGCTGAGCTATATTCCTGTGTGTCAGATGATTTGATTAGCCAGTTCTTCTCCTTTTTTTCTTTGATTTTCAGCATTATATTAAAACCAAGTGGGGATTTCTCCCGCCTTTCATTTTATTATGCAAAATAAGCTCAGATAACCGCAAAACGTAAGCGGCTCCCTCTGAGGGAGGAGGCAGTCTGTATTTCACCTGCCGTAAAGGATGCAAAATGCAAAACCAATGGATTATTTATTGGAAAATTGCTTCATAAGCGCCAGTGCGCTCTTGATGCCGTCTATTGCGGCACTTGTTATTCCGCCTGCGTAGCCTGCGCCCTCACCTGCGGGATATATATTCTGATAGCCTGTTGCCAGGCGTGTATCCTTATTTCTGATAATGCGGATGGGTGCGCTGGTACGGGTCTCAGCGCCCGTAAGCACAGCGTCGGGGGCTGCAAAGCCCTTGATCTTTCTGTCAAAATCCGAAAGTGCCCCTCTGATCCCCGAGCAAACGAACTCGGGAAGATATGTTTCGGGAGAAGCCAGCCTTACGTTTGTACCCGACATATAGCTGGGCTGAATGCGACTCGGTGCCGTCTTGCACTCGCCTGCAAGAAAATCGCCTACTGTGATAATGGGCGCGGCATATCCGCCACCGCCCGAAAGGAAGGCAGCCCGCTCAATTTTGCGTTGGAACTCAATAGCCGCCATAGGTGTGGCGCCGTAGTCCTCACGAAATACCGTTGTAACCACCGCGCTGTTGGAGTTGCGACCGTCTCTTTGGCTATAGCTCATACCGTTTACAACCACGCCGCCCTCCTCGCTTGCCGCGGCGACAACAACGCCACCCGGACACATACAGAAGGTGTAGGTTCCTCTGGTCTTTGTATTATACGAGAGATTGTATTCACCGTGGCCGAGGCCGGGCGTACCTGCCGCAGAGCCGTAGAGCGCGTAGTCTATGTCCTCTGTCAGATGCTCAATTCTCATACCCACCGAGAAGGACTTTGCCTCAAGGGACATATCAGACCTGATCATAGACTCGTAGGTGTCTCTCGCGCTGTGGCCGATGGCGAGAATAAGCGCACCGCAGGAGATCTCTCCCTTGTCGGTAAGAACCGCCCTTACCCTGCCTGCCGAAAGAATGGGCGAGAGATATTTGGTGTGATACATTATCTGTCCGCCAAGCGAGGTGATGCGACCGATCATACGGTCAACCACCAGAGAGAGCACGTCTGTACCAACGTGAGGCTTGGCGATATATCTGATCTCCTCTGCCGCGCCGAACTCAATGAATCGCTCTAAAACATAGGCGGTAAGAGGATCGTTTATCCTGGTGACAAGCTTGCCGTCGGAGAATGTACGCGCGCCGCCGGCACCGAACTGTATATTTGTCTCTGTACCCAGAATATGGCTTGCCTCAAACGCCGCCTGTGCCCTATGCCTGTCCGCAACCGAGCCGCCTCTCTCAAGTATGATGGGCTTATATCCCCACTCGGCAAGCAGCAGAGCCGCAAAAAGACCGCAGGGACCGCTACCGACTATAACGGGAGGCGCCGAAAGAGGCCTATCGCCTATCTCGGGAATAATGCTGTCAGAGGGCGTGTGTAGGGAGATGCCGTATTTCTTCTCGGTCAGCCCGTCAAGATTCGGGAAATCACCTCTGGCGGCAATGGTGTAAACATAGTAGATATCAGGCTTATGCCTTGCATCAACGCTGCGGCGGAAAACCGAGTAATCCTCAGCGAAGGAGTCAAGCCCCGCGCGGCGCAGAATCCTCCTTGCA
Source organism: Eubacteriales bacterium (assembly GCA_045533775.1). Lineage (GTDB taxonomy): Bacteria > Bacillota > Clostridia > Oscillospirales > CAG-272 > UBA1740. Next base: position 35,700 of record JAZSIK010000071.1, read on the forward strand.
ACCGAAAACGCCTCCTTGACAGAGGCGTTAACAGAAAGCTTGATATTATTAATCAGTACGAATCTCTTGGTGGAATCCATACCTGCTCCATTAACCTAAGCCGAAAAAGCTGACAGGCATACCTGTCGTCTCGCTATATTTAATTACGAACCAGAAAACAAACGCTAAAAGCAGGCAGCCGAAAGCCAATAAGATCTTACCTGCCTTAGGACCTAAACCCTTTTTCTTCATAGCTTTACCTCAAAAAAATCAATTATCCTGATTGTACTTATCTCCCACAAGCTCCTTGACAAGATACTTACGGAGAGAATCCTCGGTAAAATCACGCTTAAGCTCGCTCTCCTTGGCAACCGAGATAACACCAGTCTCCTCAGATACGATGATAATAATTGCATCGCTGACCTCACTCATACCGACTGCGGCGCGGTGTCTCGTACCAAGCGAGGCGTCCACAAAGGTATGTCTGGGCAGAGGCAGAATACAGGCAGCCGCCTTAATTCTGTTATTTTCAATAACAACCGCTCCGTCGTGGAGAGGTGCCTTATCATAAAACAGGTTTCTCAGCAGGTAGTCCGAAACATCAGAATTGATGCTGATACCGCTGCCCGTAATATCGTCAAGCTGAGTGGTTCTGCCGATAACGATGAGCGCGCCTGTCCTCTCGGTGGACATAACGTGAACCGCCTTGCAGATATTGTCAATAGACTTCAGGTGCGCCTGCTTGGTGCGAACCTGCTCCCTGATGGTACGGATGCCCTTGAGAGAGCCCGAGCCGATAGTCTCAAGCAGATCGCGTATCTCGGGCTGGAAGATAATGATTATCGCCAGAGCGCCGATCTGGAAGACCGCAGACAAAATATACTGTACGCCGGAGAGGTTAAACAGAACTGCCGCCGCATAAAGCACAAGGCAGATGAAAATACCGATCAGCAGCGTCCCCGCCTTTCTGCTCTTAAAGAAGCTGAAGACAAAGTAAAACAAAAGGGCAAGTATTAATATATCAACGACGTCGGTAATGATCTCAACAGGGCTGGTCCAGCTAAAAATATGACGCGCTCTGTCAAGAAAATCCGAAAAGCTGTCGGTTATTGCAGTAGAAAGTAATCCGTGCATTGTCGGACCTCCAATCACAAAAGTAAATGTTATTTCACTATATTATAACACACGCAAATTAAAAAATCAATAACTTTTATATATTTTATGCTACTTTTGGCAAAAAAATATATTTGTCCGTAAATATTGACAACGAACCGCAAATGTGCTATAATTTGTATCAAATGATACACTTTTGAGGTGATTATGAAGGATTTTGAGCTGCTTTCGGGCACTTTTCTTTTCTCGGGGATTGACAGGGAGACTCTCTCCCGACTGCTTTTGGAGAATCCGCCGCTCAGAAAAAATTATGTAAAGGGCGAGATGATCTACTCCTCTGTGAGCGAGGGTAGGCTGCTGGGCTTTGTCCTATCGGGCAGCTGTGAGGTACGCCGTCTGCGCTCTGACGGAGGCCATCTGATATTGAATACACTTTCGCCGGGCGACTCCTTCGGTATCCTCTCGGTGTTTTCGGAGGATGACTTCCCTACCTCGGTATATGCCTCCCGTAGCTGTAAGCTGCTTTTCTTCACCGACCGACAGATAGAGGCGTTTATTCTGGCATCTCCCGGGATCAGCAATAATATCATCAGATTTTTGGCGAGCAGAGTTTCCTTTCTCAACAGTAAGATCGCCACGTTTTCGGGTAGTCGGGTTGAGGACAGGCTGGCGGCATATCTCATCTGCAGAAGTCGGGAGCTTGACTCTATGAGCTTTCCCTTCAGTTATTCCCGCTGCGGCGAGCAGATAAATGCGGGACGCGCCTCGGTCTATCGGGCGGTAAATGCGCTCTGCGAGGCGGGGCTTATCTCGGTGTCGGAAAAACAAGTTAACATTTTAGACCCAAAGGGTCTTGGAGGTATAGGATCAATATGAAAAAACTAATTTGCTTACTCTTACTGATAACGCTTTCGCTGGGACTGGTATGCTGTGTGCCCTCGGGCGATGAAACAAAGCTGCGTATCGGCTATCTCACAGGCCCGACGGGTATGGGAATGGCAAAGCTTATCAGCGATGATGCCGAAAGCGGCAAATACATCTTCACAAAATACGCCGACACCACGGCGGCAAAGGCGGATCTGGCGGCGGGAAAGGTTGATATAATCTGTCTGCCCACCAACGAGGCGGCTATGTATTATAGCACGGCAGCCCATCCTGCCAAGGTGCTGGCAATCAACTGTCTTAACTCGCTCTATCTTCTCTCTGCGGGAAAGGAAAAGGTCACATCCCTGTCCGAGCTTGAGGGACGGACGGTCTACACCTGCAAGAACGGTACGCCGAGAGTCATCCTTGAGCATATCATCTCCAAGCTTGGACTTGACATAACCGTCTCCTACGAGATCAACGGCAAGGAGCTTGTAAAGCCCCAGGATGTATCAACCTATCTTACCACGGGTGAGCTTCCCTACGCGGTGATCCCCGAGCCCCTTGTGACCTCTACTCTGCTGACCATTGCAAAGAACGCTGACGAGTCTGTCGTCTACACCGTTGACATTGACCTGGCAGACGAGTGGGCGGACTTCTGTGACACTCCGATCGCTATGGGATGTCTGCTTGCCAACGCCGATATGCTGACAAAAAACAAGGCTGCGGTTGATAGCTTCCTCAGCGAGTACAAGACATCTGTTGATTATATCGCAAATCCTGACAATTTGGACTCTGCCGCAAATTATATCGTGGAAACAGGAATTATGGCTGCCCCTCCCGCCGCAAAAAAGGCACTCCAAAATCTCGGCTCATCCATCTGTTACATTGACGGAGCTGATATGAAGTACACCCTTGTTGCCTTCTATTCCGCGCTTAAAATGACCCAGCCCGTTGACGATTTCTACTATGAAAAATAAGCTTATCTGCATACTAAAAAGGCTGGTTATTCCCCTGGCCTTCTGGCTTGGTTTATGGCAGATCTTGACGACAGTCATAGGCAACCGATTTCTTCTGCCGGGCATACCCGATACCCTTACCGCCCTGGCTGCACTCCTGACCGAGAGCGACTTTTACTCCGCCGTGCTCCTCAGCCTTTGCAGGGTCATTACAGGTCTTTTGCTCGGTATATTTTCGGGTGCTTTGCTGGCGTTTCTATGTCACAGGTACGAGCTGCCACGAAGCATCTTCACCCCCATAATCAGCATCATCAAATCCACTCCGGTGGCATCCTTTATCGTTGTGCTATGGGTACTGATGTCGGGAGATGCCCTATCTGTATTCATCGGCTTTCTGATGGTTATGCCGCTGATCTATCAGAATATTTTTGGCGGTCTTGACGCCATAGACAAAGGTCTCACGGAGGTGGCAGACGTCTTTGAGTTTTCAAGGACAAAGCGATTCCGTCTGCTTACTCTGCCCACGCTGATGAGCTATTTTCTCCCCGCTCTGACAAACGCTGTCGGACTGTGCTGGAAGGCGGTTATAGCAGCTGAGATAATCGCCTACACAAAGCGCTCTATCGGTCAGGGCATCAACGATGCAAAGTACGATATGGACACGCCCACCGTCTTTGCCTGGACTCTACTGATAATCATTTTCAGTCTGCTTCTTGAGTGGACTGTCAGTCTGCTTACCAGGAGGTGGAAAAGAAATGCTTGAAATAAAAAATCTAAGTAAATCCTTTGACTCAAAATCGGTTTTCAGCGACTTTTCCTACAGCTTTGAGGATACGGGGATCTACGCCCTGGTCGGTGAGAGCGGCATTGGAAAAACCACGCTGCTTCGCATCATCGCAGGTCTTGACACCGACTATACAGGAGAGCTTGTGGGAGGGGGCTTTGGCAGGGCTTCAATGTCCTTCCAGGAGCATAGATTATTCCCTACGCTCAGCGCAATTGAGAATGTAGTTTTCGCAATTTCCGACAGAAAAGACGAGGCAGTATGCGAAAGAGCTAAAAATCTTCTTCTTTCTCTCGGTCTTAGTGAGGCAGATATTTCCGCCCTGCCGTCTGCTCTATCGGGCGGTATGAAGCAGCGCGTTTCACTGGCGAGAGCATTCATAAAGGATTCTAAAATACTCCTGCTTGACGAGCCTACGAAGGAGCTTGACTCAGCCAACGCCGACACCGTTCGCCGAATTATCAGAGCCGAGGGCGAGAGGCGACTCGTTATAATATCCACCCACTCGGCGGAGGATATAAGCTCGCTTGGTGCCCGTATCATACGCATTTAAGCTATAAGCCGTTTTTGATAAAACAAAGACGGCTTTTTCATTTTTTGTATTGAAAAATATAAATTAATATGTTATAATAAGTAGTAATTTAATTTTTGCGAGGTGCTAAAAAATGGCTGCAGATATTTCCGAAAGAATAAAAGCCGTCTATTCTACTCTCTCCAAGGGTCAGAAGAAGATAGCTAACGCCGTACTCAACGACTATGACAAGGTTGCGTATCTCACCGCAGCAAAGCTGGGCGATCTGGTAGGCGTATCCGAGTCCACCGTTGTTAGATTTGCCGACGAGCTTGGCTATGAGGGCTATTCTCAGTTCCAGCTTGCAGTACAGGAGCTTGTCCGCATTAAGCTCACTCCCAATCAGCGCATTGAGATCACCAAGAAGCGTATCGGCCAGAGTGACATCATTGACAGCGCGATGGAGTCGGACATCAATAAGATCAAATACACCCTGGAGCATCTTGACCGCAGAAGCTTCTCTGATGCGGTTGACGCCATCCTCTCGGCTAAAAATATATACATAACCGGCGCGAGAAGCTCTGAGCCTCTCGCAAGACTGCTCTCCTACAACCTGTCGCTTATTTTTGACAATGTAAGGCTGGTTGTCCCCACATCGTCTGCCGAGGTTTTTGAGCAGATGTATTCCATCAGCGAGGATGACGTGATAATAGCCTTCTCCTTCCCCCGCTACTCCTCAAAGATGATAAACGGTATCAGATTTGCAAGGCAGAAGGATGCGAAGGTAATCGTATTTACCGACTCCGAGGTATCACCTATTGCCGAGTTTGCCCACTGCGTGCTTATCGCCCAGTCGGATATGGCTTCCTTTATGGACTCGTTGGTGGCGCCTCTCAGCATTATAAACGCGATAGTTATTGAGATCACCCAAAGACGCGAGCGCGAGATAACCGAGAGATTTGACGCTCTTGAAAAGCTCTGGGATGAATATGAGGTCTATGCAAAACGATAATTTATACGAAAATCCGAGAATTGCCGTTATAGGCGGTGGTGCCGCAGGTATGATGGCGGCGGGTACTGCGGTGCTCTACGGAGCTGACGTTACCCTGTTTGAGTCCACCGACCGCCTGGGCAAAAAGCTTGCCATAACCGGCAAAGGAAGATGTAATATAACCAACAACTGTACCCGCGAGGAGTTCCTTGAGAACGTGACGAAAAATCCCAGGTTTCTCTACGCGGCGCTCTCGGCATTTTCCACCGAGGACACTATGAGCCACTTTGAGTCGCTGGGCGTTGCGCTCAAGACCGAGCGCGGCAGACGTGTTTTCCCTGTAAGCGACAAGGCTATTGATGTGGTAAATGCTATGCGCAGCTACTCGGCGGGCGCCAAGACTATTCACCACAAGGTGACGTCCGTGAGAGAGGAAAACGGCAGATTTTACCTCACCGCAAACAAGAAGGAATACTGCTATGACAGGCTGATAATCGCCACGGGAGGCAAGTCCTATCCGCTGACCGGCTCCGACGGCTCGGGATACAGGCTCGCTATGAAGCTGGGTCACTCTATTACAGAGCTTATCCCCTCGCTGATACCCCTGACAAGCCACTCTCCTCTCTGCCGCGATATGCAGGGCTTGTCGCTGAAAAATGTAAAAATCAGCATAAAAGACGAGGCAGATAAGATTTTGTACTCTGATTTTGGAGAGATGCTCTTTACCCACTTCGGTGTTAGCGGCCCCGTCATTCTCTCTGCCTCATCCCATATCCGCGACTATGATATTACCAAGCTGACCCTGTCTATTGACCTGAAGCCCGCCTTAGACGAAAAGACGCTTGACGCGAGATTGCTCTCTGATTTTCAGAAGAAGGCGAACAAGGATCTTGTGAACGCACTTGGAGATCTTCTTCCCTCAAAAATGATTGAGCCTTTTATTGCTCTTTCGGGAATTGACGGGCGAAAAAAGGTCAACTCTATAACTAAGGAAGAGCGCAGGGCTCTGCTATGCACTCTCAAGTCCTTTGACATTCCCCTTGACGGTTACCGTCCCATTGAGGAGGCTATCATCACCTCGGGCGGCGTTGACGTAAAGGAGATCACACCCAAAACAATGGAGTCAAGGCTCATACCCGGTCTATATTTTGCGGGAGAGATCATTGACGTGGACGCCTATACAGGCGGATATAATCTGCAGATCGCCTTTTCAACAGGATATTTGGCAGGAAAATCTGCGGCAGAATCACTTTACCAATAATTTAGCAAGAAAATCCAACAGGAGATTTCATATGATTAGAATTGCAATTGACGGCCCCGGCGGTGCAGGCAAATCAAGCGTTGCCAAGGCTGTTTCAAAGGCTCTGGGCATTATTTACGTTGACACGGGCGCCCTTTATCGTAACATAGGTCTGTATATGCTTGAACGTGGCATTGATCCTAACGATGCAGAAAAGGTTGTGGCTGCCCTGCCCGATATCACCCTTGAGCTTAAGTTTGAGGACTGCAGACAGATAATTCTGCTGAACGGCGTTGACAGAGGAGATGCTATCCGCACTCCTGAGGGCTCTATGGCGGCGTCTGCCGTAAGTGCTATCCCAAAAGTACGCGACTATCTTCTTGATATGCAGCGCAATACCGCAAAGAAAAACAGCGTTATTATGGACGGCAGGGATATCGGTACGGTTATTCTGCCCGATGCGGAGGTTAAGATTTTCCTCACCGCTTCTGCCCGCGCCCGCGCTGAGAGAAGACACAAGGAGCTGCTGGCTAAGGGTCAGAACGTAAGCTTCAAGCAGGTCTATGACGAGATGGTAGAGCGTGACAAAAACGACTCCACAAGAGATATTGCCCCCTGCGTTCCCGCAAAGGATGCGGTAAGGCTTGATAACTCCAAGCTGACCGAGGCACAGACCGTTGAGGAGATACTCAGGATCGTGAAGAAAAAGACCAAGAACACCTCTCCCCTTTACACATTCCTCAAGCCTATCGTCGGACCGATTTTCCGCTTTATTTTCAACATTCGCATCAAGGGTAAGGAAAACGTACCTATGGAGGGCGGCGTGCTGCTCTGTCCCAATCATATCTCGGCTATGGATGTTATTTCCATCGGTGCGGTCTGCCCCAGACAGATCACCTGTATCGCTAAGAAGGAGCTGTTCTCCGTGCCCGTGCTTGGCTCTATCTGCCGAGGACTCGGAGCGGTGAAGATTGACCGCGGAGGCGCAGACGTTGGCGCGATAAAGGCGGCGGTAAACGCCATTGAAAACGGCAAGACGGTTACCATATTCCCACAGGGTCACAGATGCCCCGGCTTTAATCCCGCTACCACTCCCATAAGACACGGCGCAGGCCTTATTGCCTACCACGCAAAGTGCGATATTATCCCCGTTGCCATCAAGATCAAGGGCGCAAGGTACGGTCTGTTCCGCAGAACCGAGGTAATCTTCGGCGAGCCTATAAAGTACGCTGATCTTGGCTTTACCGAGGGCGGCAGAGATGAGTATGCTGCAGCTACCAACAAGGCGTTTGACAGGGTAATTGAGATGACCGGCTACTCCGACCTGCCCGACTATGATCCCGCAAAGGACAAGATCAAGAAGAAGGCTAAGAAAAAAGCTAAGAAGAGGAAATAAGCTTGGAAATTATTCTTTCAAAAAACGCAGGCTTTTGTCCGGGTGTAAGGCGGGCTGACGATGCTGTAAAATCGCTTATAGCGTCAAGAGCGGAGGGCGAGCTCATCTTTACCCTCGGGCCGCTGATCCATAACAGAGTGTACGTAGAGTCGCTTCTTGACTCGGGTGTCAGATCTATTGATATTTCCGAGCTGGAGCCTATTCTGCAGGCAAGCGGTGGCAACAAGGTCAGTCTGGTCATCAGGACTCACGGCATCTCTCTTGAAACGGCTGAATATATTGACACCCTCAGGAGTCGGTACGGGAATCTGAACGTGATAGATATGACCTGTCCGTCTGTAAAGCGGATTCACGCTCTCGCCACCGAAAATACGACGGATGACACTTATTTTCTGATCTACGGCTCGCCGACCCACCCCGAATCTATGGCTACAATGAGCTACGCCAAGGGCAAGAAAGCCATTATTTCTTCCGAGGAAGAGCTAAATAATATAGATTTTCAAGGCAAAACGCCCATATTGTGCGCTCAAACAACGGCTAATTTGTTGCAGTTTGCACAAATTAAAAAAACTTTGAAAAAACTATATACAAACGCGATTTTTTTTGATACAATATGTAGTGTCACTGAAAATCGTCAGTATGAGGCAATTGATATTGCCAAGAGAGCCGACGTAATGATTGTTATAGGCGGTAGGGACAGCTCAAATACGCAGAAGCTTTACAGTATCTGTCGTGATGTCTGCCCCAAAGTTTTATGCATTGAGACGGCGGACGAATTAACAACTGATTTTCCTGACAGCGCACATTGCGCAGGAATAACCGCGGGTGCTTCCACGCCCGACGGTATAATAATGGAGGTTTTTAAAGCAATGGAAAACTTTAGTCAAATGTTGGAAGGCTCACTCAAAACTTTACATACAGGAGAAACAGTTACCGGTACCGTATTCACCATCGGTCAGAACGAGATCAAGCTTGATCTTGGCGCTAAGTTCACCGGCGTGCTCACCAAAGAGCAGATTACTGATGATCCCGACGTAAAGCTTAATGAAATGTTCAAGGTTGGCGATCAGGTAGACGTTTTCGTTATCAGAGTTGAAGACGGCAAGGGTATCGCAACCGTTTCTAAGAAGAGAGTTGACGCTGACAACAGCTGGGTTGTTCTCAAGGAGGCGTTTGACAACAACGTTGATATTGAGGGTAAGATCGTTTCCGCTATCCGTGGCGGTGTTCTCCTCTCCTACCTTGGCAACACCGTGTTCATCCCCGCATCTCAGACCGGCATCGCAAAGGGCGGTGATCTCTCTGTTCTTGTGGGTACTACTCAGAAGGTTCGTCTTCTTGAGTTTGATGTAGCTAAGAAGAAGGCTCTTGGCTCTATCAAGGTTATTCTTAACGAGGAGAAGAAGGCACAGGAGGAGGCTATCTGGGCTACTCTTGAGGTTGGCGCACAGTATGTGGGCGTTGTTAAGAATCTCACCAACTACGGCGCGTTCGTTGATATCGGCGGCGTTGACGGTATGGTACACAACTCTGAGCTGTCCTGGAAGAGAATCAAGCATCCTTCTCAGGTTATCTCCGTAGGCCAGGAGATCAAGGTTTATATCAAGGAGCTTGACGTAGAGAAGAAGAGAATCTCTCTTGGCTACAAGACTCAGGATATGGACTCCTGGTACAAGTTCACCCAGCAGTACAATGAGGGTGACATCCTTCCCGCAAAGATCGTTTCTATTATGCCCTTCGGCGCATTCGCTGAGGTTGCAGAGGATGTTGACGGTCTTATCCACATCTCCAGAATCTCTACCGAGAGAATCAACTCCCCCGCAGATGTTCTTAAGGTTGGCGACGTTGTAAACGTTAAGATCGTTCAGATTGACAACGAGAACAGAAAGCTTGGTCTTTCTATCCGCGCTATTCTTGAGGCTGAGCAGAGAGCTGCTGCTGCAGAGGCCAGAGCTGCTGAGAAGGCACAGAGAGAGGCTGAGAGAGCGCAGAGAGAGGCTGAGGAAGCTGCTGAGGCAGAGAGACTTGCTCAGGAGAGAGCTGATATGGCTCCCTACATCGTAGGCTCTATCTAATATTAAAATCAATATTAGTCTTATTAAAGGCGTGCCATGCGGTGCGCCTTTATTTTTTATTTCACCGCGCATTTATTCTTATTTCAATCGCGGTAGACTCTACGGTGAGATGGATGATGCGTCATATTAACCGAGGCTATACAAACCTCATCCGTCACACCAGGAAGCTATACAAACCTCATCGGTCACACCCGAAAGCTATACAAACCTCATCCGTCACACCAGGACAAGTTTCCTGCGCCGGCTTTCCCAGGGGGGAAGGCTAATTCTACATTCTACATTCTACATTCTGCATTCTGCATTCTACATTCTGCATTCTGCATTCTGCATTCACCGTTTATTAAGCAAAAGCTTTCATCCATTCGTCAATATAGTATTTATAGCTCTCTACTATGGGCTTGCCATCCTCTGTGAGCCAATTATTTGCCTCGTGGTGCTCAATAAAGCCAAAGGTATCTACTGTCTGATATTTCTTCATAAAATACAGTCTGATATTGTTTTTAAGAGCCTGAAGGGTAAGTGGGTCAAGTGTCACATCAGGAATATCAGACTTGTTCGCTGCCTCCTGCGAAGCAGGTGTTGAATGTATGTAAGAAAGAGAGAAATTATTTTCTCCTTTTCTCTCCTCCCCTCTGCTATGCTCTGCTATACTTCCCTGATCTCTGCTTCCCTTGTCTGTACTGTACTTATCTATACTATCCTTTCCTATACTATCCTGTGGAACACAAATGTTTCCACAAATTGCCTCTGAAGCCTTGAAATATCTATCATTCTCATCTCGTCTCAAACTGCTCATAAGCTCGCCATAAGCGGTTTTGGTATATCTGTCACCCTTGATTCTGTTATGCTGATTCCAGTGTGTGATAGCCATAACCTTATTATCAAGCTCAATCAAATATCCTCTGTCTATCAGCTGACCGAGATTGTTCTTTGATGCTTTAAGGTCTCGCATCACACTTCTCACATTATCAACAAGTCCGTCATCATCTGCGTTTAGATTCAGATGAAAATACAAGGCTTGTGACAAAGCGCTCATTTCATAGAAGCTGTCTGCCTCCACAAGAGCGATTGAAAACATTCTTCTTTTTGCCATTTTTTCTCCTTTTCCGCGGCGACTCCGTTTTAGCTTTTTCGGGGTCATTTTGCCGTTTTTATTTTTATTCTATCAGAAAAAAATGCCTCTGTAAGTATACCCCCCTCCCAAAATAATTTGTCGGAAAAGAAATTATGTTATGAAAAGTGCATAAAAAAACCGCCCTTGCGAAAAAGCAAGAGCGGAACACTGGTATTATTTTACAAATGTCAATTAATTTTCTCCAGCACATCCTTGATGCCCGAGAAGATGTATGTGGGAGGTGTATCCGAGCCTTCTGCATCGGCCATAGTTCCCTCACCCGAGAGGACAAATACGGTATCAATACCCGCGTTGTAGCCCGAGGCGATATCGGTATAAACTCTGTCACCGATCATAACAGCCTCCTCCTTGGTATAGCCGTACTTAGCCATAGCGAGAGTGAGCATCTCGGGGCGGGGCTTTCCGATAAAGAGAGGTCTCTTACCCGTAGCGCGCCATAGCATCTCGGCAACCGAGCCGCAGTCGGGCACATAGCCAAAGGCGGTGGGACACACCCAGTCGGGATTGGTCGCAATATAGATAATATCATTGAGAAGCAGCTTGCAGGCGTCCTCTAACTTCTTGAAGCTAAGCTCGGAATCATTGCCCATTACAATGCCGTCAATGCCCTCGCAAAGCTCGGTGACAACGTCAATACCAGCCGCCGAAAGCTGCTCGTAAAAGGACTGAGTACCAAAGCAATAAAACCTTCTGCCCTGGTATTTCTCCTTAATATAAAGAATTGTTGCATCCGTGGAGGTGAGAAAATCCTCCTCTGTGGCGGGTATACCGATCCTCTCAAGCTTCTTCACATAGGCGTCGGTGGACTTGGATGAGTTGTTGGTGACAAAGAGGTATCTCGCCCCCATCTCACGCACTCTCCTGAGAAAATCCATACTGCCCTCAAACAGATCATTGTCAAGATATATCGTGCCGTCCATATCAAG
>JAZSIK010000067.1:0-10771 GCA_045533775.1 Eubacteriales bacterium
AGCTGCGTGTTACTACCTGCAGGACCGACGATAGCGGAATAATACTGTGCACCCGAGGTTATACCTTCGTCAACCTGAGTTGCTACGTTAAAGGCAAGGACGCCGATGCCCGCGGAGATAACGATAGAGAGGACGATCAGAATGATCTGCACCTTTTTGATCGCCATATTTTTTAACGCGAATTTTAGCATCTCAATCTACCTCCTTTCGGATAACCGTATCCCGCATTCCGCTGGTCATTTCATTCATATCTATGACCTCGTCAAAATACTTTGCAAGGCGGTCGTCGTGGGTAACAGAAAGTAAAGTTTTGCCGCGTGAGACTTCTATCAATTCCTTAATAACCTGTTCACCAATGGCAAAATTGAGGTTGCCGGTAGGCTCGTCCGCAAGAATAATGTCGGGATGCTTCACAAGAGCGCGTGCAATAGCAACTCTCTGCTTCTGCCCTCCGGAAAGATGCTTGATCTTTGCGTTTTTCTTTTCGTAGATATCAAGGGAACGGAGCATATCGTCCATACCCGAAATATCTACACCTTCAAGACGGAGAATGCCGATATTATCAGCGACCGTCATATCGTTTATCAGCTTGAAATCCTGGAAGATATAGCCGATCTTTTCAATTCTGAATTTGTCCTTTACCTTTTGCGCTGCTACACTCATTTCTACTCCATCAATCACGATGGAGCCCTTTGAGGGTGAGAGAATACCTGCAATCATATTGAGCAGAGTAGATTTTCCACATCCCGATGCGCCGAGCAGCATATAGGATTTACCGGTCTCAAAGGTGATATCACGGTATTCTATCTCGGTCTCATTTTGAAACTGTTTGCCGAGATTTTTAATTTCAATCATATGTTTTTTCCTTTCGTATTTTATATTTGATCTAATAATAGATCAAGTATTAATCCGAAAGCTTCACCTTAAGGGCAACCGGAGTACCTTGATTGCCCGATGGTATAGATTTATATGAGCTTGAAATTGTAAACACGATATTTGGTAACTGATATACAACTGCAAGAAGTGCAAGACCGATAAGCGTGTTGCGTGAGGTCTCAATTAAAGCGCAGACAGTACAGTCGGGACGGGCGCAGTCGTGTACATGAGGCAAAAAAACAATAGAGGTATAGACTACGATTATTAATATGCACAAAAGGGCAACGATGTTTTTCCAATTCTTGCTTCGCATTTTTCCTATACCTCCATTTCTAAAATATTAATTCTGCGTGAAAACGCTATTTATTCCTCATCACTTTTTTGTTTACAGTGCTTTTGACATCCTCCGCATCCGCAGTGCGCTTCCTCCCCATCACAAAGATGGTAATCACCACCCTCTATGCGAATTGTATATCCGTTCACAAGAGCTGAAGCAAGCTTCTTTCTTGCAGTATCACAAATAAGCTGTGCTGTCGCACGCGAAATATGCATATATTCAGCACATTGCTCCTGAGAAAATCCTTGATAATCCACCAAACGAATGCATTCGTATTCATCAACGGTCAAAACAACCGCTTCATCTTTGGCTGAATTAGCAACAAATGTATCTGCGACAGGCATTCTGCAAACCTTACGGCATTTTTTTGGTCTTGGCATTTTACACAGCTCCTTGTTTTTGGTATATGCTAATTATAGCATAGTTTTTGGTATATGTCAATAACAATTTGTCTTTTTTCCAACAATTGCATTTGTTCAATTTGGTTATCCAAAACCGACAGAAAACCGACACAATAGTTCGGTCCAGGGCCTAATAGATCGGTAACGAAAACTAAGCTTTTAATTGCAAAAACAAAAGAAAAAAGCCTTGCTACCTGTGAGATAGTAAGGCTTTCTTTGGTTGCACACGTGGGTGGTTAAAAGAACCTTTTTGATTAATAGTATAATTCTTTATACATATTTTTCATTTTTAGGGAGAGTGTAAAAAGCTCTCCCTGTTTTTATACTGGTAATAAATATTAAATGGTAGAAGATTAACAAGAATATCTCTCCTGCCCGCTTTGTTAATTGTGTGCAAAAAATAACCTCAAAAAAAATTATCATTGTGTATTGACAACAAAAAACTTTTATGCTATACTTTACTTAACGGTTAAGTAAACCGAAATATTTTTGATGTTGGAGGTTCTTATGAAACGCAGAATTACTTCGATTCTCTCCCTTGTGGTTGTTCTTGTGTTGCTCTGTATGAGTTTAGCATCTTGCTTCCTCTTTAAGACGGAGACAAAAGAATACACACTCACTCTTTATGACAACGACGGTACTACCGTCCTTCACACAATTAAGGTAGAAGAGGGCAAGGCTCCTCAAAGACCCGCAGATCCTACCAAGGAAGGCTATGTCTTCGCAGGTTGGTTTGTAACTCCCACTTCTTCTAAGGCTTTTGACTTCGCCGCTGTTATGACTGAGGATGCTAAGGCATACGCTCAGTGGAAGATGGCAGACTTCCAGGATGACCGTGACTGGGTACTTTCCGGTTCTATCAACGGTTGGGGCTCGGGCCTTGACGGTTATCACCTTACCAAGAAGGCTGGTACAGGCAATGTTTACGAGCTTACACTCGATCTTTACGTTGATGATGAATTCCAGCTTACAGTTCTCCTTGAGGATGGTTCACTTTCTTACAGCTCTGAAGGTGCTCGTGCAGCATCCTCTCACATTGTAGCAGGAACCGAGTATATGGAAGCTGCAGGTGGTCTTGGTACTTACAAGAACATCCACATGATTCAGGACGGTAACTACACACTTTCTCTCGTAACTGATCCCGAAACCGATAATAACGAGCTCACTATCATCAGAAACGGTGATCCCACAGGTCCTGCCACCGAGCACGAGATTGCTAATTATGCAATCAAGGGTAGCAAGGTAACAAATTGGGCTGACTCTACTGATGCTAAGCACCTTATGACTAAGGGTGCTGACGGTAAGTTCACTCTTACTATCGAGCTTTATGCAAACGATGAGTTCATGTTCGTTGGCTATGAAGAGGCCAGTGGCGCACTCGTAGGTCTTGCAAAGTACATTAAGAGCGATATGCTTGCTGAAGGATCTGCAGCCGAAGTTCAGGCTAAGGCTGGTGGTAACTTCACAACAAGTGCTGACGGTACTTATACATTTACATTCGATCCCGAGGCAGAAAAGATTTCTGTTTCTTATTCTCCCGAATTCTCTCTTGAAGCAGTAGCTCGTCCTACCACTTGGTACATCCTTGGTAATGGTAGTGTAGCAGGTTCTGTTCTTAACAACGCAGCTTGGGGCCTTAAGGATGAGGCAGCTCAGGGCTTTGTAGATAAGGGCAACGGTGTTTACGAGCTTACCCTCGACCTCTATGTAGGCGATGCTTTCAAGATTTGTTCTGACAGCTCTTGGGCAAACGCACGTGACTTTAGCTTTATGGTAGAGCCCGGCGAAAACTTCAAGGCTAATGGTAATATTGAAGTTCTCGTAGCTGGTAACTATACTCTCACTCTCACTGTTGACGAAGACGAAACCAAGGATACTATCACTTGGGTACGCAACAGCGACGCTGCAGAAGGTGAAGAGCAGGAAGTAGTTATTGATGCTTTCGCAATTAAGGGCAGCAAGATAACTAATTGGGCTGACTCCACAGCTGATGAGCATCTTCTTAAGAAGAACGCTGACGGCAAATATGTTCTTACCGTAGAGATGTATGCAAATGACGAGTTTATGTTCGTAGCATACCAGTATGTTGACGGTGTTCTTACCGGTCTTCCTATTTACATTAAGAGCGATATGATCGCTGAAGAAAGCGCCCCTGAGGTTGCTCCTAAGGCTGGCGGTAACTTCACAACAAGTGCTAACGGTACTTACACATTTACATACGACCACGAAACAAAGTCCATTTCCGTAGCTTACTCTTCTGATTTCTCTCTTGAAGTAGCAGCTCGTCCCACAACTTGGTACATTCTTGGTAACGGTACTGTAGCAGGCTCCGTTCTTAACAATGCAGCTTGGGGCCTTAAGGATGAAGTAGCTCAGGGACTTGTTTCCAAGGGCAACGGTGTTTACGAAATTACTCTTGACCTTTATGAAGGTGACGAATTCCAGATCTGTTCCAGCAGCTCTTGGTCTGATAAGCACGGATTTGACTCTCTTGTAAATCCCGGTGAAAACTTCACACGTGGCGGTAACATTACTGTTGCTGCCCCCGGTAACTACACTCTTACTCTTACTGTTGACCCCGATGATGAAACCAAGGACACTCTTACTTGGGTACGTAACGGTGATGCAGGCGAAGTAGAAGAAACCGAATATCCCGCTGACGCATTTGCAATCAAGGGTAGCAAGGTAACCGGTTGGGCTGACAAGACCGATGCACAGTATCTTATGAATAAGAATGCTGACGGCAAGTTCGTTCTTGTAATAGAGCTTTATGCAAACGATGAGTTTATGTTCGTTGGTTACAAAACGGTTGACGAGGCACTCTCCCCGCTTGCACTCTACATCAAGAGCGATATGATCGCTGAAGGAAGTGCAGCTGAAGTTGCGGCTAAGGCTGGTGGCAACTTCACAACAAGTGCTAACGGTACATATACCTTCACATTCGATCCTGAAACAAATAAGGTTCACATTGCTTATTCCGCTGATTTCTCTCTTGAAATAGTTGCTCGTCCTACCACTTGGTATATCCTTGGTAACGGCGCGACCGAGGGTTCCGTTCTTCATACATCCAGCTGGGGACTTAACGATGAGTCCGTTCAGAAGCTTACAGATAAGGGCAACGGTGTTTACGAAATCACCCTCAATCTCTATGAAGGCGATCAGTTTAAGATTTGCTCCGATGGTTCTTGGTCTAATGCACACGACCTCTCTGATATGCCTAACCCCGGCACTAACTTTGAGGCTGCAGGCAACGTAAAGGTTCTCGTAGCAGGTAACTATACACTTACACTTACTATCGATGCTGATGACGAAACCAAGGATACAATTACTTGGGTACGCAACGGCGACTGCGAATAATCAAAATAAAAGGGGCTGACCGTTTGGTCAGCCCTATGCTTATAAAAAACCAATTAAATTCTAATATCGTGAGGAACATCACCGCTTCGTGCGATAGTGATCTCAAGACACTCAATAAGCTTTTCAATCTTTTCATAGCTTGAAATATCAATGGAAAGAGCGTCTTTGTTGATAGACTTGCAATATTGACCGAGCATTTCACCAATTACAACAATGTTTTTATCCGTGATAGCGTTAACATCTTCAAAGCTTGATACGTAAACAATTCTATCGAATGTAGCATTAAGCTCTGAGCGCAGCGCTTCATTCTTTTGCTCGTGACATATTACAGTATAATCAGCTCCGTCAAATATTTCATTTGCAATTCCTTTAATTTTACCGTAATTGCTGTTGATCTGACAGAAGAGCTGGTCGTCATAAAGCATATCAAAAGCGATAACAGGACAGTAGTTCTCTTCACTGACGGTTTTGAAAAAGCTTTCCTCTGCGTCGCAGCAGATAACCGCATCGCACCAATCAAGTCTTGATGTTTCGGTGTTATCAATAACACGAAGAGAAAGTCCTTTATCTTTTAGAGCTTTTGCAAGGCGGCGAATCAAAAGAAAATGATCTGCATGCTTTAGAGCAAAAGATCCGTGTCCGAGGTACAATCCCACTATATTAGTTTTTCCCGATGAAATGCTTTTAGCATGAAAATTGATCTTGTAACCGTAGAGGTTGACTATTTGAAGCACCTTTTTTCTGGTAGCTTCACTTATACACTGGTCATCACGGTTATTTAATATATAGCTGACGGTGGCTACGGAAACCCCGGCTTCTTCGGCTATATCTCTTAAAGTTACTTTCTTTTTCATAAAAGGTCTGCCTTTCTTAAACGTTAAGCCAAGCTTGACTATATTATAATGATTATGAGGGCCTTTTGTCAAGAGAAAAGGAGATTTTTAATGAACAAACACGCAATTTACCACCGCCCCGAGAGCAATTATTGCTTTGCAATAGACGAAAAAACAGTCGTTTTACGTATTCGCTTTGCCAAGGACGAAAAGCTTAACTCACTCTCGGTGCTATATAACTCTAAATATGATATTGCTAAGGTGCAGTATAGGACTGATATGCCTTTCCTTTGCACCGACTCAGCATATGACTATTATTCCGCGACTATAAAGCTTGATGATCCACGGCTTGCATACGTTTTTGAGTTTTCATCAGATGAAGGAAAATATTATTTCTGTGAAACGGGTGTAAAAGAATCATACGATTTTTCAGTTGCATATTACGACAGCTTCCAATATGCTTATATAAATAAAAATGATATCATTCAGAATGTATCTTGGCTGAACAATGCTGTTTTCTATCAAATATTCGTTGATAGATTTGCCAAAGGCTCAAAGAAAGATGAATCATATATCAATGCTGAGTGGGGAGATATCCCAACACCTAAATCATTCTACGGTGGAGATCTTGACGGTATTTGTGCGTCTCTTGATTACATAAAGGAGCTGGGCGTTACAGCGCTTTATCTTAACCCTATATTCAAGAGTCCGTCAAATCATAAATATGATATTGTAGATTATTACGAGATAGATGAAATGTTCGGTGGCAAGGAAGCATTCAGACGACTTGTTAAGGCTTGCCACGAAAAAGGCATAAAGGTAATGCTTGACGCTGTGTTTAATCACGTTAGCGAAGGCTTTTATCCATTCGGACAGGTTTTATCTCTCGGAAAAGATTCTGAATACTTTGATTGGTTTATAATAAATGGCGAAAAAATAAGCCGTAAGAGAGATAATTACGCCTGCTTTGCAGCATGTGAATATATGCCAAAGCTTAATACAAACAATAAGGAGGTTCAATCTTATCTTATAGACGTTGCTAAGCACTACATAACCGAATATGATATCGACGGATGGCGTCTTGACGTTGCTGATGAAGTTTCTCACGATTTCTGGCGTCAAATGAGAAGGAAGATCAAGGCGATAAAGCCCGATGCAGTTCTTATAGGCGAAAATTGGCATAATAGTGAAAGCTTCTTGCAAGGAGATCAGTTTGATAGTATAATGAATTACGGAGTTACCAAGGCGTTCCTTGATTACTTCGCAAGAGAGACCATAGATGAGAAGGGATTTGCCGAAGCTCTTAACTCTCAGCTTATGCGTTATACTGATACCACAAACAATATGATGTTCAATCTTCTTGACTCACACGATACACATAGATTCATTACTGAGGTTTCGGGGGATAGACGTAAGCTTATGCACGCACTACTTGCTCTTGTTTTCCTTCCCGGAAGTATTAACCTCTATTATGGAACGGAAATACTTACCGAAGGTGGATATGATCCCGATAGCAGAAGAACCTTTGATTTTGAAAAACTGAACGATCCCGAAATACGAGGTATTAAGGGAGAGGTCGCTTATATTATGAAGCTTAAAGCTCAGCCTGCAATCGCACACGGTACTGTGAGAATATCAAGTGGTGATGGGCTTATTACTATTGAAAGAAAATGCGAAGAGCAAACACTTATACTGAAGCTTTGCTCTGAAAATTACACTATTGAAGGAGATTTATTATGAAAAAAATAATTTCTTTGATTTTAGCAATCGCAATGCTTTGGGGCTTTGCTTGCATTTTAAGTTCGTGTAACAACGACGAAAACAAAGAACAAATAGTTATCAGAGTTCTTGAAAACGACTTTGCCAAGAAGAACGGTTATCTTCAGGTGCTTCTTGATGCGTTTAACGAAAAGTATAAGGAATATAACGTTGTTGCAGTTGACGCAGATATGGACGAGTATTCCGATCTTGAAAACGATGGTCCTTACGGCTACGGCCCCGACGTTCTTTATCAGGCAAATGACGTTCTTATGAAATACGTTGACGGTCACCATATTTATCCCATCAATATTGAAGAGCTTGAATGTTATGATCAGATTCCCGAGAATGCCTGGGATGCTTATAAGGCAGAGGCAGACGGCAAGACTGTTTACTGTGGCGTTCCCGTAAACGTTCAGCAGCCCCTTCTTTATTACAGAAAAGATATGCTTCCTGCAAATTGGGAGACCGAATGGGACAAGAACAACAACGATGTTCCCGATATGGTAGAGTTCTGGAATGAAATGTACCGTTACAGTGCACAGATACGCGTGAGTGACAAGAGCAAGTTTGGCTTCGCTCTTCAGCTTAATAATGAGTATTTCAACTCCGGTTTCCTTTTCTCCTACGGTGGATATGTATTTGGTAAGAACAATACTGATGATACAGATATTGGTCTTTCTAACGGAAACGCAAAGCTTGGTGCAAAGGTAATTTGGGACCTCGCCGGTATTATGGACGAAAAATGTGCTGACGATTCCTTCACTAATGCAAGAACAACAATGCTTGCAAACGGAACAATTTTCGCAACTATTTGCACTCCCGACATTACAACCAACTTCTTAAAGGATCTCGCTCTTGAGTATCAGAATCAGGGACTTTCCGAAGCAGAAGCAAACGCAAAGGCTAAGGAAAACCTTGTTATTGCATCTCTTCCTATGCTTCCCGCTGCAGGTGATATTACTGCAAATGTTGACGTTACAGATTCTTCTCTTTGGATTGCACAGAAGACTATGGGCGGTATTAATGGATACGGCATCAGCTCTTACTCTGAGCATAAGGATTGGGCTCTCAAATTCGTAGAATTTGCAACAAGTGCTGAAATGGTACAGATCAGAGCAGAAATGCTTGGTATCGTTCCTGCAAGAGGTGATGTAATCAAACAAATTGATAACCCTGCAACTGAAATCACCTATAACAATCTTGACGACGGTACTCTTGTAGTAATGCCTTCCATTTCCGCAGTAAAGCAGATTTGGACTCCTATTTCTTCCGGATTCAAGCAGATTGCTACCGATGGATGCACAGATAGAAAATATACTCTTAGCGACCTTCAGGCGATCCTTGAAACAATAGACGATAACATTTATAAAGCAATACACACATTCTCTGAATAAAGAGAATACATCTAATGTTTTCCACAGTCGCTCCACGGCGACAGAAAGGAAATTTTATGAAAAACAAGCT
Source organism: Eubacteriales bacterium (assembly GCA_045533775.1). GTDB lineage: Bacteria > Bacillota > Clostridia > Oscillospirales > CAG-272 > UBA1740. Next base: position 9,030 of record JAZSIK010000067.1, read on the forward strand.
AGATAAACTTGCCACTTTCTTTAAGGAGAGTGGCAAGGAAACCTACGCATCAATGGTATTTATGGGCGTGGGACAAATACTTAACGGACAATTTGGCAAGGGTATTCTTTACATTTTGACCGAAATTGCGTTTATGATATACTTTGGTACATCGGGAATTACCGACATTATCGGATTCTTTACCCTTGGTACAAATAAAGCAGATGCTTGGGCAGGTATCGCAGGTGATAACTCTGTAATTATGCTTCTTAGAGGCATTTTTGCTTGGATTGCTGTAGCTGCACTCATTTGGATGTATATTTCTAACATCAAAGACGCTCACAAATACGCTGAAGAAAAGCGGGGGGATAAGGTTTTGCCTTCTTTGAAGGATGATATCTCCTCCATACTTGATAAGAACTTCTACAAGGCAGCCTTGTTCTTGCCCCTTATCGGTGTAGCTGTATTCAATATCCTTCCTATTATATTTATGATACTTATCGCCTTTACTAACTATGGTGGTAAGATCGTTCCTCCCGAGCTTGTTGATTGGACACTAGATAGCTTCAAGAAGCTTGTTGTTCTTGGTGAGCTTTCACAGTCCTTTGTAAAAATACTCGGTTGGAACTTGCTTTGGGCTTTCTCGTCAACTCTGTTCAATTATTTTGCAGGACTTGGACTTGCTCTCCTTTACAACAAAAAATGTGTTAAGGGCAAGGCTATTTGGCGTGCTTTCCCGATTTTAGCTTATGCTATTCCCGGATTTATTACGCTCCTCGCCTTCAAGTATATGTTCAGTAATGGCGGTCCCATCAACAATATAATTGTTGACAACGGCGGTCAGATAATTGACTTTCTCGGTATCAACTCAAAATGGATGGCAAGAGGTATCGGCTTCTTTATCAATGCTTGGCTTTCTGTTCCTTCCATTATGCTCCTTGCAACAGGAGTTCTTTCCAACATTAACAACGATCTTTACGAAGCGGCAGATATAGACGGTGCATCAAGCTTCCTTCAGTTCAGAAAGATAACTCTTCCTTTCGTAATCTTCTCAACTACTCCCGTACTTATCAGTCAGTTTATAGGTAACTTCAATAACTTTGGCGTATTCTTCTTCCTCAGAAGCGACGTGCTGAGTGACGGTTACTTCCTTGCGAGTGACACAGACTTGCTTATTAACTGGCTCTACAGAATGTCAATAGACAATAATTATTATGCAATAGGCGCAGCGATAAGCCTTGTGATCTTTGCAATCACCTCTATTGTAAGCCTTAGCGTTTACGTTAGAAGTGCAGCCTACAAGAAGGAGGATACGTTCAGATGAAAAAGCCCGGTATGCACGCAAAGTCGATTGCTGACAAGTTTTTGACTTATTCAATACTGATAATAGTTTCTCTTATATTCGTATTTCCTTGCTTCTGGCTCGTAATCAGCTGCTTCTCTAAAAGCGGTGATATGTATAGCTTTAACGGATTCTTCCCAAACGAATACTCTTTTGACAGCTTTAAGTTGCTCTTTACAGATACAGTAATGTATAACTATATGAGTTGGTTTACTAACACGCTCTTCGTTGCCATAGTAAGTAGCTTACTGGGAACAGTTCTTGTAATTCTTACAGCCTACACAATTTCTACCTTTGAGTTTAGAGGAAGAAAGGCACTTATGAAGGGTGCTTTGGTGCTTGGAATGTTCCCGTCATTTATGGGAATGACAGCAGTTTACCTTCTTATGACACAGTTCGGCTTTATCAATAGCCACTTAGG
>JAZSIK010000043.1:0-21237 GCA_045533775.1 Eubacteriales bacterium
TACCGTCAGTGATATGACAGCCGGTATATACCGTGAGCAATCGGTTGCGCTGATTGACAAAGACAGTCGCGGTATTGTTTCGGTCGGTACTGCTGCTATTGAACGGGGAGATGAGATGAGTGATCGCGCTCTCCTTGTCAGGCCCTTCAAGAACGGACTTTTATTTGACAGACAGATCACTCAGAGCATCGTTTCTCATGTGGTAGGCGTTATTCCTGCTTCTGAGCGACTTCGTTGCGTTATGGGTGTTCCTTCTGACCTTATTGCTAAACAGGAGAAGGAGATATTTAATATCCTCTCTGATGCAGGTATTTCTGAGTGCTATACGGTTAACCGTGCGGTTGCCGCGCTTATTGGAGCAGGTACATCTCCTACCGAGAGCGTTATCTCGGTCAATGTAGGCGCCTCGGCTACCGAGATCGCTGTTATGCATAATGGCGAGCTTACTTATACCTCCCGCGATATGATCGGCGGTGAGGATTTTGATAAGGCTGTTAAGCAGTATATCAGCGAGCAGGGCGGTGTAAATGTTTCTCTCGCGGTTGCAAGAGCGATAAAGGAGCAGCTCGGCTCTGTATGGCAGGGCAAGGAGGAGAACAGCGTAGATATTGAGGGTACTCTTTCTCTGACCGGTAACAGTGTTAAAATGACAATTTCCTCTGAGGACATTGTGGGCGTGTTTGAGAAGCCTCTGCACAGATTGCTTATGTCTGTCGCGGTCGCTATCAAGAAGCTTCCGATTGATCAGGTAGAGGCTGTACTTAAAAACGGTGTTGTTCTTACCGGTGGCGGATCTATGATCCACGGACTTGATCTAATGATGAGCAAGGTTCTCGGCGTTCCTGTGAGACAGCCCGCCGATCCCATTAACTCTGTTGCAAAGGGTCTTTCTGCTATCAATGCCAAGATACCCGTTGCAAGGAAGGGCGTCAGAAAAAATGTCAGCACCCTTGTAGCAAGCTATTATTCTGAGAAAAAATAAAACAAAGGAATTATACATAAAATGAAAAAGAACTCAACCTATGTAAAAATCGTTGCAGGCATCCTTGCCGCACTTATGCTGGTCAGTGCACTTTCAATAGTGATCATTTATTTCCTTCATTAAGAGAATAAAAAAGAGCCTTCTGCCGTATCAGGGCAGGGGGCTCTTTTTTTATTTTTGATAAACATTCAGATCAATACGACGGGAGCCGGCGAAGAAGTTGTGAAGTATAATATTGTGACTAAGGCACACCGAGAAAGCACGGATGCTGACATGATCAAAAACGGAAAAAATAGTGAAAAATATGCAAATTATACTTTTCCGTTCACCCCTGAAGAACTGTTGGTTGCTGTGGATAAACAAAGGTATTTTCCACAAAAACATTTTTCCACACTCATTTTTCTGTGGAAAACTTCACACCCAAAAAGTATACTATTCCGTTATTTGATATAAAAAGATGCAAAAACACAGAAAAATGAGGTTAAAATGACGGTTTCGCTGTGTGGAAAAATCATTTTGCTCCACGCGGAAAAGTATAGCCAAATTATCCCTGTTGAAAATGGTAAACGGAAAAGTATATTATTGAAGGTTCCCAACAAAAGACAGAACAGCAATGTGGGATTCTTTGATTTATCAACATTGAGCGGGAGGTGAGTGAGGTGTAGGGGGATCTGTCCCGTGAGATTGGTTAAGAAGCTCTTTGCGCGTCAAGCTGCCCTTTGATTGAAAACGTGACAGCCGATAGAAAGGTTGATGCTGTTGGTTGAACTGAATGCTCATAGATTTTATATCGCCTGTATATATGCAAGGAAAAAAAGAAAAAACGGAACGAAAAAATCGTTCCGTTTTCAAGAGATCGGGCTTGCCGACTGTATGTAATTTTCAGAAAATTATCTTCTCTTGTTCTTTACGATACAGCTGAAGCTACCACCGTAAATATCCTCGTAGGAGGACTTTGTGGAGGGCTCAGCGGGAGCAGCCTTGGGAGCCTCCTGAGCGGTCTCAGCCTCAAGCTTTCTGAAGAGGTCATCAACAGAAGGAGCAGCAGGAGCTGCGGGAGCGGGCTGTACGGGAGCGGGAGTCTCTACTACGGGAGCAGTAGCAACTCTGGTGGGCTCGGGCTTCTTGGTATCAGCATTCTCTGCGATAAAGCCGGTAGCAATAACGGTTACACGCATCTCGTCCTGAAGAGTAGGATCAAATGCAGCACCCCAGATGATGTTTGCGTCGGGATGAGCCTCCTCGTAGATCATGTTGGAAGCAGCATCAATCTCATCAAGTTGAATGTCCTCGGAAGCAGTAATGCTTACAAGCACGCCGGTAGCACCGGTAATATTGGTCTCAAGAAGGGGAGAGGAGATCGCCTGCATAGCAGCAACCTGAGCCTTGTCAGTACCCTTAGCGGCACCAACACCCATATGAGCATATCCTGCGTTCTTCATAATAGCGGTAACGTCAGCAAAGTCAAGGTTGATGAAGCCGGGAACATTGATAAGCTCGGATACCGACTGAACGCCACGGCGAAGAACATCGTCGGCAATCTCAAATGCGTTAGCAAGAGTAATGTGAGTATCCTCTACCTGCTTAAGTCTCTCGTTGGGGATAACGATAAGAGAGTCAACATACTTGGAGAGCTCTGCGATACCGATCTCAGCCTGAGCGTATCTTCTCTTACCCTCAAAGGAGAAGGGCTTGGTAACAATACCAACGGTAAGAATACCCATTTCCTTAGATGCCTTTGCAATAACGGGAGCTGCGCCTGTACCGGTGCCGCCACCCATACCTGCGGTGATGAATACCATATCTGCGCCTGCAAGAGCATCGCGAACGGTCTCAATGGACTCCTCAGCACTGCGCTTACCAACCTCGGGGTTAGCACCTGCGCCCTTACCGTGAGTGATCTTGTCACCGATAACAAGCTTCTTAGCTGCACAAGAGGTGTCAAGAGCCATGCTGTCGGTATTAACGGCGATGAACTCAACGCCACGGATGTTAGTAGAAATCATACGGTTAACAGCATTGTTTCCGCCGCCGCCTACACCGATAACCTTTATATTCACGCCACTGTCGTAAACCTGTTCAAAATCAAATTCCATTTTAAGTCCTCCGTTTTTAACTTTTATTTTAAATATTTATTCGTATATAGTATATCATAAGATTTTTTTGGTTTCAATAGATTTAAAATATTTTTCTTATTTATTAACAATTTACTACAAAAATATAATAATAAAACAGGGCAGAGCATATAAATATGAACAAACTGTGACAAAAAGCCACCGTAAAAACAAGAGACGGCTAATTTGCCGTCCCTTTTCTTCTGTTTTTCAGTATAAAAAGCTCGTCAATTATTCTCTTTGCTGCATCGGGCTTAAAAGTCGTTAAAATCTTTTTTGCCCTGTTTTTTCGCTCGTTTTCGTCACTTTTCAGGGCAATTATCTTATCTGTGAGCAGCTTTTCTGACAGGTCTTTTTCTTCTATTATATCCGCCGCTCCTCCGCTTGCGAGATGAAGCGCATTTTTATACTGATGATTACCGGTTACATTGGGCGACGGAATCAGGATTGAGGCCACTCCCACCGCACCGATTTCCGACAGTGTCATTGCTCCGCATCGGCAAATTACAATATCTGCCGCCCTTAAGGCGAGTGGCATATCGCTGATGTATGGCACGATTTTGCAGCCGCGATAGCCCTTCTCATAAAAACTTTTTTCTCCGTCCTTGTAGTACCTTTTTCCTGTGGCATGAAGATGCCTTACTCCCTCCGTTTTTGAGGAGTAGTTATTAATTACATCAAAAATGACCTCGTTGAGTCTTTGCGCTCCAATGCTTCCGCCAAAGGACAGAATAAACAGCTCCTTGTTACCGATTCCGAGCTTTCTTCTCGCCTCGGCTTTTGTTATTTTGTCAAAATCGCTTCGTAGTGGATTGCCGACGGTAATGACCTTTTTATTTCCACCCAGGTACTTACTTGTTTTTTCGTGATTTAGGAAAATCACATCGCATTTTCCTGCAACGAGCTTAGTGGTAACGCCCGGAGTAATATTGGATTCGTGAATTGCCGTCCTGATTCCCAGCCTTTTTGCTGCAGTAATTACAGGCCAGCAAACATAGCCGCCTGTGCCGACTACTATATCAGGAGAAAAATCATTTATTATCTTTTCTGCCTCGGTTCTTGCCTGCAGGGCGCGTATTATCCGACGGATATTGTCGGTTGACAGAGAACGGCTGAGTCCCTCTATTTTTATCGTCTTATACTCAAGTCCGGCTTTTTCAATCAGCTCGTTCTCCTTGCCGCCTCTTCTGCCGATAAATAAAAAACGTGCGTTCTTATCACGGCTCTTCAGCTCCTCTGCTATGGCGATAGCGGGGTTTATGTGACCTGCTGTTCCGCCACCGCATAATAAAAGCTTCATTTGTATCATCCTTTCTATTTGTTGATTTTAGAATATCGTGAAACCGAGAGAATTATCCCCATTTCAAAAAACAGCATAACAAGTGACGAGCCCCCGTAGCTGAAAAAGGGAAGAGATATTCCCGTGTTTGGAATGGTGTTGGTCACCACGGCTATGTTTAGCAGTACCTGGATCGCCATTTTTATACATATACCGAGGCATATAAGTCTGGTAAAGCTATCAGGTGCTCGCATTGCTATTTTGCAGCCGCGGTATATCAGAAAGCCAAACAGCAACATAGCGAGCGCCGCACCAACGAGTCCAAGCTCCTCGCACAGTATGGCAAATATCATATCATTGGCAGGCTCCGAGACATAGGAGTGCTTCAGTATGCTTTTTCCGTATCCAACGCCAAATATACCGCCCGATCCGATTGCCATAAGTCCCTGTAAGGTTTGCCAGCCTCCTGTAAGCTTGTATTTTTCGGGGTCCTGCCATACAGTTATCCTGTCCTTCGTGTAGTCTGTGAACAGGGCAAGACAGGTGATCCCCGCAACGCCTAGCCCTAAAAAAGCCGATATGTATCTTGCGTCAACGCCTGCTGCGAATATGAGCATCAGACCTATTGCGCCGAGAATTATTATACAGGACAAATGCTTTTGAAGCATAACAAGAATTATGGGGATTGCAATTATTAGACAGGGAAATAGCGTGCCGTAAATAAAGATATTTTTCTTGCTCTTTCTGTCTGTGGCGTAGGTTTCGTAGCTTGAAAAATAATGAGATAGCATCAGTATGATTGAGATCTTTGCAATTTCGGAGGGCTGAATTGTGACGGGACCTATAGAAATCCACCGCTGCGCACCGTTGCCGACGAATCCTACGATAAGCACCAAGACGAGCAGAAATAATGTGAAATAGTATAGCAGAGGAGTGTATTTTTTGTAAAAAGAGGGCTCAATATGGGAAGAGATATACATTACTGCAAAACCGATGATCAGCCATATTGCCTGTTTTTTCACGAAATAAAGCTCGTCGTTATATCTTGCCTCTGCATATGCCACCCCTGCGCTGAATACCATAAGCGTGCCGTACAGAGTAACGAGGCAGACGGATAGCAAAAAGAGATAATCAATCCGCCCTCCCACACCCTTGAATAGAGCTGCTTTTGCTTTTAGCCAATTTGTTATTTTCATATCAGATCACCGAAAAATAAGAATGAAAAGCCACTCATCGCAAGAGTCGTCACAACCGCTATAAAGCAGATATCCTTTTCACCAAGACCGCATTTTTCTAAATGGTGATGCAGAGGTGCCATTTTGAATATTCGCTTTTTCGTCAGTTTGTAGCTTATTACCTGGAGTATAACAGACAGGCCCTCTATTACATAGACTCCACCTATAAGAATAATGGCAAAGGGGTTATCCGTGCAGAAGGCAATAGCAACCGCCATAGCACCGATGAAAAGAGACCCGGTATCTCCCATAAATATTTTTGCGGGATGCTTATTGTAGAACAAGAATCCGAGCATACCACCGATAAGGGCAAAAGAAGCTGCGCTTACCTCTGAGCCCGCGGAGAGTATACCAATAATCGCATAGACCGCTCCTATCATTAGCCCGGTGCTTGATGCTAAACCGTCAATCCCGTCAGTCAGGTTAGCACAATTAACAATGCCCAGCAGCAGAATAATTGCCAATGGGTAATAAAATATGCCGAGATCTATCTGGCCGAAGATGAAGGAAATCGCATGAGAATCCTCAAAGAAATGCTCTCTTGCCATAAGAAAGAGTATTGCCAGCAAAAACTGAAGCAATAGCTTTTCAACAGGTGTGAGACCGGCATTTTGCTTTCTTTTCAACTTTGTGAGATCATCAACTATGCCGATTACCGAGTTGCCAAGAGCAAAGAGCAGGGAGATGATAATTCCGATCCCTGCACCGAGATCTTCTCTTATAAAGATAAAAAAACAGGCGGCAAGCAACAGAGAGATCAGTATTCCAATAAGAAATCCGATGCCGCCCATAGTAGGCGTTCCGCTCTTTGACATATGCCAGCTCGGTCCACCTTCGTATATAGGCTGCTTTGCTCGGCCTCTGAGATAGGGAATAAGGCACTTTACCGACACAAAGGTCAGAGATGCGCTGATCAGTAAGAAAAGCAGAGAAGGTATTATGTTGTTCATATCAGTTATCCCTGCCTTTCGTGAAATAATCAAGAATACGCTCAAGTCTGATACCGCGCGACGCTTTCATAAGAATGTGCTCGCCCGGGAGACAATGCTTCTTTATCAGTTTGGCAATATCACAAGGAGATGATTCATCATCTACTATGAATATTCTATCACTTGGGAAGCCGTTTTCCATAGCTCCTTCGCCGATTTCAAAGGAGTATTTTCCAAACAGAAAAAGAAGATTTATTTGATTGCGAGATATAGCCTTGCCAACCGTTTTATGTATATTCGTTCTGTGCTCTCCAAGCTCTAAAATATCCCCGAGAAGCAGACTTCTTTTGCCCCTTTCGGTGTGTGTGACAAATGAAGAAATAGAGGATATCATAGACTCAAGGGAGGCATTGTAGCAATCCGAATAAAAAATGTATTTTTTAGCCAAAACAACACTCTGCCTCGTATTATCATCAGAAATTAAAGCAATTCCTTTTGAAATTAATTTAACATCTACTCCCGCCTCGGCTGCTGTGGATACGGCAGCAATGAGACATTTTGCGTTGTGATCTCCGCTCAGAGCAAAGCACGAGGAGCATAACAGTTCTCCTCGCTTGTATATGCTCACATAGTTGTCGTCGCGCCTTTCAAGGTAATAATCAGCAGATGGATCAGAGATAGAAAACGTCCTTTTATTTTGCAATTTATCAAGTAGATCTTCGTTGTGGGGAACAATGATTATACCACCATCCATTCCTTCCGTTATTTCCATTTTAGCCTTTGCTATGTTCTCTCTGCTACCAAGATTTCCTATATGAGCTGTGCCTATATTTGTTATTGTCGCAATGCTTGGTTCAAGGCATTTTGATAGACGTCCTATTTCTCCCGGATGGTTCATTCCCATTTCCATAAGCAGAATGTTTGTATCATTCTTTGCCGATAAAATTGATAGAGGCAACCCAATTTCGTTATTATAGTTACCATCAGATTTATGAGTTGCATATTCTAGAGAAAGCAGTAAGCTAAGGAACTCCTTTGTCGTGGTTTTTCCTACGCTACCCGTAATTCCTATATTATATAATAAATAAGGAAGAGTTTTTTTATACTCTCTTGCGAGATTCTGCAGGGCAAGGATAGTGTCAGGATGAAAAATATCTGCCTTGTTCTTGTTTGCCGAGAGCGTATATGCTCCAAGCGAGCTTGCATTTTGAACAAAATCCTCACCGTTATACCTTTGCCCCTGTATTGCCACATACAGATCGCCCGTACACAGCTCTCGGGAGTCGGTTGATATTGCGCCTACCGTCGCAGAGGCACTTTTACATAACATTCCGCTTGACAGACGGGCTATTTCTTCTATTTTAAGCGGTCTTCCAAGCTTTATTCTCATCTCTTACATTCATTTAGTCGGGCGAGGGCGGTGCGGATTATTTCCTTCTCGTCAAAATCGTGATAGCCGCTTTTATCTATATTGTATTTTTCCGCCCCCTTGCCGAGTATTGCCACTATGTCTCCCACCCTCGCGGTAGTTATAGCGGAAATAATTGCCTCTCTACGATCCGATTTGACCTCATAATTGCCTTTTTCAAAGCCACGCGTAATATCCGCAACAATTTCCTTCGGGTCCTCGCTTCTTGAGTTGTCGGAGGTAATAATTATTCTGTCGGCGTATCTTTCTGCAATCCTTGCCATCATAGGTCTTTTTGTTTTGTCCCGATCTCCGCCGCATCCGAATACCGTTGTTAACTGACCTCCGTTTTTCTGCTTGCTTAGTTCGCGGAGAATTGATCTGAAGGCATCGGGAGTATGGGCATAGTCTATTATTACCGTTATTTTATCTTTTATTATTTCATATCTGCCCGGGATGCTATTTATTTTAGATATAGCTTGCTTTACATCGCAGGGCTTACAGCCCATATCAATGCAGACCGCAGCGGCCAGCATAGAGTTGTATACATTGAAAATACCGGGAAGCTTCAGTTTCATTTTACAGGAAAAATCGGCGCCGTGATATAAATAGCTTACTCCGGAAAAGCCAAGATCGTCAATACCGGTTGCCCATATATCGCCCCGCCTTATTACACCTACGGAGATCCTTCTGCCGCCAAAGCTGCGGTATGCCTCTCTTGCATAGTCGTCGTCAATGCTGAATATTCCGCATTTGCATTGATCAAAAAGCTTGAGCTTAGCCTTATAATAGGCATCAAGACTACCGTGAAAATCTGTGTGCTCGGTTGAAAGATTGGTAAAGACACCGTAGTCAAACCTAATGGGGGCGACCTTGTCAAGAGCAAGAGCGTGACTTGACACCTCCATAACAATAGCCTCACATCCCGCATCTGTCATGTGTCTGAGCTCCTTGTAGAGCAGGGCGGGATCGGGTGTTGTCATTGAGTAGTTCTTCTTGCTTCTCTCTTTACCGTCCATCTCTATTTTTCCGGTCCCGATGAATCCTGTTTTATATCCCATATTTTTAAGCGCCTCGCAGATCAGAGTCGCTGTGCTGGTCTTTCCGTTTGTGCCTGTGATACCTATTATTTTTGTTTTTTCAAGATGGGGATTTTCATATCTGAAGAACATTTTTGACATAGTGAGGCGCGGGTTTGAAACGCGAATTACAGGGAAATTATCGGGCAGAATAGCATTTGTGCCGCAAACTACTGCTTTTGGGATCGCGTTTACCGATGACAGATCGGGCATCCTTTCTGCGTTTGGTATGATCAGAATATCACCCTCACATAGCTCTGTTGTGTCTGTCGTCAGCTTGCCAATTTCGGCTCTGTAATCAACCTCACATACTAAATATTCGTCAGGAAATAGTAGATCGGAAATCTTCATTTTTGCCTCCTTTAATCTTCAAAGTCACCAACCAGTGCGCGTATAATGATAACCTGGCCCCGCTTGACAACCGTGTTTGGCGGTATGGATTGCTCGCATACTATGTCATTTGCGCCGGGGGATGTTGAGCCGATACCGCTTATCCGTATGTTCAGTCCGCAATCACTCGCTATTTGTATCGCCTCCAGCATACCTTTTCCCACAAGATTTGGCACAGTGATCTTATCGGGCGCTTTATCTTCGGTAAACAGAATAATTTTGGATAGCGCAACGGTAAATGAATCGCCGCCGCTTGGAGTCTGAGCAACAACCGTACTGCCGTCACCGACTATTTCGTAGTCAATATTGGCTTCTTCCAGCTTCTTTTTAGCCGAGTTTACATTCATACCAATATAGTTATCTACCTTTATATTTACCTCTTCTGCATTTGATTTGTATTCAAGATAGGGAAGTAGCTTTTCCATAAGCATTGACACGTAGGGAGCGGCTACCACGCTGCCGTATTTTACATTTGAGGTGGGCTCGTCAACAACGATTATCATTGATACTCCCGACTCTCCGTTCAGAGCATAGGCGACCGTTGAGCCAATACGCAGATATGAGTTTCCGTTTTCGTCAAGAATATCAAACTTCTGAGATGTTCCTGTTTTTGCCGCGATATCATATCCGCTGACACCTGCGTTTTTTGCTCCTCCGTTTCCGCTGACGCCCTCAATAAGAATGTCAGAGACGGTTTTTGCTACCTCCTCCGAAACAACCGTTCGCTTTATCTGCGTGGTATGCTGAGATATAACCTTGCCCTCGTTATCAATAATCTTATCTACCACATACGGGGTAATCAGCTTTCCTCCGTTTGCCACCGCGGAAATAGCAGTCAGATGATTAATTACCGAGACCTTAAAGCGCTGACCGAAGGACGCAGTCGCAAGCTCGGTTGAGCCTATGTTTTCTTCCTTATGAAATATAGTAGATGCTTCGCTGGGCAGATCAATTCCGCTTTTTTGAAAATAGCCGAAGCGCTCAACATAGTCATAGAAATTGCTCGCTCCGATCCTTTGCGCCAACACCATCATACAGGGGTTGCAGGACATCTGAAGCCCATAGGCAAGATTAAATCCCGAGCCGTGGCCGGTGGTTTTGTGGCATCTTATGCGCCAGCCGCCGATCTGGTAATATCCCTTGCAGGAGAAGGTACTGTTAAGATTCGCTGCTCCAAGATCCAGCGCTGCCGACACGGTCACTATCTTAAAGGTTGAGCCGGGCTCGTAGGTTTCGCTGATGGCCTTATTTGACCACATTACCTGCATCAGCTCATTTTTGTAGGCGTTGTATTTATCTGTCCCGGGCAAGAGCCCTGATTCGTTCAGCTTTTTCTGTGACTCCTCATCCAGAGTAAATGGGGAGTTAGGGTCAAATGGGGACGTGGTTGCCATACCGAGTATTGCGCCCGTCTCTGTATCCATAACTATTCCGCAAACTCTGTTCTCGGCACCGTGGTTAACCCTCGCCATTTCTATTACCGCCTCAAGCTCGCTCTGGATATAGGAGTCAATAGTCGTCACAATGCTGTACCCGTCCTCAGCGGGGAAGTAATCCGAGTATTCGGTATCAAGGGCGATTCCGTTGGCATCCTTTGCGTATACATAGTATCCGTCGGTACCCGAGAGAATATCGTCATAATAGTATTCCAAACCGTACAGTCCTTGATTATCGCTACCGGTAAAGCCGATAACGTGCGCCGCCATTGTACCGGCGGGATAGCTCCTTGAGGTTTTTGCCTCTGTAAATACAAGGTCATCAAGACCTTCCGATCTTATATATTTTATTACACTTTCATATTCCGTTTTGCTTGCAGTTCTTTTTATTGTAACATCCAGCACTGACGAGCCTTTGAGTTTCTCATATAGACCGTCGGCGTTGAGCGAAAGAAGCGGGGAGATGCCGTCGGCAATAATTTTTGCATAGTCCACGCTCTCCTCTTTTGATGCGTTTTTTATATCTCTTGTAGAGACAAATATACGCCATACGGTATTGCTCTCTGCGAGAACATTCATATTTGCATCGTATATTTTTCCTCGCTCGGCGCTCAGCGGAGAGGAGGTGGTTACCTGGTCATAGGTTTTTTCTCGGTAATAATCGTACTGCAGATATCCCAGACGAAAAATATTGAATAGCAGATATCCCGCAAATAAAGAAAAAATAAGTAAAATTGCGGTTATTCGTTTTCTTGTTATGCTTTTCTGCCTGTTTTTCATAATTATCCTCAAATAAAAAAATATAGCGACAGACATTTTGTCCATCGCTATATTTTATTTATTAAGCTTTGAAATTATGAGATAATTCTTCTATTATTCAAAATCAGCCTCAGCCACAGTTGTTTCAACCGAGTTGTCTGTGTTAACATCATTTGCCGCGGGTGAGGGAGAGGAAAGAGCCTTAGCACCGATGAGAACAAAGGAGAGAAGGAAAGCACAAGCAACGGCTGCGGTAAGGAATGCAGATGCAGACGCGCGGAAGGGGAAGGACTTGATAGTCTTGTCCTTTACAGGAGCCTGCTTGATGGTAAGCTTGTCATCAACGAAGGAAACGATGTTGGTCATAGCTACCTCGCTTCTGGAAACAGCAGTCTGAACAGCTACGGGGAGAGAGGTCTTTTCAGCCTTCTGGCTCTCAGCCTTCATAAGCATATATTCGCCAATAGTATACTCATTATTGTCCTGAGAAACGGTAAATCTCTGTTTCATGTTTTCATAGAGCTTTTCATAATTTGTAGTCTGTGTCATTGTCTTGTTCTCCTCTTACAGTTTTTCTGCAACCCTGAGCTTTGCGCTTCTTGAGCGAGGGTTGACTTCTAATTCTTCATTTGACGGTAATATCGGTTTTTTTGATACTTCCTTAATAATGGGCTTCCTGCCGCAAACACAAACGGGGAAGTCCTTGGGGCAGGTACAACCGCCCAGTAGTGATTTGTATGTTTGCTTAACTATTCTGTCCTCTAATGAATGGAAGGAAATAATAGCGATCCTTCCGGTAGGAGCAAGGTGCTGTGCTGCAGAGTCTATCAAGGGCTTGATTGCGTCAAGCTCACCGTTTACCTCAATCCTGATAGCCTGGAACGTACGCTTGGCAGGGTGGGGGCCGTCGGCTCTTGCCGCGCTCGGTATTGCGCCCTTGATAATCTCTGTGAGTCTGTGCGTTGTGGTTATTGGTTCTTCTTGGCGATATTTGCAAATGGCAGAGGCGATTCTGGGGGCAAATCTCTCCTCGCCATAATCATAGATGATTCTTTTGAGCTGATGCTCGGGATATTCGTTTACGATCTCGTAGGCGGACAGGGGAGAGGAGGTGTCCATTCTCATATCCAGCCTTGCATCGTGCATATAGCTGAAGCCTCTCTCGGGTGTGTCAAACTGGTAGCTGCTGCATCCCAGATCGGCAAGCACTCCTCCGAGGTTATTAATTCCGTATTCTTTAATTACTTTATCAAGACCGGAAAAGTTCTCATTTACAAAGGTTATCTTATCAAGATAATCCTTAAGTCTGAGCTTAGCCGCCGCAATCGCATCGCCATCACGGTCAAAGCAGATAAGTCTTGAGTTTGGACCAAGTCGCTTGGCAATTTCTAAGGAATGGCCGCCGCCACCTGTCGTACAGTCTACATATGTATATCCATCTCTGATGTTCAGCGCATCAATGCACTCATAGAGCAGAACGGATACGTGTGAAAAGGTTTTCATCTGAATCGCTTCCTTTCGGAGTAGGATTAGAGTCCATGCTGCTGGAGCAGAGCACGAATGCTCTCCAGATCGCGGCTTGCCTCGCGCGCAGCCCACAACTCCTCGGACCAGATGTTAATGGTGTTTCCGGCACCAACGAATACAGCGTTCTTATCAACCTTTGCGTGGTCAATCAGATTTTTCTCTAAAAGAACTCGTCCGCTTGAATCGGGGGTGCACTTCTGTGCTACTGACATAAAGTACTCTCTTGCGGCTGCGCTCGCGGTGTTGGGGAGCTGGTTGAGTCCGTTAAGGAAAATCTGCCATTCGCTTTCGGGATATACAGTGAGGCAGGCATCAAGGCTTCTGGTGATGTAGAAAACTTCGCCAAGCTCTTCGCGGAACTTATTGGGAATAATGATACGCTTCTTGGTGTCAAGCGAATACATAAACGAGCTGATAAACGCCATTTTGCTTTGCCTCCTTCACACTTTCGTTAATTTTGTGGGTTTTGTCGGGATGTTGATACACAAACTTGCACATTTGATACACAAGTCCCCACTTTCTCCCACGCATATATTATATAATTGTTTTATTAATTTGTCAAGGGGATTTTATAAAAAAATACACACAAAATGTGATTTTTTTTGATTTTTTTATGTTTTTTTTGAAAAAAGTGAGGCAAAAAGACAAAAAAGCCTTTTCTTTTACTCACAGATGTGGTAAAATGTATGTGGCAAAAGGTGGGATTTGATTGAAAAATGTAAACTTTTTTGAAACATTTTTGTCTCCCACATTCATCCACAAACTTTTTTTGGGAAAGGAGAATGAGCTTGAAAAACGATAGAAACCCCCACGTTGCAGCCATAATTCTTGCCGCGGGCAGCGGTAAAAGAATGGAGAGCGATACCACCAAGCAGAGAATGACTGTTCTCGGTAAGAGCGTGCTTTTCAGAACCGTCAGCGCATTTTCCTCCTGCAAGATAATAAGCAGTATTGTAGTGGTTGTCAGAGAGGATGAGGTTGCTTGGGCAACCGATGAGCTGTCTGCTTTTTCCAAGATTAAAGCTATAATTCCCGGGGGTAAAACGAGGGCAGAGTCTGCAAGAGCGGGCTTTTCTGCTATATCCGAGGATGCGGATTTTGTTGCTGTTCACGATGGCGCAAGATGTCTTATTACCGCGGAAAATATTACTGAGGTAATATCAATGGCTATGATTCACGGAGCTGCCAGCGCGGGCACATATATTACCGATACGGTAAAGAGGATCGGTGATGATATGATCTCGGCAACTGTGCCCAGAGAGGAGCTTTTTGCTGCTCATACTCCCCAGATCTTCAGCCGCTCGCTTTATGCCGAGGCTCTTGATAATTCGGATGATATTGCTGCTGTAACAGATGATAATATGATGGTTGAGAGGCTCGGAGTAAAGGTTTATCCCGTGGATACGGGTAAGCAGAACATTAAGCTCACTACCAAAGAAGATATTGAATATGCAGAGTATATTATTGGGAGGAGAGGTCATATGAGTGAGATCAGAGTAGGGCACGGATACGATGCACACAGATTGGCAGAGGGACGCGATCTTATTCTTGGCGGAGTGAAGATTCCGAATAGCAAGGGCTTGCTCGGACATTCCGATGCCGATGTTCTGACCCACGCTATTATGGATGCACTTCTCGGTGCTGTGGGGCTCGGTGACATTGGTCGTCATTTCCCGGACTCTGATGACAAATATAAGGGTATTTCCAGCCTCCTGCTGCTTTCTGAGGTGGCAAGGCTTATCTCAGACAGCGGTTATTCGGTTGTAAATATTGATGCAACGCTGGTAATTCAAAGCCCGAGGATCGCAAAATATATTGATTCTATGATACTGAACATATCTGATATTCTGGGTATAGAACAGGGCAGAGTTAATGTAAAGGCTACAACCGAGGAGCATATGGGCTTTACAGGTCGCGAGGAGGGTGTGAGCGCCCACGCCGTTTCAACGGTAAAAAAATAAGGGGTGAAAAATCACCCCAATCATTGACACACAGCTTTCTGCGATAAAACTGAAACATCTTTAACTTTATTGTCGGCGCAGGGCTCTGTGTATTATTGGCCCGCAAGTGGCTCCATATTATTTTATGGTTTATATTCACTTATGACACAATTATATATTTATAGATATATTAGAAAGGATAATATATGATTAAAATATCCCCTTCGGTTCTCGCTGCCGACCTGTCAAACCTTGCCGCTGAGGTAGCAGATATTGAGTCTGCGGGAGCGGATATGGTTCATCTTGATGTTATGGACGGATCCTTTGTTACAAACATCAGCTTTGGTTTGCCGGTCATTGAGTGCCTGCGCAAAAAAAGTAATATGATATTTGATGTTCATCTTATGATAGAGCGTCCCGATGTTTATGCCGCCAGGTTTATTGAGGCAGGAGCAGATATTCTCACCTTTCACGTTGAGACCTGCAGCAAGACCGCAGACCTTCTTGATGAGATACGCTCCGAGGGAGTTATGGCGGGTATATCCTTAAGACCCGATACTCAGCTTGAGAGCATTTTCCCCTATCTTGACAAGTGCGATCTGGTGCTTGTAATGACGGTTGAACCCGGATATGGCGGACAGAAATTGATCCCAAAAACCATTGAAAAGGTGAGAAAACTTAGGGCAGAAATAGAGAGCAGGGGGCTAAATGTAGAAATACAGGTTGACGGAGGCATCAATGCGGAGAATGCTCCCGAGCTTATCTCTGCGGGTGCAACCATACTTGTAGCTGGTAGTTCTGTATTTAAGCACGCCGATCGCAAAGCGGCGATAGAGGCGCTGAGAAACGATGGTTGATAGGCTTGCTTTTGCCATTGCAATAAATCGCGCAGCCATAGGCTCGGAGCAACAGAACGGTATAGGAACCTTCAGCGAAAAGAATGTACACAGAACTCTGAAATACTATTTTGAGCCGGACGAATCAAAGCACGAGATCAACTATATGGGTTCTGTTGCAGATATTCGTAACGAGGAGGGGATCATTGAGATACAGACTCGCTCTTTCGGTAATCTTATTCCTAAGCTTGAGCGTTTTCTTGATAATGACAGGGTAACGGTGGTATATCCCATAATTGAAAACCGTACAATATTCCGTTTTGATCCCGAAAGCGGAGAGACCAAGACCCCGAGAAAAAGCAGAAAGAAGGGAAGACACTCCGATGCTCTTGCTGAAATTGCTTTGATAAGGAGGTTTATTCCTCATAAAAATCTGAGGATACTGCTTGTCCTGATAGATGCTACCGAGACCAGATTGCTCAGCGGAAGAATGAAGGTGGGCAGAAAGCGTACCGAAAAGATAAACTGTATTCCTACATCGTTAAATTCGGTTGTTTCTCTTGAAAAGGAGTCGGATTATTATTTGCTTCTGCCGGAGGGCCTACCCGAGAGCTTTAGCAGTTACGAGTTTGAGCGTATTTCCGGTCTTAAGCACATAGGTTCGCACGGTGCGCTGATGCTTCTTATGCAGCTCGGTATACTCTCTCGCAGACGGGGGGACGGCCGTTCCTATATATACAGCATAAACAGTCCGCAATAATTGGTGATGTAATGTAAGGTTGCATCACCATTTCTTTTATTAATCAAAAAAACTAAGATTTGTATTAAAATGATAAAATCTGTATCAAAATAATTAAGGCGTGACCATATATATTTTTATATAATAAAAATGTAATATTAAATTAATAATAAATACAGAAAGGGCTTTATTATGATTTTTGAAAAAAAGCAGCGCACAGAAAGAGTAATTCAGTTCGGTGAGGGTGGCTTCCTTCGCGGCTTTGTAGATTGGATGCTCCAGGAGATAAATGAAAAGACAGATTTTGATGGCAGCGTAGTTGTTGTTCAGCCCATTGAACAGGGGCTTTGCGATATGCTTACCGCTCAGGATTGTATTTATACTCATATCATCAGAGGCGTTGAGGGAGTTGACACCAGAGTTGTTGATGTAATTTCCAGATGTGTAAAGCCCTATGATGATTTTGCCGCCTATCTCGCTCTTGCCGAGCAGCCCGAGATGAGATTTATCGTGTCAAACACAACCGAGAGCGGCATTGTATTTTCGTCTGAGGATAAGATAACCGATGCACCTCCAAAATCATTTCCGGCGAAGGTTACCTTGCTTCTCAAAAAGCGTTATGAGCTCGGTCTGCCCGGTTTTATCTTCCTTCCTTGTGAATTAATTGATCGCAACGGTGACAATTTGAGAAAATGCATTCTTCAGTATGCAGATCTTTGGTCGCTTGATGAAGGCTTCAAAAAGTGGGTTGTTGAGGATAATATTTTCACAAATACCCTTGTGGACCGTATCAACACCGGATATCCTAAGGGCGAGGATCTTGGACTTGGTTATGAGGATAACCTTGTTAATACATCCGAGTTCTTCCATCTGTGGGTTATTGAGACCGACTTTGATCTTAACAGGGAGTTGCCCTTCAATAAGACGGATCTTAATGTTATCGTGACTCCCGACAAGCTTGAGATGTACCGTACCAGAAAGGTGAGAATACTTAACGGCGCGCATACCTCTCTTGTTCCTTATGCTCTTCTTTCCGGTCTTGACACCGTCAAGAGCTGTCTTGATGACGAAACGATTCGCCTCCACCTTAAGAAGTGCGTATTTGATGAGATACTTCCTACTCTTGATCTCCCCGAGGATGAGCTTCGCTCTTATGCCAACAGCGTAGTAGAGCGTTTCAGCAATCCTTATATAAAGCATTATCTTTCGGCTATTGCGCTCAATTCGGTATCCAAGTTCAAGGTCAGAGTTCTTCCTTCTATACTTGAATACATCAAGAGGTTTGATAAGATGCCCGAGACACTTCTGTTCTCCTTTGCAAAGCTGATTGATTTCTATAAGACTGATATGACAAACGATGATGCTTCGGTTGTTAAGTTTATGAAGGAGAGCAATACTGCCGATATCCTTGCAAACGAATCGCTCTGGGGACAGGATCTGTCCTTCCTTCTTCCTGAGGTAGAGAAATATGTTAATAAATAAGCTTGATAATGTAGATATTAATCTTGACGACGGTCATAAGTATGCTCTGAGAGATATTAGCTGTGGCGAGAATATTATTAAGTATGGTAATCCCATAGGTCACGCTATCTGCGATATCAAACAGGGAGAACACGTACATACTCATAATGTAAAGACCAATCTGTCGGGCAATCTTGAGTATAGCTACGAGCCTAAGTTTTATGATACCCCTGCTGTTCCCACCGACCGCACCTTTATGGGATATGTTCGTGAGAACGGTGATGTTGGCATTAGAAATGAAATATGGATCGTAAATACCGTTGGATGCGTTAACAAAATCGCTCAGAAGCTTTCTGCTCTGACCGGCGCAAGATATTTTCCTCATCCATTTGGCTGCTCTCAGCTTGGTGACGATCAGACAATAACGCAGAAGATCCTTCGCGGTATGGTAAATCACCCCAATGCTGCAGGTGTCCTTGTGCTTGGACTTGGCTGCGAGAACAATAACATTGATGTTTTTAAGAATGTTCTCGGGGAGTACAATCCGAACAGAGTAAAGTTCCTTAACACCCAGGATCATGACGACGATATTGCGGCGGGAGTGTCTCTTATCAACGAGCTGAAGGAATACGCCGCAGGATTTGAGCGTCAGCCCGTTCATATTTCAAAGCTTCGCATAGGTCTTAAGTGTGGCGGTAGTGACGGTTATAGCGGAATCACCGCAAATCCCCTTGTAGGCCGTATGTCTGATAAGCTTATCTCTCACGGTGGCAGCTGTGTACTTACCGAGGTGCCTGAGATGTTTGGCGCAGAGCATCTGCTGATGCAGCGCTGCGAGAGCAGAGAAGTGTTTGACAAAACCGTTAAGCTTATCAATGATTTCAAGGATTATTATACAAGACATAATCAGGTTATCTATGAGAATCCTTCGCCCGGCAACAAAAAGGGCGGAATTACAACGTTGGAGGAAAAGTCGCTTGGCTGCGTACAGAAGGGCGGTCTCTCCAAGGTCGTTGATGTGCTTGATTACGGTGACGTTCTCACCAAGAACGGCCTCTCCTTGCTGAACGGGCCCGGTAATGACATTGTTGCTATTACAAATCTTATGGCAGCCGGAGTACATATCATTCTGTTTACCACAGGTCGCGGTACTCCTGTCGGTGCTCCTGTTCCTACGGTGAAGATCGCCACAAATCATTCTCTCGCAGAACGAAAGGCGGGATGGATAGACTTTGATGCCTCGCCCACTCTTACCGGCGAGCCCCTGACAGACGAGCTTTTTGATTATGTTGTCAGCGTAGCTGAGGGCAGGGAAACAAGAAACGAAATTAATGATTACAGAGAAATATCAATATTTAAGGACGGTGTAACACTATGAGTTTTATTAATGATAGCTTTATGCTCAAGAATGAGCCCGCAAAGAAGCTTTACGCGATGGTAAAGGATCTTCCCATCATTGACTACCATTGCCATCTTTCTCCCAAGCAGATAGCAGAGAACTACCAGTTCAGAAATGCCTTTGATCTTTTCCTTGGCGGCGACCATTACAAGTGGCGTCAGATCAGAACTAACGGTGTACCTGAGGAGTACATCACCGGTAATGCTGACGAATATGAGAAGTTCAGAATGTTTGCGGCGACCCTTCCCAAGCTTATAGGCAACCCCCTCTATCATTGGACCCACCTTGAGCTTAAGAGATATTTTGACATTGACGAGACTCTCAATGAGGAGTCCTGCGAGCGCATCTGGAATAAGGTAAACGAGTGCCTTGCAAAGCCTGAGTATCGCGCACAGGAGCTTATCCGTCGCTCCAATGTTGCTGTTATCTGTACTACCGACGATCCCGTTGATACACTTGAGTATCACGCAGCACTCAAGGATTTCTCTACTAAGGTACTTCCCACATTCCGTCCTGATAAGGCGGTTGAGATCGGCAAGGAGACCTTCGTTCCTTATATTGAGTCCACAGGTGTAAAGTCCTATGAGGAGCTTGTTTGCTGGATCAAGGCTCGTATCGCATATTTCAACGATTATGGCTGCCGTCTCTCTGACCACGCCCTTGAGTATGTGCCCTTTGCAGTTGGTGATCCCAAGGCTGCTTTTAATAAGCGTATGGCAGGCGGCGAGCTTACCAAGGAGGAGATTGACTCATTCAAGACCGCTATGCTTAAGGCTTGCGCTGAGGAATATGTAAAGTACGATTGGGCTATGCAGCTCCACATTGGTGCACTTCGTAACAATAATAAGAAGATGTATGACAGACTCGGTCCTGATACAGGCTTTGATTCTATTAACGATCTTTGCATAGCAGAGGACCTGGGTGCATTTATGAGCTACCTTGAGTGTGCTGACGCGCTTCCCAAAACTATTCTTTATACCCTTAACCCCAAGGATAATTATGTTCTGGGCACTATGCTGGGCTGCTTCCAGGGTGAGGGTGTTGTAGGCAAGATTCAGTTTGGCTCAGGCTGGTGGTTCAATGATCAGCGCGATGGTATGGAGGCACAGATGCAGGCTCTTGCCAACCTTGGCACACTCTCTGCCTTTGTCGGTATGCTTACCGATAGCCGTTCCTTCGTATCCTATCCAAGACACGAGTACTTCAGACGTATTATGTGTAACCTCATCGGTAAGTGGGTAGACGAGGGAGAATATCCCGAGGATTACAAGGCTCTTGAGCAGATTGTTACCGGAATTGCATATCATAACGCAAAGAATTACTTCAAGTTCTAAAAAAGTATTAATCCCCGAGAAAAATCTCGGGGATTTTTTATAAAACCTATTGACAAATATAAAAGTATATGCTATAATATCAAATGTTCGCGGGAGTGGCGGAATCGGCAGACGCGCACGTTTGAGGGGCGTGTATCTTTGATGTACGGGTTCAAGTCCCGTTTCCCGCACCAAGATAAAGACCAAGGTTAGCTTGGTCTTTATTTTTTGCTTGGCTGAAAAGGTCTTTATCCTGATAAGAAACGGGACAGACCTACGCCGTCGCTTCGGTCTTCGCGCTAAAAACGATTATCAATCGTTTTCTTAACGCTTGACATTTCCCGCACCATAAAGAAACCCTCACACTGATACGAAAAATATCAGTATTATGGCTTTTTTATTGGCAAAATA
>JAZSIK010000027.1:0-20330 GCA_045533775.1 Eubacteriales bacterium
TAGAAACAAAAAACTTTCCCCTTGCCGAAAGGCAGGGGGGAAGAAAAACTTGTTTTAAGTTTATAGAAAAAAAAGGGCTGAGTTTAACAGCTCAGCCCTTTAAAAAAATATCTGTAAAATAATAAAATATATTTTCTAATATCAACGGATATATTTTATTCTTTTAAAGATAAAAATAAAGGTGTTGTTTAATATGAATATTAAAAATATTATAGATAACTTAACAATTGAACAAAAAGCGGCTCTGCTTCAGGGTTGGAGCACCTGGACCACCCTTGATCTTAGCGAAAAGGGAATACCTCCTATGTTTATGTCAGACGGCCCCGTTGGACTTCGTAAGCAGGCAGGGGCAGGCGACCACCTTGGTCTTAACGCATCGGTTCCCGCAACCTGTTTCCCGACGGCCGCAACTATGGCTAACAGCTGGGACGTATCTCTTGGAGAGGAGCTCGGCAGAACGCTTGGCGCAGAGGCTGCTGCAAATGACGTTCACGTTGTGCTCGGCCCCGGTCTTAATATTAAGCGTAGCCCCCTTTGTGGTAGAAACTTTGAGTATTTCTCGGAGGATCCCTACCTCTCGGGTAAAATGGCTGCTTCCTACATAAAAGGTATTCAGGAAAAGGGCGTTGCTGCCTGTCCTAAGCACTTTGCAGTAAACTCCCAGGAGCTTCGCCGTATGTCTATGGACTCGGTGCTTGACGAGAGAACTATGCGTGAGATCTATCTCACAGGCTTTGAGATTGCAGTAAAAGAGGGTGAGGCAAAAGCCATTATGTCCTCTTATAATATGGTAAACGGCACTTACGCCAATGAAAACACCCACCTGCTCACAGATATTCTCCGCGGTGAGTGGGGTTTTGACGGCTACGTCGTCACCGACTGGGGCGGAGATAATAATCACACCGAAGGTGTTAAAGCAGGAAATAACCTTGTTATGCCCGCACCGGGTCCCGACTGTACAATCGGTCTTCTTGAGGATCTTCATGCAGGCAAAATTGACGAGAATACTATAGATAAAAGAGTAGAGGAGCTTCTTTGCGTTGTATTTGATACTCGCGATGCGGTTGAAAAACAGCCTAAAACCTTTGATGTAGAGGCTCATCACACAGTAGCAAGAAGATGCGCCGAGGGCAGTATAGTTCTCCTTGACAATGACGGCATTCTTCCTCTTAACGAGGGCGCAAGTGTTGCCGTGATCGGTGATTTCGCAAAGGTTCCCAGATACCAGGGCGCAGGCTCGTCCCAGGTAAATGCAACTAAGATAGACAATCTCTATGACTGTCTTGAAAAATACTTTAAGATATCGGGCTATGCACAGGGCTTTGACAGAAAGAATCCCGATCCTGTTGATAAGCTTATCTCGGAGGCAGTAGAGGTTGCAAGAAAGGCGGAAACTGTCCTTCTCTGCGTAGGTCTTGACGAGATTCTTGAGTCCGAGGGTATGGACAGACTCCACATGGAGCTTTCCAAGAGCCAGCAGAAACTTATAAACGAGGTTTGTGCAGTAAACAAGAATGTAATTCTCGTTCTTTCGGGTGGCGCACCCTTCGTTATGCCCGACAGATCGCTTTACAGAGCAGCAATTCACGGCTATCTCGGTGGTCAGGCAGGCGCAGGCGCTATGGCTGACGCCATTATCGGTAAGGTCAATCCCTCCGGTAAGCTTAACGAAAGCTGGCCTCACAGGCTCGAGGATAACCCCTCTTACCCCTACTTCCCAAGCAAAGAAAGAACGGCAGAATACCGTGAGGGTCTTTTCGTCGGCTACCGTTATTATGATACGGCAGGTAAGAGCGTTCGCTATCCCTTCGGTCACGGTATAAGCTATACCGACTTTGATTACTCCGACATTAAAGCAGATAAAAACAGCGTAAGCTTTACTCTTTCAAACGTAGGTAAGGTAGATGGCGCAGAGGTTGCACAGGTTTATGTTTCTTGCAAGAACGGTAACGTATACAGACCTAAGAAGGAGCTGAAGGGCTTTGCAAAGGTATTCCTTAAGGCAGGCGAGAGCAAGACTGTCACAATAGAGCTTGACGACAAGGCGTTCCGTTACTACAATGCAGAAAAGAACTGTTGGGAGATCGAGGACGCGGATTACGAGATCATCGTTGGCTCAAGTGTCAGTGACATAAGACTTTCCGAAACCGTACATATCGACGGCGTAAAATGCGATAAAAACGCCCCCGATTGCTATTATACTGCTGACATAGAAAAGGTGTCCGACAGCGACTTTGAGCATATTCTCGGCAGACCTATTCCTGATGGCAAGTGGAGTGGACTTTTGACCGAAAATGATGCAATATGTCAACTTTACTATGCAAAATCCGGTCTTGCAAGGCTTGTTTACAGGATTTTGACTAATATCAAAAACAAATCCGAGGCTAAAGGAAAGCCCGATCTTAACGTGCTGTTTATCTACAATATGCCCTTCCGTGCCATTGGCAAGATGGCGGGCGGAATGGTATCTCGCAAGATGGTTGACGATATTCTCTTTATCGTTAACGGTCACTTCTTCCGTGGACTTGGCAGACTGATCGCCGACTTCTTCCGCAACCTTAGTGCTAACGCACAATTCAAAAAACAACTTTGATTTCTTCAAAAGCGAGGAATAACCTATGATCAATATTGCCATAGTTGATGATGACAAAACCTACGTTGAATGCGTCAAGGAATATCTCAAGAGATATGAAAAGGAAACGGGCAAAGCAATTAGTGTAAGCACCTTTTCCGACGGTGATGCAATAGTTCGTCAGTATGATTTTCAGTTTGACATTATCTTTATGGATGTTGAAATGAAGTTTATGGACGGCATGAGTGCCGCCGAGGAAATAAGGAAAAAGGACTCGCAGGTCGTAATTATCTTTATTACAAATATGGCGCAGTACGCCATTCGCGGTTATGCCGTACAAGCACTGGATTATCTTTTAAAGCCCGTATCATATTATGCCTTTTCTCAGTGCCTTAACAAAGCGCTCTCTCGTAAAGAAAAACGCGAGACGAAAACTGTCGTCCTTGATATTAAGGGCGGTTCTGCGCGCTTTGACATTAAGGACATCTATTATATCGAAACACAGGGGCATACCACTACCTGTCACGTGGTAAACGGGGAATATCAGCTGCTTTCAACCATGCGCGGTGTCGAGGAGATTCTTTCAAAAATGTATTTCTTCCGTATCAGCAAATGGTATCTTATCAATCTTCAACACGTGGATAATTTCTGCGACGATTGTGTGACGCTTGGAAAATATAAATTCACAGTCAGCAGAACGAAGAGAAAGGACTTCTTGAAAGCCCTTACGGCATATTGGGAGGAGGTAGTCAGATAATGATAGGACACGCTGTTCCGGATATACCAAGAATATATACGGCTATCGCAGAGTGGTTGTCCTGCGGTGTATTCGTCATTCTTCTTGGACCAAAGCATAAGCTGTGGAAGGTAGGGGTGCTCGGCTTGGCTTATCTTGCTTTGTTGATAGCCTTTATGGAGCTTACCGCAACCATCACTCTTTGGCTTTGGATCCCTTGTATGCTCGTTGCATTTTTCTCAATGATCGGATTCATTTGGTTTTGCAACAAGACCTCATTTTACGAGAGTATATTTTATGGTGTTATGGCGTTCTCGGTTGCAGAATGCATAGCTTCTCTGGAGTGGCAGATCGTAAATACGGTTTTCACCGATGTAAATAAAATGCCGTGGTATGCTGAGATCTTAATTTTAATCGCGGTATACGGTGCCGTTTTGTTCGCATTGTGGAGGTTGCTCAGAACAAGAATAAATAAGGATCATAGGCTTAGCATCGGATACAGAGAGCTGCTTGTTTCACTTCTTATTTGCGTTATCGTGTTTGGATTCAGTAATTTGAACTTTATCACGGTTTCTTCAAATGCTCCTGGCCAATACTTTAAGGAAATTGCATATACCAGAACACTGGTTGACATTGCAGGTGTTGCGATGCTTTACGCTCATTTCCTTAATTGCCGAAATAATATGGTAAAGCGTGAGCTTGACGCAGTGCAGAATACCTTAAATAATCAGTATCAGCACTATAAGCAGTCTCGCGAAAGCATAGAGCTTATTAATATCAAATACCACGATATGAAGCATCAGATTAATCTGCTGAGAGATATGAACGACAGCAACGAAAGAGCCGCTTTCCTTGATAAAATGGAGGCAGAAATTAAGATGTATGAGCTTCAGAACAAAACGGGAAATGCGGTTCTTGACACGCTCCTTACAGGGAAAAGTCTCCAGTGCAACAAGCAGGGAATTACTATGACCGTGGTTGCAAACGGAAAACTTCTTGACTTTATGGATGCTATGGATATTTGTTCCATTTTCGGTAACGCCCTTGACAATGCCATAGAGGCAGTAGTGAAAATCAAGGAAAAGGAGAAACGACTTATCCACGTCACCGTTTCCAAGTTCAAATCCTTTGTAATGATCCATATAGAAAACTGCTACGACGGCATACTTGAAATGGATAACGGAGACTTTATTACCACTAAGAAGAACAAAGAAGGCCACGGCTACGGAATAAAGAGTATTGCATACACCGTAGAGCGCTACGGCGGCGTAATTGACGCCAAGGCAAACGACAGCTGGTTTGAACTGAAAATTCTTATTCCTGTAAAGATAAATGAAAATCCCCAATTTAGAAAAAAGTGATACAAAGAGAGGATATATTATGAAAATAGTTAATAAAATTCTTGCGTTTTTATTGATGTGTGCGATTCTATTATCTTCAACATCATGTTTCCTTTTTAATAACAACGATCCATCTGACGGAGATACAAATCCGCCATCTACAGATACAAATCCGCCATCCACGGATACAAATCCGCCATCTACAGATACAAATCCACCATCTACAGATACTAATCCTCCCACTGGTGACGATACTCTAAATCCCGGTACGGATATAGAAGTTATTCAGGCTGCTCTTAAAACTATATATAATTCACCCGCTACCGATTGGCAGAGCGAAACTTTGGCCCTTGGAAACGGATTTTTAGGAGCTTCCATATTTGGCGGAGTGAACAGTGACCGTATACTTATAAACGAGCATAGCATTTGGTCTGGCGGTCCCGGTGCGGACGCTGATTACGACGGTGGAAAGAGTGATGCCACTGCAGAGGAAAATCACGCTAATTTACAGGCGGCACGCGAAAAGCTTGCCGAAATATTAAAGGAATTTTCGGAGTCCTATACTCCCGGTGTAGGTGCAAATAATACTCAAAATTATCCCGCACTCAGCGATGAACTTAATACACTTATCAATTCGCTGAAAGGCGAAAAAACAAACTTTGGAGCTTATCAAGAGCTTGGAAGCATATATATCGAGGACGGTATTAGTTATCCTGTGATTTCCTCTTACGGAAACCTTGATGTTAATGCCTCTCAGAACGTGAATAAAATTTTTGACGGCAAGGCAAATACTAAATGGTATTCTCTCGCAGGCACACCTTCGGGTACTACGCAGAGCTATCCCGTATGGGCGCAAATTGAAACCGAGAGTGCCATTACCGTAAGCTCTTACGGAATAACGTCTGCCGCCGACGTTCAGAACAGAGATCCTAGCAAGTGGACTCTTATGGGCTCTAACGACGGTATAGATTGGAATACCGTTGACACTCAGCAGAACGTCAGCTTTTCCGCACGCAACGAGGAGCTGAAATTCAACTTGAGCAAGCCCGAAACATACCGCTATTGGAGATTGCAGATTGAGTCTGTAAGAGGCACAAACTACGGTGTGCAGATAGCAGAGGTTGTATTTTACGACGAAAACGGTGGGCAGATAAGCTGGAATACACCAACGGGCGAAACTAATTATATCAGATCTTTAAATCTTGACGAAGCAATTGCAAGTGTGAGCTATAATCTTGGCGGTATAAATTATTACCGCGAGTATTTCGTAAGCAATCCAGGCAACTTTATGGCGGTTCGTTTGACTGCAGATAAGACGGGCGCATTGAACAAGCTTATTAAATTTGCCTCTGCGCAGACTAACATTAAGGTAACTGCAAACGGAAACACAATTACAGTAACCGGCTCTCCCAAGGATCACGTTGAAAGCGAGAAGCTTCTGTTCGCTTTTCAGGTTAAGGTTGTAACCGACGGTAATTTGATTACAAATTCCGACTCTATATCGGTTACGGGAGCTACGAAGATAGAGCTTTATATGACTGCAGGTACGAATTATCAGCAGTGTATGGACGATAGCTTCGATTACTTCACAGACGAAGATCCTCTCAACGCGGTAAAAGCTCGCCTTGCAGCTATCAAGGGTAAATCCTACGAGGAACTTAAAGTTGCGCATATCGCAGATTATAAAGAACTGTTTGATAGAGTTAAGATTTCCTTACCCAATGCATACGAATCGAACAAAATGACCGATGAGCTTTTGGAGGGATATAGAAACGGCACTAATTCCGAGGCAGAAAACAGATATCTTGAATCGGTATATTACCAGTACGGCAGATATCTTCTTATCGCTTCATCTCGCGAAGGCTCTCTCCCTGCAAACCTGCAGGGAATTTGGGCAGAAGGACTTACGCCTGCATGGAATTCCGACTATCATACTAATATCAATATTCAGATGAACTATTGGCCAGCAGAGCAGACCAATCTTTCCGAATGTCATCAGCCGATGATAGATTATATCAACAGCCTTGTGGAAAGAGGAAAATTGACCGCGCAGACTTATCACGTTAATGAAAACGGAAATATAGTTCGCGGTTGGACTACATATCACGAAAACAATATCTGGGGTAACACCCACCCCGGTACGTCGGGTGCATTCTATTTTCCGACGGGCGCGGCATGGCTTTGCCAGCACATTTGGGAGCAGTACGCGTTCACCCTTGATAAAGCGGCATTACAGGAAAGCTATGAAACTTTAAAGCTTGCATCGCTCTTCTGGGTTGATAACCTTGTTACCGACCCTCGTGACGGAAAGCTCGTATCCAGCCCCTCACGCTCACCCGAGCACGGCCCTTATTCGCTTGGCTGTTCTGCAGACCAGGTTATGATCTGGGAGCTGTTCAATAACACCTTGAAGGCTGCCGAGGTTCTTGGTGACAATAGCAGTGAAATCGCAGAAATCAAGGAAGCGATGGATAATCTCGCACTCCCCGAAATCGGTGTAAACGGTCAGTATATGGAGTGGCGTGACGAGGTTAGCATTGACGTAACGGGTGACAACGGCCATAGACACGTAAACCACCTCTTTGCTCTTCACCCCGGTACGCTTGTAGTAGCAGGCAGAAGCGATGAGGATGACGCCTTTATTGAGGCAATAAGACAGACTCTCGAAATTCGAGGCGACTCTGACATAGGCTGGTCAATAGCTTGGAAGATGAATTTCTGGGCGCGTATGCGTGACGGCGACCGTGCCGGTCTTATGGTTGATCAGATATTAAAAAATAATACTTTTGATAACCTATTTGACACTTGTTACTCTCCTGCATCTCCTCCTTTCGAAATTGACGGAAACTTTGGCGCAACTTCGGGTATGACCGAAATGTTCCTTCAGAGCCAGGGCGATTCTATCGACCTTCTTCCTGCGCTTCCTACAATGTGGTACGGCAGTGCTATTTCGGGACTAGTTGCTCGCGGTAACATTGAGGTAGATATTGAGTCGGACGCAAACGGCATTCTTAAAAAGGCGGTTTTGAAACCTGCTGCAGATAACTCCGCCCTCAAGGTGAGATCTCTTGGTCTCGGTCAGTTCTCGGTTAAGACTATGGACGGCAAGGCAGTAGAGGTTAACGTAATTGATGAAGATACACTTGTATTTGCCGTTAAGGCAGGTGAGATCTACGTTATTGAAGCGAATGATAACGTAGATGCAGAACGCTCAAAGACTTATTTCTTTAACGTGGCTGAAAAGGATCCGTTCCTCAACCCCAACGGCGGTAACGTATCAATAGATAATGATGCGACCGAGAAGGTTACCACCGATAACGGAACATATTATCAGAATACGAGAGGCACTCGCTTCACGACCACTATTAACGCATCTAAAGCAACTAACGCAAAGCTTATTATCAGTATAAACAGCACCAATAAAAACACCTATAAGTATACGGATATATGTAATCAGGTTGTTTTGAACGGTGAGACTGTAAAGGTTAATGACGGAACGGTTACCACTTTGGGATGGAATACGAGACTGGCACAGCGTATAGCTATAGCCGATCTGTCCTTGAAGGAAGGCAAAAACGAAATTTCTTTCCTTATGGGAAATAAGAATATCAATATTTCCGCAGTCAGCTTTGAGTTGGAGGCGGGAACGATTAGCCTCTGCGGTCCCTATGAGGACGGTGATAGTAGTGCCGGTGTTCTGGATATGTACGTTATTATCGGTCAGTCTAATGCGGGCGGTTACTCCAGAGTTGATACTGTTACAAATCCCAAGGATGTTTACAGTACTGGATTTGAAAACATTTATTATTACGGCAAGGGCGATAATAATATAAGACAATCCTACAAGGATATAGTTAAATTCGGCTACGGCACGACCACCGCTTGCTTCGGCTCCGAAATAGGTATTGCGGATATGATTTCTCAGTATAATCCGGGAAATGAAAGCTTGATTTTCAAGTATGCACGCGGAGGAAGCTTCCTTACCGATAACATCACGCACACAAATCCTATAAAGTACGGTAACTGGTGTCCTCCCTCTATGATTACCGAGAATTCGGTTGATGGAATGTCTGGCGTGCTTTATAACGACTTTATTACCATGCTAAAGGAAGCAATAGCACTTTATGAATCAAACGGATACACAGTAAATCTTAAGGGGACGTTCTGGATGCAGGGCGAAGCAGAGGCAGGCGCAGGAACTCAGTATTCCGACGATTACGAGGGACATTTAAGAGCATTAATCAGCGATGTCAGAGCAGAGTACTCTGAGATTTTTGGTGAATACGCAACCGAAACACCTTTCGTTATAGGTAAGATCTGTCCTACCTTCCACGGTGGTGGACTTGGTGTAGCGGCCGTTCGTGATATTCAGGAATACGTTGCACGTACAACCGATAACGTGTATTTCGTTGAAACAAACGATTATCTATTAATCAATTATGAAACGAACAAG
Source organism: Eubacteriales bacterium (assembly GCA_045533775.1). Lineage (GTDB taxonomy): Bacteria > Bacillota > Clostridia > Oscillospirales > CAG-272 > UBA1740. Next base: position 9,102 of record JAZSIK010000027.1, read on the forward strand.
CCTGCAGAGGGCTGTAACGATACCTCTCACTTCTGCGGCGACGATATGCTTTCTCTCGGTAAGGACGTTGGTGAAGCAATACTTGAAAACTCCACACCGACCGTTAAAATTGAAAACGATAAGACTCACAGCTTTACCGTAGCTGACAACGATCCATTTATCGAATCAAAGGGCGGATCATTCGGTTCGGCACTTTATAAAGAACACGATTCCTACGGTGTTTATTATGAGTCTACCAAGGGTGTAACCTTTACCACAAAGGTAACCGTATCTCAGGCGACCGAGGCGAAATTCATCGTCAAGCTTGCAAGAGGTGCAGGTAAGACTCATAAAATAAGTGAGCTTATCACCTCTCTGACAGTTAACGGTGAGTCTGTAACGGTCAGCAGCGAAAGCATTACTTCTACAGGTTGGGAGAATGCTATTGATGCCGTTGTTGCTACAATTTCCCTTAAAGCAGGTGTTAATACTATCAGCTTTACGAGAGATAACACCAGCGGTGTTTCCAACTTCAACGTATGCGGTATTACGTACGTTGCAGATGAGAACGTTGAGCTTGATCTTGGTTATCACACCTTCGACGTTACTACCGATGACCCCTTTGCTATCGCACACGGCGGCTCTGTAATAAAGGGGACCAAGGAAAATAGCGGAGATGTCAGCAAGCAGATCAACAAATACGGCACGTTCTATCAGTTAACCTCAGGCGCTACCTTTGTTGTAACTATTGATGCATCAAAGGCTACAACCGCTGATTTCGTTATCAGAATTAACTCAACTAACGGAAAGACCTACGCTTATGACGAGTTGATTGACGCTATCACGGTTAATACCGCATCTGTTACGCTTAACGATGGCAGTGTTACGACTGCAGGCTGGTATACTAGCAGCTCGGTAGATGTTAGAATTGCAGCACTTTCGCTTGCAGAGGGGACTAACGTAATCATTATAGATATGGGTGAAACCGGTGTTAATATTGCAAGCATAGTGCTTGAAACGGAAGAAAATGTTGACCTGTCACTTGTTTTTGCCAAATAACATAAGGAGAGAATAAATATTGAAAAGAGTACAAAGAATTGTTTCCATAGTATTGTCATTTGTGATGACCTTCATTTGCATATGTCAGGTGCCTGCTTCGGCAGTGGAGGCTTATGCAAACGAGCGTGGTGCAGATGTTACGGAAAATTCTGTTAATACGTGGAGCTGGAGTCAAAACACAGGAAAATTAGCAGTAGACTACGAGGGCTATATCTCACAGCACGATCTCGTTTATAGTGCAATGCCACTTGACGGTGAGATGGAGGGCATGCCCGTTGCTAACGGAAGCACCGGAGCTCAGGTATGGCAGGATGATGGCATACGCATGCAGATACATAGCGTTGATAATGCTCCTAACAGTGCCTTCGGTGCTGCTAAGGTTGTTCTGTCAACAACGCCCGCCCTCGACGATTTACAAGGATTTGAGCAAAGGCTCAACCTTTACGATGGTTACGTTGACGTAAAGCAGAACGATGGCTTTAGTGCTGAAATCTTTGGCGTTCCTAACTCGGAAATCCTTGGAATTCATGTAAGCGACAGCCGTGAGAACGTTCAATCCGTGTCCTTTGATATTGAAATGTGGATTGCCTCCGACAGTGCCATTAAGGCAAGCGGAACTGCTGACAAGGACGCTTGGAAAACCGTAAATTATTTTGAAAACAACGATGTAGTAGGATTTACAAAGGGCGTATCCGAAAAAGAACCCTTTGGATATGCTTTCGCGGTAACGGTTGACGGAGCAGACTTTGAGGTAACTAAAATTGACGAGCTGACCGCCAGAATATCCATTACTATGCCTAAAAACGGTGAGTATACCATATGGATGAACTCATCTTCCCGTTGCTATTTGGAAATGGACAATATAGCAGGCGCCTACGAGGTAGCTTCTTATACCTCCACCGCACAGGATATATTTGATAAGGCAACGAGCGAAATCAACGAAGTGAAAACGCTTGGTTACGAAGATGCTATTGCCGAATCGAAGAACTTCTGGCATGATTTTTGGCAGCGCTCATTCGTTCATTATGATAACGGCAATTCCGAGGAAAGCGATTATATCGAAAACTTCTATTATCTCTCGCTTTATCAGATTGGTGGCGGTGCATATGCAAAATATCAGCAAATGCACTTTATGAACGGAGTATATTCTGCTTCAAAGGACGAGGATATTGATTGGAATGACGGTTATTGGCATTTTAATCAGCGTCCGGTTTATCATCCTCTTCTTGCAACCAACCACGTTGACGGATATCTTTCCTATCTCAACTTCTATAATCAGATAATGGATTCTATGACCACCTTTACGGTATGGTCGTTTAATGAAAACGTCAATAAAGAGCACGGATTTATTACTGATGGTGTTATCGATGCTTTGTTTACTCCCGAAACGGTTCGCTGGGACGGATATAGCGGATCACTTGCGTTGAACGGAGCAACAGGCAGTGAGCATTATAACAATGCTTACGTTGGACTTATTTTCAGCAGCGGTATGGAAATTGCGGAAAATATGTACAATGCCTACCGGTATTCTATGGATGAGGATATGCTTGCAGAGTATTATGAGTACATCCGCAGAACCGTGCAGTTTATCGTTCAGTGGGCAGAAAAGGATGAAAACGGAGTATATCAGATAGATTATTCCAACGCCCTTGAGAATTGGTGGAAGATAAACAATGCCGTTCAGTCCAATGCAGCCATAAGAAGCCTTATTCCCAAGTTCTTGGATGCTGCGAGCATTCTTGATAGAGAAGGCGTTGATGCAGATTTGATTGCACAGGCAAAGGACGTTCTTGCAAATCTTGAAGCACTTCCTACAGTAACCGAAAACGGAGAAACCCGTTTTGCTCCTTATGACCTTACAGATGATTATAGCGCAACATGGCCTGACGGAGTTGTAAAGAAAAACAAGCAACAGCCCGAACTTGAGCTTGTATACCCACACGATCTTATAGGTGTTGACTCCGATCCCGAGCTGCTTAATATGGCGCTTAACAATTACAACAATCGCTCTAAGAATACAACCGCAGTATACAGCTGGAACGTAGACGGTATTCAGCAGGCAAGACTTGGTCTTGGTAATGATGCGGATGAACATCTTGGTATAATGATTAATATGAAGCAGAAGCGCTCAAGCGGATATACCGATGACGGTAATGGTGAGATGGAGTCTATGGGACTTCACATCAGCACCATGACCGAGATGCTGCTTCAAAGTTACGACGGAGTAATCAGAGTGTTCCCTGCAGTCCCCGATAACTTTGAGGGCGCATTTACTCTGCTTGCAAAGGGCGGATTTCTCGTTTCCTCCGAGTATTCTGATGGAGCTGCCGCCTACATCGGCATTACCAGCCAGTATGGAGGAGAGGCAATCGTAAGCATTCCTTGGGAAAACGCCGATTTCGTTATCGTTAACGGCCAGCGTCTAAGCGTTACTGATGGTCGTGTCGTAATTGATACCGAAGTAAACGGTGTATATCTTATTCAGCCTGTTTCCGAAATCGATACCGATTATGAGCTTGTTGCCTTCACAGCGGAGGCAAATTCTGCGCCGAAAAGTGCGTTTGAGAAAACTCTTGGCATCAGTGAATCGTCAAAGCGCATTGGCGTGACTAATGTATTTATAGACTTTGAGGATAGCGATTCTGACGGAGTATTTGACGACGTACTAGAGATTAACGATGCTAATATCATCGGCAACGTAGAGCGTTTAGCAACCGAGAACGGATATGCGGCATCGTTTGACGGCAACGGAGGTTATCTTGAAATTCCTCATTCCAAGAACTTCGACCCGATGGAAAACTTCGCTTTGAGCTTTGATATGAAATCAAGTGGAACGGGAACCGTATGCCTCTTTGACAAGAATGGCGACAGCGGCTCTCTGTATATTGATATCTATGGTATCAATTTACGAGTAATCGTAAATGACAGAGTCACCTCCGTTCCTATCGGTGATAGCGGATATCCATTGCGCGACGGTAAATGGCATACTGTAAAAATTGTAGTAAATACCGACAAATCGCTTCTTTCCGTATTCTGTGACGGACAATTGCAGAAGACCGATTCTATTGTCGGCACAGTCGTGCTTTCTAACACCCAGGCAGGAAGAATAGGTCTTAACCGTAACGGCAAATATTCTTATACCGGTTTGATTGATAATTTCATGATTACAGATATGGCAAGATTGAATGATCTGGATTATGATTTTAATGATTCTGTATCCGACGGCTTCTTTGATGATATGGCAGGCGGATATGATGCCATAATTCGTGGTAGCATTGGAAGCGAAGTCAACGGAGAGGGCTATGCGGCTCTGTTCGACGGCAACGGTGGATATCTCGAGGTAGATGGCAGCTCATTCTTTGGAGCGCTTGAAAACTTCACGCTCTCATTCGATATGAAATCAAGTGACACCGGAACTATGTGTCTCGTTGATAAATACGGTGATGAAAAATCCTTCTTCATCGATATTTATAGCGACAATATGAGAATCTTTGTAAACGATAAAATTACAACTATTCCCGTCGGTGCATCAGGATATAATCTGAGAGACGGTCAGTGGCATAATGTCAAGATAGAGGTTAATACCGACAAATCAACACTTACAGTATACTTTGACGGACAGAAGCAGAAAACCGATACCATAATAGGCGGATTGGTAATATCAACCGATCAGGCGATGAGAATCGGATTGAACAGAAATAACAAGCATGCTTACGTTGGTCTTATTGACAACTTCAAGATTGCTTCCTTGACAAAGGGTTCTCCTTATGAAATAGAGTATGATTTTGATTCTAAGGAAAACGGTGAATATACCGACAATATTGGAGGATACGTAACAAGCACCACCGGAAGCGTATCTATGGAAGCAACCGATAATGGATATGCAGCGAACTTCACCGGCTCAGGAAATTATCTTGACGTTGTAGGTAGTAACGCATTTGGTGTAATGGAGAACTTCATTGTTTCCTTTGATATGAAATCGAGCGAAACAGGAACAATGTGCTTCATTGATAAGTATGGCAGTGAAAAGTCCTTCTACGTTGATATCTACCGCACAAATCTTCGCGTTATTATAAACGGTAACGTGGCATCCTTCTCCTTGAATAGTTTCAATCTCAGAGACGGTGCATGGCATAATGTCAGGATCGTGGTTGATACCGACAACGCCCTGATTACTGTCTACTTTGACAATCAAATGCAGGGCACAGCTCCAATAACCGCTGGAGCACCTGTATCTACTTCTCAGCTTCTTCGTATTGGATCTGACAGAAACGGTAGCAACGCATATATCGGTTTGATGGATAATCTCACCATATCTTCAATGCCCAAGGCGGTGCAAAGCATAACTATCAACAAGAGCACTACAACGATTACTGCAGGCGAAAATGAAAGACTTGCAGCCGAGATTTCACCTGTAGGTGCTGAGCGTGAGTTGATTTGGGAAAGCTCTGATGAAAACATAGTAACCGTAAACCGCGCTGGAAGAATTACAGCTATCTCCAAAGGACAGGCTATTATTACTGTAAAAACTGCAGATGGTAGTTTAGTTGCTTCTTGTAATGTTACGGTAACTTGCTCTCACTCCCTTTCGGATTACATATCCGATCGTGAAGGAAATCATTATCGCAAATGCACGATTGACGGTTGTGACTACGAAACCGATAAAACGGCTTGTGTTGGTAGTGGATCTACTTGTACCGAGGCAAATCATTGCTTAATCTGTAATTCCACTATTGGTTCAGCTCTTGGTCACGATTGGCAGGAAGCAACAACCGAAGCTCCAAAGACCTGTAAGACCTGTGGCGCTACCGAGGGAGATAAGCTTCCTACACCCGAAGAGCCTGAAGTTCCCGGTGCTGATGAAGGTAAGGATGAGCAGTCCGAGAAAGAACTTAACTTCTTCGAAAGAATCTGGCTTGCCATAGTTAATTTCTTCAAGAAGCTCTTTGGAATCAAATAATTAAAGCTACATAGCAAATAAATTTAGGGCTGACATATTACGGTCAGCCCTTTAACTTTTTATTATATCAATCGTTCTTTCTATCCGAATTCAGATGTTGCATCGGTGTATGCGAACATAACGAATAAAGCCAAGTCAGATCAAAGCGGTTGGATGACAGCCGTTTTTTCTCTTCTGCGTAATGGAAAACTCAAACAACACATGAATAACAGGTATTTATGCTTCAAGATGTTGCAACTTTTTATCAGAATATTAGACTATTGTTTTATGTACGCACTTAAATTTGATCACCGCTCTTAAGTATTAGATGATCGAAGAGACCATTATTATAATGACAAAACTTATTGCGAAGACTCGTACAAAATAATAGACGAAATTATGGCGTTGTTCGAGCGCATATGTTCATTATTTATTGGATACCTATTAAAGGCTATTACAATTCTTACTTCTACATTGCGAAGGTTTTTGTGATAAATATTGCATCGCAGTAATGGCGAAAATGAACAATCCGCAAGTAAGGAAACGCTATTATTACGTGATAAACAATTTTATAAATTCTTCAAAAAACCACGAGCTTAAATGTGATGTTGTTGTAGCCTCTAATAAAAAAGTTATGGTTTTGTGGAATGTACCTGTCAGCTTTCATGAACTTCCATATAAAGAAGATGAAAACTATTTTACGATTAGAATATCGTGGAGTGAATCTGAAAATCGTACTGGTGATTTGATTGCTGAGTGGGAATTGCCTAACGAGTTTGATTCAAGGTTTATCACACTAACTTCGTATGGCGATAGTCAAGTTGTAGATTTTTCAAATAGTTGGAGAACAATGATTAGGTGTTCTTTGCTTGCTCATCGAGATGCTAACGCGAATAAAGTTGCAAATATTACAAATGAATATAAAAAGTGTCAATAACGTTTTTTATTAACATAAGTATTCTCAAGTTGGAAAAGCCGCATCAAACGGTGCGGCTTTAAATAAGTATTATACTGTTGTTAACAAAAAACAAAACGCATTAGCAAGCATAGGCTTCCGGTACAAAAGGAAACAAATTCCTTTCCTACCGTCGCCGAAATAGGACGCTCCCCGTGTCCTAAAACCTTGGGTTGACCTATGGTCAATCGCTTACGCTTTATGGTGCAGAAATGTATTCTGCATGAAATTTTCTACTTGATTTTGGAGTAAAAATCAAAAGAGGAGATCTAACAAGAACTCCTCTTTTTTTGTTCAATTGTTAACTTTAGACTGCTTCTTTTTGCTATTCTGAAGATTATCCAACCTCTCATTCACAATGGCTTCAACCTGGGATTTCAGGATTTTTCTTACCTTCGGATTTTCCTTTTCCATCATCTGCAAAAAGATTTTTTCGCTTTCGGAAATCTTTTGCATCAGCTCGCGAATAGTTTCTAAGTCGGCAGGAAAGTAGTCGCCTGTTTTCATAATCGTGTAAATAAGTTGAAAGATTCCATTGCGAAGAGCAGAGATTTCAGCGATATGCTCATCGATAATTTTATCAGGACCGGACTCAATAATACACATATCCAATGCCATCGCTTTGGTAAATGCTGATACGGATCTATCCGCAGCTCTCGCATTCATCTGTATCCGAAGCTTCTCCTCTTCGCTAACCGAAAACTTTATTTGAACCTGCTGGGGACCAATCCTTGGCTCGACTTTCTTCTCCGGCTTGCAGGGAGAAAGGCAGCTTTCACAGGCAAATAACTGGGTCACCTCCACACCCTTTTTGCTTTCGTAATACTTCTCGGCTTCTCCGAAAATGTCTTCAATGTAGCACTCAATATTGCCATGATCAACGTTTATGTAGCCCTGTTCAACAAAGATTTTAGTCCATCCAATGGTGGCATAATAGGCCTCAACTTTGGTGCAATAAAGCTCGTCCAATTTGAAAAAACAAGGACGAATATCCTGTTCTTTTGCACGACGGATCATATCCTTTGTCGCTCTTCTTTCCTCGGTGCGATGCCCTTTAAAAGCACAGCGTAGATTCTCTTTTCCGTTAAGAGTATATCCAACGAAAAACTCTTTGGTTTGTGGATTAAGAATAGCGTAAATACATCTATTCTGCTTCTCGGTGTACTGTTTTTTCTGTGGTACACGTGGCATAATAAAACTCCTTTTAAATAAATTTTGGGCGTTGCCCAATCATAAAGCATAGCGATTGAACGATAAGTTTAACCCTGGAATTCAGACCGAGAGCAAGCATTAACTCAGACTGAAGAGAAGGGAAAATGGGGTAATAGGGGATGCCCCCTGAAACCGCCGACGGTTCCTTTTGTACCGGAAGGCAGTGCTCGTTGAGTAAAAAATTAAGTTAGATTTTTCCTTTGAGAAAGCCCTGTCTTTCTCGTAGCTATAATTTCAGTCATTCGTTTGTACTCCTTTTCCGAAATCACACCGTTAATAAAAAGATACCGATTGAAATAGTTAAGCCAGGCATCTTCCGCAAAGCGAACGCTTGCGTTTTCTTCAGACAAAGCCTTCTTCACACACCCACCTCCTTTTTCTTAATTATTTACAATAATGTATAAATTTAACTCATTATTTTCCACCTCCTTTTAAAAAACAAAAGAGTGCAGCTTTTACGTTCTCGTAAAAACTGCACTCAACTGCTGCCTATAATATAATAGGACTTACTTTGCTTATTATGCGCTTTCGCTTCGGTCGTTTAATGTCATCATTATTAACACCGTCAAATTAAAAGTGATATGTAGACCGCTGACATATATGACAAACAAAAGTACGGTGATTTTAGACTATTTCAGGGACGCCTCCCGCACAAGACAAGTTCGCTTGTACTGCCGTGTTGATCTTTTGTTGTGTTTTGATAATATTATAATGCTATTATGTAGAAATGTCAATATATTTTCTCTAAACTATTGAATTTCCGATTCAATTATGATATAATGAATCATACAAGTAATGATACAACGAATCAAAAAGGAGCAAACGATGGATATTTTAGATATACGAGCATTGTTAAGAATCAAATCTATTTATGACATTCCACTTCGCGTGACATATTACGCGCGAGTGTCATCCGAGACCGACGAACAGCTCAACTCGCTTGACAACCAGGTTGCTTACTATGAGGATCTGATTAGAAGAAACAAAGCGTGGACTTTTGTTCCCGGATACGTTGACGAGGGCCTTTCAGGAATCTCCACCAAGAAGAGAAAACACTTCAATAGAATGATCGCTGATGCTAAGGATGGGATGTTTGATCTTATTATCACGAAAGAAATATCCCGTTTTGCCCGTAACACTTTAGACTCACTTCAGTACACAAGAGAGCTACTGCGCTCGGGGGTTGGTGTTTTCTTCCAAAATGATAATATTAATACGCTTGATGAGGATGCCGAGCTTCGCCTTACCATAATGTCATCTATCGCGCAGGACGAGCTCCGCAAGCTTTCCTCTCGTATCAAGTTCGGTCACCAGCAGGCAATCAAGTCTAACGTTGTTCTTGGCAATAGCCGTATCTTTGGATATAAAAAGGATAACAAGCGCCTTGTCATAGATGAAACGCAGGCTCCGATGGTTCGCGATCTGTTCAGACTTTACGCAACAGGTGAGTACAGTATGAAGCAGCTTGAGACTCTGTTCTACGAGCAGGGCTATCGTAATTATAATGGTAACAAAATAGCTCATACAACAATGTCGGGCATCATTTCCAATCCTAAATATAAAGGTTATTATGTAGGAAACAAGGTTCGCATTGTTGATATGTTCACCAAAAAGCAAAAGTTCCTGCCAGCAGAGGAATGGGTGATGTTTAAGGACGAAACCGGCGAGATAGTGCCTGCTATAGTATCCGAAGAGGTGTGGGACAAGGCTAACGAGATTCTTCATCGCAGGAGCGAGGACGTAAAGAACCGTCAGGGCATTTGCAATCACGCAAATCTCCTAACTGGCAAGCTTTATTGCGCACACTGCGGAGCTGCGTATTATCGCAGAGAGTCAAAGAGCAAGGACGGCACCGTCAATTCCAAATGGGTTTGCTCAAACAAGATCAATAGCGGCGCCGATGCTTGTCCGTCTTTCCCAATCTACGAGAGTGAAATAAAGCCTGTTTTGTTTGATGCCTTCAGCGAAACGCGAATTGACGTTGAAAACCTGATTGAAACCTATGTAGAGATGTTCAAGACTATGGGCGATGATGAAGAAACCGCAAAACAGATTGAAGAGCAGAAGAAAACAATTGAACTTTCAGAGCAAAAGAAAAACAAGCTTCTTGAGCTTGTCACCTTGGGAAGTATTACCGTCGCTAATTTCCAGTCTATGACAGAGGCGTGCGATAGGGAAGTAGCAGAAGCGGAGAAAGTAATCTCCGAGCTTGAGGAAAGTATGTTATCTAAAGAGGAGTTCAAAAAGCATATTTCAGAGATAAAGTCACGACTTGAAGCGGCCGTCAAGGACGCAAATGATGGAATGATAACCAACGAATTTGTAGCACATTATATTGACAAAATCTTGGTCACTATAATAGATGATGATACAGCGAAGTTGGAAATTAAGATTTTTACGGGCAAAAACACCGAAAAATGGCTAAAAAAGCTTGCCTCACGCTCTAAAAATCGTATGGGTTCCACGATATTAACCATCTGACCACCCACAGAACCTGCCTGCTTAGAGGTGAGATCACCGTTGTAACCCTGCTTAAGGTTAACGCCTACCTCGCTTGCTGCCTCCATCTTGAACTTATCAAGTGCAGCTCTTGCTTCGGGAACATTTACTTTGTTCTTAGACATAAGAATTAACTCTCCTGTTATTTTGTAAAATCTATATTAATTGAGCCCCAGGGAATTAACCCTTGCGGGCTCATTTCCTTTGACTCTGTTATTATTGTGTCACATTATTTGTGAAATATTATATGAAAAAAATGGTTATTTAATGGTTGAGTTTTTGAAAGATAATTCACAAACCTTCCTAAAATATTAAATATATACTTGCTCACTTCGTAAAATAAGAGTTAAATAATTCGTAATTTTCACCTTAAAATTGAATAAAAAAGCCCGGTTTTTAGAATAATTGAAAAAATATTGAAAAAAATTAAAAAAATCAAAAAAAGGGGTTGACAATTTGGAGAGGTTATAGTATAATAGAAAAGCTTACAACCTTGTGAGCACCTTGATCATTGAAAATTGAACAATAAGAAATTAAGAAAACATTGTGTTTCGGGGGAGACTCCGAAACGGTGTAAGTTCTTGTC
>JAZSIK010000050.1:0-19061 GCA_045533775.1 Eubacteriales bacterium
GGGGTTCGTATACCTCGTGTGCAAGGCACAACGAGGTATTGCGGTAGTGCGGAGATATACGTGGAGATTAGTACAGACCTTGAAATCATATCCTAACTTTTGACCCGCACACAACATTGTCCCGTCCGCTTTTGTGTCGCATATCATCGGCTCGGCTTCACTGCGTGGAAGCAATACACTCGCCTCCATCTGCTCGCAACGCGGGACATCGCTTCACGAAAAACAGTTATCAACTGTTTTTCCCTCGCTCTCATACAAAAATCCCGATAGGCTTGACGCCCTCGGGATTTTTCTCTTATAGCCTCGTCACTTGTATCAAGCGGGGCACACGCCACGGTGCCAAATTAACATTTCTTTAATGCATCACTAACATATTTTTAACACATCAATAAATGAATTTTACTTTTATGCTCTAAAATAGCTGTTCGTGCCTAACGGCTTGAAAAAGAAAAAAGGGTGTGATAGTATTCAATTAAATCAACATTCAAAACAGTTGAAATCAAAATTGAAGTTTCGGGAGGTAAAAATGGAGAAAAAAATTGTTCTAAAGGTAGACGGTTTAAGAAAGACATACAAAAAACACATCGTGCTTGACGGTGTAGATATGACTGTTTATAAGGGGGATATTTACGGCTTCGTGGGTAGAAACGGTGCGGGAAAAACTACGCTTATTCGTGCGATCTCGGGACTTATTTATTCGGACGATGGAGAATTTGAATTGCTCGGAGTAAATAGTAAGAGTCCGAAAATCAACGCCGCACGTAGGCGCACATGTTCCATGGTTGAATCTCCTTCTATTTATCCGGAGCTTTCAGCGTATGACAATATGAAAACGCAGTGCATCATACTTAAAAAACCTTTCAGCTGTATTCCCGAGCTGCTTGATTACGTAGGTCTTGGTGAAACGGGCAGAAAGCCGGCGGGTAATTTTTCTCTCGGTATGCGTCAGAGATTGTATATTGCTATGTCGCTTATCAGCGATCCGGAGTTTATGCTGCTTGACGAGCCAATCAACGGACTCGATCCCGAGGGAATCAAAAGCGTGAGAGAACTTCTTACCAAACTAAATCAGGAGAAGGGGATAACTATTCTTATTTCCAGCCATATTCTTACCGAGCTTTCATTGCTTGCTACTCGTTACGGTTTTATTGATAAAGGTGTAATAATAAAAGAAGTTACAGCAGAGGAAATACATAAGGCAACTGCGAAAAAGTCGATTATGACAGTAACTGATGCTGAGAGGGCAGTTAAGTGCCTCGACACTCTTGGATATAGTTCTTATATAAATGAAGGAAAGGTATATACCGAAAGAAACGTTGATCTTATGAGGGTATGCAGAAGCTTTGATGCCGCAGGTATTTATCTTGAACACTACGATTGCGAATCGGTTGAGCTTGAGGATTACTTCCTCAATTTAATAGGAGGTGAAGAATAATGAGTTTGTTCAAATCTGATCTTTTCAGGCTTTTCAAGGAAAAAAGCGTTTATATTTTAGCTGCCATAGTTGCACTGTTTTCACTCTTAAAGTGTTTGACAATCAACATGATGCTTGGAGAAGATGGAACGTATCTTTTAGGCGATGCAATTCTTCAGAGTATTGGTCTTGATATTCTCGGCACGATAGTAGCTGTTGGCATCTCCTTCTTTAACGGCAAGGAATTTGCAAACAAAACCATACGTAACAAGATCTGTTGCGGTGAGAGCAGATATAAAATATTTATTGTAAAGCTTATTATCAATTGGATGCTTGCTATCGCATTCTTTCTTATCAGTTTTGTAACGGCGGCTATTGCTGGCGGTTTTTTGTTTGAGAATACGCTTGGCGAGGAATTCTGGGAAAAGGCGTTCTGCCAGCTTGCACTGCTTATAGGCTTCTCCTCGCTCATTACATGCGTGGTAAACGTTACAAAGAGTATGAAGGTCTCCCTGATCCTCTCCGTTGCACTTTTCGTGTTCTTGAACGCATTTTCGTATATGTTGCCTCAGATGGGAGACAACGAGCTTGTGAAAATTGCTTGCCAATCTATATATATGGTAGTTTCCACAATGCTGATGTCATCGTCCGGGGGCGTATATGAGATTACCAAGAGAGAGTTTGTGAACAATGAAATGATCACCACAGTCATTACCTATGAAAATATGTATCTTAATTGTATTTTGGTAGGAGCCTTGTATACTGTGGTGGCTCTTGCCGTTTCTCTTGCGGTTATTAGAAAACAGGATTATAAATAAATGTATGCGCCTCCGCAGTATCTTATGGGGGCGCATTTTTTTGCACAAAAATGCCTTTTGAAAATTATGCAAAACAACCAAAGGATTTTTTTGATTCAAAATCGTAATTGTTGATTGTGCCTGTTTTTCGCCGTTAATGCCAAGGTCGTTGAAAATAAAAAGAAAAAATGATATAAATGAATTAACCCCTACTAACACGCGATGAAGTGTTAAATAAAAAACGGAGGAAAGAAATGAAAATCACTAAATTATTTGGAGCTCTTGCTCTTGTTGTGGTAATGTCTCTGCTTTGCCTGACATCCTGCCAGACTCTCGGCGCACTTATAGGCGGCTTGGGCGGTGGCGATGAGATCACTGACTGCCAGCACGCAGAGGATTGCGATTGCTTCAAGGAAGCTACCGATTGTGAGCACACAGACGACTGTGACTGCTTCCCCGAGATAACCGACTGTCAGCACTCGGATGACTGTACCTGCTTTGAGGAAAAGGAGCCCGAGATCTACTCGGCTGAGGGTACTTACACCATCACTATGACAGAGGACCTTGATTCTGAAAATTATAACGAGTACTACGCAAGCAACATTATGAGCTGCCTGTACGGCGGTATGCTTCTTTCTACTCAGACCACTACTACCATAGTTACCCTTGAGCTTGATAAGGAAAACGGAACCTACAAGCTTATCAAGGATGCGGGTATGGGCGATATGTTCGGCGGTACTGCTACCGACGGCTTTGAGTTCTATCTTACCTTTGAGGGTACATATACCGACAACCACGACGGTACCATCGTGCTTAACGCGCCTACTTCCGGTACACGTTATTGGTTCATCGTTGACCTCTTTGCTGCTTACTTCGACCAGATGGCTATGATGGGTCTTAATTACCCCGGTTTTGCTAAGCCCTCCGATGCTATCACCGTTGAGAGAGTTTACAGCGAGACAGAGCAGGCAGTGGATGCTGACGGCAACCTTATGTGGACCGACGAGCAGGAGACCGATGCAAATGGAAACGCTCTTTATCAGGACGAACTCGGCAATACCTTCTATAAGACCGAGGCAGACGGTGTGACCACCTGGTACGATTCCACCGGCGCCGTTGTTGAGAATCCCGGTGAATACACCGCAAAGTATAAGCCCCAGATGGCTGTTGAATCTTACGATCCCAAGCCCACAACTATGGAAACAGACGATTCTATCGTTCGTTGGTTCAACGGTATGTACGTCAGCCTTTCCAACGCTCCCGAGGCTCAGATCGTTACTCTTTCCGAGGAGGGCAAGTCCCTCGTAAGCATTGAGACTCAGCCTTCTGAAAAGGCAAACATCCTTGTAGACGGTGTTGCTAAGACCATCGACGTAACCGTTGGCGATACCGTGATCAACGCTACATATACCGTAAATGAGGACGGCTCCGTAACCGTTGATAACGAGGCGATCACCGTAGAGGTTGGCAGAAGAAACGTGACCGTTACATACGGCTCTTACGTTGTATCTCTCGGCTCGGGCGCGCTTGAGGGCGGCATTAACGTTGCATCTCTTAACAACGTTGGCTCTGCTACTCTTTCCGTTTCTGCTACAGACTTTGACAACAAGACCTATACCGTAACCAGCATTATGTCTGTTAACGGCGTCAAGTTCAACTGCTCTATCGTAAGCGGTAAGCTTACCGGTATCTCCATAAGCTCCAGCAACAGCTCTGTAAACGCAAGCGTAAATAACAAGGACGGAGTTGTTACAGTATGCGCTGACGGGGAGACCTTCGTTCTTACCGAGGAGAAGATTCTTGCACAGGCGCTTGCAACCTACCCCGATTCTATTGAAAAGGATATCAATCCCGCGAGCCTTGTAATCAATGGCAAGGCAAAGACCATCAAGGGTAAGGTTGGCAACGTTCCAATTGATATGACCTATACTGTAGGCGAGGACGGAACTGTTACCCTTTCCGATCCTACCATGCAGATGCAGGCGAAGGGCGGCAACTATGCCCTTAAGTATGATTTCAGCGTTAACTACGGCGGAATGGTTATTAGCGCATACGCTGAGTTCAGCGTTCCCGCAGACTCCTTCACCTCCGAGCGTCTTACCGTAGTTACTGCAAACGACGGTGAGAATAGCACTGCTAACGGTTATTTCACCATTAACGCAGACGGAAGCATCGGTGGCCAGGGTGGCGGTATGGTTCCCCTTGAATCTACCTATACCTATACTGCGGCAACAGATGAGGCTCCCGCGTCCTTCGTTATCGCAGACCCTACTTTCGTAATTACTGCTAACGGTTCTGATCTTACCGTTGTATACGCATTTGATATGCCCGCATACGGTATCAGCTTCGTCAACACATTCGCACTTTCTATTAATGATATCGCTGCATTCCTTGCAGCTTAATGCCTGAAATAATAAGCAAAACAAAGGTAGCAGTCACTTTTGTGGCTGCTACCTAAAAGTATATTTATAAAGGAGAAAATAATGGGAATTTTCAGCAGAATTATGCAAAACCTCTTTAGAGGTTTGACCTCTGTCTGTGCCTTTCTCTGCGTTGTATTTATTTGCGGAACACAGATCGCAAATGACTATATGCTGATGGTTGACGGCTTTTTCCCCGATTACGTTGAATATAAGATAGCGGAAATTGGCGATGAGAACTTCTCCCATCGCTTTAACTCGGATTTTGACAACACGACAGATTACGTTGCATACAGAAAGAGCGTTCTTGAGCAGATAGCAGCAGAGGGCTCGGTTTTGCTTAAAAATGAAGAAGTGAACGGCAAGCCCGTTCTTCCCCTTGAAAGCGAAAACAAAGAAACTAAGATTACGCTATTTGGCGTTGCAAGCAGCAGTCCCTATTACGGCGGAAACACTGCTTCTTACGTTGACCCCAAGGCGGACACTGTTTCCTTTATAGGCGCACTGTCCGAATATTATACAATCAATACCGAAATGACAAAGTTCTATTCGGGTAAAAAGGGTGCGACAAAGCCCTCTATGACCAGCTATAACACAGGAGAGGTTCCTCTTACAGCGGCTCCCAAGGATAGCTATGCTACATATAACGATGCGGCTATTTGCGTTATAGGCAGAGCAGATGCAGAGGAGGCTGACTATAGCCCTAATACTAACGTTGTAGATACAAGCGGAAATTCGGGTAAGAAGGGGCTTGCCCTTTCGGCTAACGAGGAGGCGATGATCGAGGAGGCAAAGGCAAACTTTGACAGAGTTATCATCGTTCTTAATACCCCCATACCCGTTCAGATCGATAAATATGCAGACGATCCCGAGATAGGTGCAATTCTTTGGATCGGTTATCCCGGTGGAACAGGCTTTAACGGCGTTGCAAAGGTAATTCACGGTGACGTAAGTCCTTCCGGCAGTCTTTCAGACACCTTTGCGGTTGACGCCTCCAATTCGGCAGCAGCGCAGAACTTTGGCGCATACAAGTTCACTAATTATACTACAATGCTTGATACCGAATTCCAGAAGTACGGCGACGCATATCTCGTACAGGCAGAGGGCATTTATACCGGCTACAAGTATTATGAAACAAGATATTATGATAGCGTAACTAACCCCATTGGCACAAATGCAAAGGCAAACCTTGGCGTAACCTCGGGCGACGAGTGGGATTATGTTAATGAGGTGACATATTCATTCGGCTACGGACTAAGCTACACAACCTTCAGCGAGGAGTTTTGCGATGCTGACGGTAAGACCGACAATGCCGGTATTACCATAAGCAAGGACGGCAAGACCGCTACCGTTTACGTAAAGGTTACCAATACCGGTGACGTCTCGGGTAAGCACGCAGCAAAACTGTTCGTCCAGTCTCCCTATACGGCTAACAACGTAAGAGATGGAGTTGAAAAGTCTGCAATTCTTTTAATGGGCTTTGAAAAGACAAATACTCTGGCTCCCGGCGACTCGGAGATACTTGAGATCAACTTTGAGATGAAGTATCTTGCATCCTATAATGAGAATATTGTTTACGATGGCCTGACAGGTGCATATGTTATAGATACCACCGATGATTATTACTTCGCTATCGGTAACGGTGCTCACGATGCGCTTAACAACGTTCTTGCACAGCAGGGATACAAGGTATCCGACGGCATGGATTACGTAAATGCAGACTACGCATCTAAGGTTATCAATACACCTATCGGTAAGGATTCGGGAGATGGCTATGATTACACCTACACCATCTCTGACAACGGCACCAGAATTTCCAATCAGTTTGACGAGGCTGATTATAACCACTTTAATGAAGACTCTGTGACCTATCTTACCAGAAGTGATTGGACCACCTTCCCCAAGACCTATACAGGTCTTTCTCTTACCGAAGGGATGGTTCCTTATCTTAACAACTCTCGTTATACAATAACCGAGGGAGACGTATCCGCCTTTACTTGGGAATCCGACTCCACCTTGGTTCCCTCGGACCTTATAGGTGTAGATTTTGACGACCCTAAATGGGAAAAGTATATTTCGCAGATGAGCCTTACCGATGCTGTAAGTATGGTAATGAAATACCACACCTGGGGTGAGAATACCGCGCTGGGTCTTAGCTGCTGGAAGGTTCTTGACGGACCTATCGGTATTTACACTACTCTCGGCGCAAACTTTGGTCAGACCGAGGGCACCTACTTTACCGAGGAAGACGATCCTCAGAAAGATTATTCTCTTGGTGATTTCCCCTGTCAGCCGGTTGTTGCGGCAACCTTTAACAAGGAGCTTGCAGGCGAGCAGGGCAAGGTATTCGGTCAGGATTCTGTTTGGACCGGCGTTAGCACTCAGTTTGGTCCCGGCTTGAATTTACACAGAACACCTTATTGTGGTAGAAACCACGAGTATTACTCCGAGGATTCTATGCTTGCCAATTATATGGGTACAGCTGTTACCGGCAAGATGAAGGAATACGGCAGCGTTGCTGTTATGAAGCACTTTGCATTCAACGACATTGAGGCAGACCGTCACGGCATCGCCGAGTTTATGACCGAGCAGCAGGCGAGAGAGAACGAGCTTCGTGCATTCCAGGGCCCCTGCGAGAGTAATAATGCCGGAGGCGTTATGAACTCCTATTGCCGTCTTGGCGTTGTTAGCTGTGCGGCGAATGAGGCACTTAACACTGCACTTCTCAGAGATGAATGGGGCTTTACCGGTATCTGCATCACCGATGCTGCGTATAAGATGTATCTTCCTCTTCTTGATTGGAAGGAATCTATTGCATACGGCGGCTCAATGATGCTTGCGTCCTCAGCGCTTTGGAGGACTGCTGATATTGTAGATGCTGTAAGCACCGATCCTTATCTTATGGAATCGGTTTATGATTCTGTGCATTATACTCTTTACACCTACATAAACAGCAACCATATGAACGGTGTTACAATTGAAACCATCCGTACTTGGCCCGCACTTTTAGAGGGCATAACCAATGAGCTTACTACGGCAACGATCGGTTGCTTTGCGGCATATGTTGTCTTTGCTGTAATAAGTAAGAAATACAGGCTTTACTAAGGAAGGAGGACAATTAGTTATATGAGAAATAAAGGACTTGGCTCTTTCATTTTCATTCCTGCATGGCTTTGTGCGCTGGTTGCAACTATATGCTATGCATTGGATAGCGCAAAGGTTGCTGACACCGACTGGACAGTTATTGGTCTGTGTTCCGCAGCTCTGATTGTTTCCGCTGTATTAGAGGTTATTGGTTATTTGGGTATTAAGATAGATTTTCTCAGCCTGATGCCCATCATATTCGTAGTTCTTATTACCTTTGCCGCCGGTATTTATCTAAGAGAGCGTGTTGACGTACTCGGATATATCTTTACCGATCATTTCAGCTTTGAGAAGGATTATCCCGAGCTCGGTCTCTCTCTCGCAGGATTTATCGGTGCGATTGGATTTGGAATTCTTAGCAATTTCTTTGGACACGGTGATTGATACGGCAAGAAATGATTAAAGTAATGGCGGGTAAACGCATATGTTGTTTACCCGCCGTTTTGATAAAGGAGTAAACGAAAATAATGCAAATATTTAAAAAAATAATGAAGATCGTTTCACTCGTTATAATAATCGCGGCTATTCTCCTTGGCTCTGTCTGTGTTTTTTTAAACGTTAATTTACGCCGCGACCTTGAGAATATAAAAGGTGTTAATCTTGGTAGCTGGCTTGTGCTGGAAAGATGGATGACGCCCGAGGTCTTTAAGGATGCAAACGGTGCATACGACGAGTATACGCTGGCAAGAAAGCTTACCGCCGAAGAATATGCGGCGCGTATCAAAGAGCATCGCAGCAGCTTTATTACCGAAAAGGATTTTGAAAGTATGGCAGAGATGGGTGTAAATACGGTACGTATACCCATTCCTTATTATATTTTCGGTGATCGCACAGATGAGCCGTATATAGCTTGTATTGAGGAGCTTGACAATGCGATGGATTGGGCGGAGGCAAACGGCATTCGCGTCATTATTGATATGCATATGGTTCCGGGAAGTCAGAATGGCTTTGATAACGGCGGAATAAGCGGTGTTTGCACCTGGGCAGAGCAGCCCGAGGAGGTCGAATACGTTCTTGACGTGCTGGAAAGACTTGCTAAAAGGTATAGCGGCAGAGAGGGACTACTCGGAATACAGCCTCTTAACGAGCCCATAGTGGGTTATCAGGACTGGAAGGATATGGATATCGTCAGGCGCTATCGTCCTGTTGACGATGAGCTTTTAGCAATGTCAAAGCCTATAAGCTTTGAGTTTTTAGAGTGTTTTTATCTTGAAGCATACGACAGACTTCACCCCATTCTTTCGGAGGATCAGTGGATTTTCTTCCACGACGCATTTAAGATGTGGCATTGGGTTGGCTTTTTTGAGGGCTTTGAGGGCGTTGCCTGGGATACCCACGTTTATCTCTTTAATATGGAATCGGTGGGACTCCGAGGACCGTTCTGGCATACGGCGTTTGCTTGGGGAAACTCCGCGCTTATGCGTATACTTCAAAAGGATGTTCCTATGATCGTCGGCGAATGGAATTTGTTTAATTATTACGCCATTCAGGACATTGAGGACAGTGCGGAGCGAGAAGAATATTATACCTATTGCGCTGATATGCAGCTTGATTTGTGGGAGAGGTGCGGAGCAGGACATCTTTATTGGAATTACAGGCTTGGAGAGGGCTCTGTTGCTGAAAGAAATTATGCTTGGGAACTCTGTAAAAGCGTAGAATACGGCTGGATTTCCCTGAAATAAAATAAAACGGAGAAGGTCTCGTGATTCGTAAAATTAAAAAGATATTTGGAAACATAGTTAACAGCGTGGCTCAGGCTTCTGTATGTGAGGTGAACGACGGTCTTGATTCCACAGAGGAAATGAAGGCTCTGTGCCGTAAGGCAGCTGCCGAAAGCTGCGTGTTGCTGAAAAATGACGGGGTTTTACCTCTGAATAATAAAAAGGTTTCGGTGTTCGGCCGTTGTCAGATCAACTATTTTTACGTTGGCTACGGTAGTGGCGGCGACGTGAAGGCACCGTACAAGGTTTCTCTTTTAGACGGGCTTCGTCAAAGTACCATCAAGGTTAACGAGGATTTGGCGGAGGAATACGAGGCTTGGTGTAAAAGAACCCCACCCTATGACGGATTCTGGGGACATTGGCCAACGCACTATGATGAAATGCCCGTAAGTATACAGCGAGCCAAAGAAGCATCGCAACGCTCGGAGGCTGCTATAGTGGTTATTGGTCGCTCGGCAGGCGAGGACAGAGAGAACAAAACCATACGCGGAAGCTGGTATCTGACAAGAGATGAGGAACAACTTCTAAAGACAGTTTCTTCATGCTTTGAAAAGATTTGCGTAGTTCTTAATTGCGGATCAATTATAGATATGTCCTGGGTTGAAAAGTATAACATAGGATCAGTTTTATATGCTTGGCAGGGAGGACAGGAAAGTGGAAACGGTGTTGCCGACGTGCTTTCAGGGCAGGTTTCCCCCTGCGGTAAGCTACCGTGTACAATTGCAGATATTAACGATTATTTATCAACCGAAAGCTTTGGTAAGAGAAAAGAAACCGAATATACCGAAGATATATACGTCGGTTACCGTGCATTTGAGACCTTCAAGCACTTGAAGAATAAGGAGCTTTACCCCTTTGGATTCGGTTTAAGCTATACGCAGTTTCCAATACGCACAGACAGTATAGAAATAGAGGAAAAGATTTCAGTTAACGTTACCGTGAAAAACATTGGCAGCTATAGTGGCAGGGAAGTAATTCAGCTCTATCTTTCTGCTCCGCAGGGTAAGCTTGGCAAGCCTGAAAAGGTACTTGTTTCTTACGCAAAAACAAAGGAGCTTGCTCCCGGCGAGGAGGAAGCAATAACGCTTACTTTTGATATAAACGATTTTGCCTCATACGATGATACAGGTGTTACAGGTAACAAAAACTGTTACATATTAGAGGGTGGAGAATATAGGCTTTGTCTTGGTAACAGCGTAAAGGATGTGATACTTTGCAAGAGCTTTGAGATTGAAGAAACTATCGTTAGAAAAACGATATGCGTTTGTGCTCCCGATAAGGCATTTTTGCGCACTGTCAATGATTGCGGTAGGGCAAGATTAGAAGCCGTAACTGTAGAAAATAGCAGTCTAAAGCAAAGAATACTTTACAATTTACCAGCAAAAGTCCCTAATAGTGAAGATAAAGGATATATATTTGATGACGTTGTTGATGGTGAAATCAGCCTTGACGAGTTTATCGCGCAGCTCTCACTTGATGAGCTTGAAGCACTTGCAAGAGGTAGCCTTGAGGGTATGAACTGCTCGCTTGGTGTACCGGGAAATGCTGCCGTATTCGGAGGAACATCGCAAAGCTTAAGAGACAAAGGCGTGCCTGTTGTATGCACGAATGACGGTCCCAGCGGTGTGAGATTGCAGGCGCACTCCTCGTTGATTCCCATTGGCACAGCTCTTGCATGTACTTTTGACGATGAATTGGTATATCGTCTGGGATACGGACTTGGCAAAGAGGTTCTGGAGCGTGGCTCTCACGTGCTTCTTGCTCCCGGAATGAATATTCACCGTAATCCGTTGTGTGGAAGAAACTTCGAGTATTTTTCAGAGGATCCCGTACTGTCCGGTGGACTTGCAGCAGCATACGTAAACGGTGTGCAGACGGCAGGGGCAAGTGCTGTTCCAAAGCATTTTGCCTGCAACAATCAAGAAACTAACAGGCTTCATAACAATTCCCGGGTTAGCGAACGCGCTCTGCGTGAGATTTACCTGAAAAACTTTGAAATCTGCATCAAGAAATCAAATCCGCACTTTATTATGGCATCATATAACAAGCTTAACGGAGTGTTGAACTGCTACAATTATGATCTTTGTACCGAGATTCTCAGAGGAGAATGGGGATATGAGGGCTGTGTAATGACAGATTGGTGGATGGTAAGCGATAAGTCCCCCGACTTTAAAAATCTAAGCAATCAGGCTTACCGAGTTCGGGCGCAGGTTGATCTTTTTATGCCCGGTGCTTCCCGTTTTGGAAAATATAAAGGCAAGTCTGATGGTTCAATCATTGCCTCGTGCGGAAAGCCCGAGGGTCTTACTATCGGAGAATTGCAAAGAACGGCAAAAAACGTATTGAGATATTGTTTAAAAATGAAACATTGACAAAGATTGTTTATTTCGCTATAATTATGAGTGAAAAAAGAAACGGAAGGTATATATATGGCAATAAAAATCGCAGTGATTGATGATCAGATGACCGAACGAGAAACCATAAAATCATACCTTACAAGAATGGGAAACGAGGAAAAACAGTCCTTTAGCGTGAAGTATTATACATGCTCGGAGGAGGTTCTTGAGGATATAGAGGCTAAATTTGATATTATGATTTTTGATATCGATATGCCCGGTATGAACGGTATGGACGCCGCAAGAGAAATCAGAAAACGCGATAAAAGTGTTGTAATTATGTTCGTGACCAACGTTGCTCAATATGCTATAAACGGATACGAGGTGGACGCTGTGGATTATGTGCTAAAGCCTCTTTCATATTACGATTTTGTAATGAAGATAAATCGTGCTTTACACAAGGTTTCATCTAATAAAGACAGTAGCATTGTCGTAGATTCTCTTGAAGGGGTATGCAGCCTCAAGGTCTCGGAGATAGTTTACGTTGAGGTAATGCTCCACTATGTCATTTATCACACTAAGAATGGGGAATACCGTTCGAGGAGCAGTATGAAGGACGTTGAAAAGGAGTTGTTTACACACAGCTTCAGACGATGCCATAAAAGCTACTTGGTGAATTTGAAGTACGTCAAGATGATAAAGACGCTTGAGATCGAAATTGAAGGTGATACAGTTCTTCCAATTAGCCGAAAGTGGAAAAACAGCTTTATGCAGGATTATATAACGTATATAAAGGGGTAGAAATGATTACTTTTTTGGATTCCTTTGATTTGATACGCTTTATGGCGGGACTTCTTATTGCAGAATTTATGTTTGCAATTAATTCCGCGCCAAAACGAAATCATTTTTGGATAAGAGCCATATCCGGTTTTGTTTTTGGTTTGGCGTTTGCGCAAATATATTTACTTCTGCAGTGGTATTTCTTAAACGGTGGTTCGTTTATAGTTTTCGGCGTTATAGGTGGACTTTGGTGGACCTTTTTAACCTTTATTAGCGCATTTTATCTTATTTTTTGCTTCAAAATGGGAATTTGCGGGGCGTTGTATCGTGTAATACTCGGAACGTTGATTCAGCATATTGCAACGGTAATAGTAAGATATTGGTTAGTCAGGACACTCCTTCCCACGCTACCGGAAGACAATACTCTTTTGTATATTGCAATAACACTTCTTATTTACGTTTGTATTTATTTGCTTACGTATTTTCTTCTGGTAAGGTACGTTGACAACGAAAGCGATCTTTCTATAGTTGAAAACAAACGAAATCTCATGATGTATTTGATAATGATTGTTATATTATCTATTATCAGCAGCTTGTGCGGAGGTGTAGTAGACTGGGTAGTAACAGGATTCAAGGATGTACCGGAGCTCAGTAATATAAGAGTACTTTTGCAGTATTTCTGTATCGGTGTTTCAATACTGTATTGTATTGCCTTTTTAATATTTAATATTCAGTTTTCTATGGTAAGCACTCTCAGGAGGGAGAAGCAATTTCAATCTTCGGTTATGGCAGAGAAATCAAGGCAATATGAGCTTTCAAAGAGTAGCATAGAAATAATTAACAGAAGATGCCATGACCTGAAGCATCAAATCAAGGCATTGCGCTTTGCTAAAGAGGAGGAAAAAAACGAGCTCTTCAGCGAAACCGAAAAGGCAATTATGATTTATGATTGTGGTATTAACACCGACAACGAGGTATTAAATGTTCTACTCACGGAAAAGAGCCTTTATTGTCTTGATAGAAACATAAGACTTTCCTGTAACATTAACACACAGGGAATAGACAAAATCCAAGCGATAGATTTGTACACGATGCTCGGTAATGCAATTGATAATGCAATTGAAAGCGTAAGTGAGCTTAAAGATCCGGACAAAAGAACAATCAGTATCAATATAGGTACACAAGGCGGTCTTCTTTATTTTCAGATAGAGAATTATTACGAGGGTAAAATAAAGTTTAAGAACGGAATGCCCCTTACGAATAAAAAGGATAAAGAAAACCATGGTATCGGATTAAAATCCATCAAATTCATTGTGGAAAAATATGATGGAAGCTTGCTTATTAAGAATGATGATGGAATATTTATCTTGCGCTTAATCTTTCCAATAAACGGATAAGGTATAAAAATAATATAAAAAAACAGGCACTTGTGCCTGTTTTTTTACGTTTGTGCCAAAACAACCAAATATATAAAAAAATATGTTAAAATAAAATGTATTAAAATATAAGGAGAATGAAAGATGGATAATAGAATTTTTAAAAAGAATGCATTTTTTTCATTGCATGTTTTAAAAACGAGGATCAGATCTGCTAACGTAAGATTTAAAGAAATAGCTTTGGGATATCTTATAGGTCCTATTGGCGGTATGCTTACAAGTCAGATTTTTGTTACATATCTAAACACCTATTGGACGGATGTTCTCAATCTCAGCGACGGTGCAATGGAGTTCTTATCCATCTTCCCGCTAATTTCCGCCATACTTATCGCTTTAGGAAACTTTGTAGTAGGATTAATGGTGGATAGAACGAGAACTCCGCAGGGCAAGGCCAGACCATACCTGTTACTTGCGGGAGTTCTCATTGCAATATCATCGGTTTTGATGTTTGCCATACCGTCAGGAAATCAAACCGTGATGCTTGCGTGGATTGCGATATCATATATAATTTACTACTCCGTTGCTTACCCGCTTTATTCGGTTGCCAATAGCCTGATGGTGCCACTATCTACGAGAAATGAAAAGCAGCGTTCGCTTCTTTCTTCGGTCAGTGGTATTGCGGGTACGGCTGCCAGCAGCTTTGGTTCAATCGTGATGCCAATTATCGTACCTTTCTTCAACAACGATAAGACGGTTTGGCTTATCTATATGTCGATTATGGCGGCGGTGTCGCTCATCTTCGTTACTCTACAGTATTATTTCACTCGTGAGAGAATAACCGAAGAGACAGTAAAGCTGAACATTAAAGAAGAAAAGATTTCTCTTGGAAAGCAGCTTAAAGCACTGTTTACCAATAAATATTGGATGTTGATAATGCTGTTCTTCTTTATTTTCCAATTCGTTGGAACTATGCAGAATTTCTCGATGGCGTACTACTGCAACTATATTCTCGGTACGTATCAGGACGGCTTTACTCAGTCGGTACTTGGTATAGTTACGGGAATTCCTTATGCTGCGGCAGTTTTATTTGTTTGGCCGCTTACAAATAAATTTGGCATAAGAAACAGCATTTTTTACGGCCTTATCGTTTCGGCGGCAGGCTGCCTTATCGCATTTATCAATCCGTATTCATGGGTTACGGTCGTTATCGGTATGTTTTTAAAGTGCCTCGGTGCAGCACCTGCTGCATACGTTATTTACGCATTGATAGCAGACGTCCTTGATCACGTAGAGGCGAAAAACGGCTTTAGATGCGATGGACTCTCGGTATCGGTATCGGGTATTATTATGTCGGTTTTACAAAGTCTGTGTCAGGGTATATTCAACGGTATGCTAAACGCTACCGGTTATATTGCACCTGTTATTGATTCTGCAACGGGAAATGTTATTGCATCTGCACAGAACGCAGCAACAAACAATGTATTTATATGGTGCTATATAGGCTTTATGATGATAGGCTATATCGTCTGTGCTCTGCTCATACTTCCCATTGACGTGGAAAAGCATATGGAAGAGGATCATAATACCATTTTGGCGCGTCAGAAGGCCGCAGTTTTGGCTGCGGGAGAGGAGTGGATCGAGCCTGCGGAAAGGCTTCGTATGGAGCAGGAGCAGGCAGAAAGAGAGGCAGAGGAAAGCCGCATTGCAGAGCTGAAGGCGTACTGTGAAAAAAGAGGCCTTTCCTTTGAGGAGCAGGAAGCTAAGTACCAAGCAAAAAAGAACAAAATAAAAAAATAATCAAGAGGTGAGAAAATGCTTGAAATAAGCAGACTTTCAACCGAAAACTTAATAGAAAATTGCGTTACAGACAATAAAAATCCCCGTTTTTCTTTCGCACTTAAAAGCGATAGGCAGGAGGCAAAGCTAAAAAAAGCTCTAATTACTGTCAACGGATGGAGGTTAGAAACAACTGAACAAATAGCAATAGCCTATGCAGGAAAGCCGCTTGAACCTCATACCGAATATACCGTTAGGGTGGTAGCAGAGGATAATTTCGGAGAAAAAGCCGAGAGGGAAATGATATTTCGCACAGGAAAGCTTGATGAATCGTGGCAGGCAAAATGGATCACCGACGGTAGCTATCACTTTACCCAAAAGAGCACATCTCCCAAGCCCCTGACCTTTAAATATAATCTTGTATTTGGCAGACCTGCGAAAAAGGTGGAAATATACTCTACGGCGGTTGGTATTTATAAGCTGTTTTTCAACGGCTCTGATGTCGGATACGATTATTTTTCTCCAGGCTTTACTTCATATAAGAATCAGCTTCAGTATCAATATTACGATATAACCGAGCTTGCCAAGGGGGGCGGTGAGCTGACTGCTGTGGTTGCTGGCGGATGGGCTGTCGGTGCATATACGCATAAGCGTGTGAACCGTATATATGCAGACCGTCAAGCCTTCTTGTGCGAGATACGCGTGACCTTTGACGACGGCAAAGTAGAGGTCTTTGGCAGTAATAAAAATTGGCAGATTACGACCGAGGGACAATATAAATTTGCCGAGTTTTACGACGGCGAGACCTACGACGCTACCTGCGACTTAAAAAGAGTTAAATGGAAAGACGCCACCGAAGAGAAAATAAAGTGGAAAAGTAATATCACAGCGCAATACGGAGCACTCGTTCGTGCCTATAATGAGCTTCCACCTATATGTGTGACGAAGTCGGATGATGAAATAATTTATGATTTCGGGCAAAATATCGCAGGCGTGATCAAAGCAACCATTAATGGAAAACAAGGACAGCAGATAGTTTTTCGCCACGCTGAGATATTGCAAAACGGAAGGCTTTTTACCGAAGCACTTCGCTCAGCAAAGGCAACTGCTACGTATATATGTAAGGACGGTGAGCAGAGCTATTCGCCGAAATTTACATATATGGGGTTCCGTTACGTCAGCGTTTCAGGCATAAAGGCAGAGGACATCAGTCTATCTGCTCTTGCGCTCTCTTCGGATATTGAGCGCACAGGCTCTTTTGTCTGCTCTGACGAACGCCTTAATAAATTACAGTCAAACATCGTTTGGAGTGCTAGGTCTAATTTTATTGATATACCAACCGATTGTCCCCAGCGTGACGAGCGCATGGGCTGGACGGGTGATATTGCATTTTTCTCGCCTACTGCGTGCTTCAATTTTAATATGAGTCGCTTTTTTGATAAATGGCTTCTTGATATGCGGTCCGAGCAAGGAAAGCTGGGTGGCATTCCCGTAATCATCCCTCACGTTAAAGTACCGGGAGTGTTTGAAACAAACGTGAAAATGCCCATAGATTTCTGGGGGGACAGCTGTATATTGGTGCCTTGGGCAGAATACAGGGCAAGGGGGGATATCTCGCTATTGCGACGTATGTATCCCACGATGAAAAAATATATAAGCGCGTGTAGACTTCTTGCAGAGTTTCTTTCGTTTGGAAACAACAGACGCGTTTGGAGTTTTCATCACTACGGAGATTGGTGCGCTCCCGAGGGCAACTGGAAGAGCTGGATGGCACGAGGAAAATGGACAGCAACGGCTTGTATCGTAAACTCGGCGAATATCCTTTCGCAAATTGCAGGATTGTTAGGCGAGGAAAAGGATCTCGCATATTACAAAAAGCTATCGGAGGAATTTACCGAAGGCTATAGGCGCGCATTTACTGACGGATGTGGAAAGCTTCGTGAGGAATTTCAGACGGCATACGTCCTACCACTTCACTTTGGTATATTCACTGGTGAGGAGAAGAAAACCGCTGCAAAAAATCTCTCGGAGCTGGTGAAAAAGTCAAATTATCACGTCGGCACAGGCTTCCCCGGTACACCTTATGTGCTGTTTGCCCTTGCAGATAACGATTATGTAGACGAGGCATACCGAATGCTCTTGAATGAAGAATGTCCATCTTGGCTTTACGAGGTGAAGGCGGGTGCTACAACCATTTGGGAGCGCTGGGACGCTTTGGGATATGACGGTGCTTTTCATAATGAGGACAAAAATGACTGTATGGTATCCTTCAATCACTATTCCCACGGTGCCGTCGGCAATTTCCTTTATAGCAGAGTGGCAGGAATAGAGCCTATAGAAGGCGGATATAAGCGCTTCAGATTTGCACCCGTAATTGGCGGAGGTCTGACTCACGCATCTGTATGTCTTGACACTCCATACGGAGAAATAAAGGCTTCGTGGCAAAGAAGAGAAGGAGGGACGGTTTATAGCATTAGCGTTCCCGTTAGCTGCGAGTGCTTCGTAGAAATTGGAAAGGAAAAACGCGCTCTGTCAAGCGGAGAATACGCATTTACGGAGGTGGATTAATATGACAAAGAAGACTGTTGCTATTACTGGTATAATTTTGATCATTATTTGCATAGCAACGTGGTTGCTCAGCTGGTTTACACCTATAACGATGTTTACCCCAATTTTTCTTATGAACAGCCGACCTGAGCTGGCAGAGATAAGCGAGAATTTATATATAGGTCAAGGCATAGGAGTGCACATTTCAAACCCGTTGATCGCGCACATTGGATCACCCGCCTGGAACCCAAACGATTTCGTTTACGGCGTGACAAGACTTTCGGATAAGGTAAAAGCAGGCGAGGATGTTTATTATCCTCTTTTCACCGAGGATGAAATAAAAGAGAATGAGCAAAAAGAGCAGGTAAGCCTTTATTGCCTGGCCTCAGATAATAAAGAAAAACGCCCTTACGTTTTGCTTTTAGCAGGCGGTGGATTTGTGTCCGTGTGTACCCCGATGGAATCATTGCCTGTCGCAGCAGCCTTTAATGATCTTGGTTATACGGCGTTTTGCCTTACTTATCGCATTTCCGAGAACTTTGGCGACAAGCCCGAAACTCTTGCCGAGGATATCTATAAGGCGGTAAGCTTTATTACCGAGCATGCAGATGAGTTTAACGTTGATCCAAGTAATTACCTTATCGGTGGATTTTCCGCCGGAGGTATGGCTATCGCAGAGTGGTGTAACCCCGAAACAGGATATCAAAAATACAATTCGGAAAAACCCGGCGCAGCCTGCTTTATTTACGG
>JAZSIK010000073.1:0-4215 GCA_045533775.1 Eubacteriales bacterium
ACCTTTATTCCAAGTGCGACAAGCTTCTTCAAGAAGGCGTCTGCCACAGGGCTTTCACGGTAGCGCGTCATTACAACCGAGCCGACGTACAGGCCGTAGCCCCGGAATGCGTCTATCAGGCGGAGCACGTCTACATCGTAGGTTATGCCTATATCGCCGCGAATCTTGTTTTTCTCAATATCCTCGGCGTTTATAGATACGATTATCTCCGCATCGTCACGCAGCTCAACGAGCATCTTTATCTTACTGTCGGGAGCGAAACCCGGCAGAACACGAGAGGCGTGGAAGTCATCAAATATCTTGCCTCCAAACTCAAGGTAGAGCCTTTCGCCGAAGAGCGATATGCGCTCCTTTATCTTCTGAGACTGCAGCTTGCGATATTTTTCATTGTCAAAGCCCTCTCTGAACATTTTATCACATCCTTTCATCCGTTGATTCTGAAAATATAAACAACTCAACATTATATATTGTACCACAAGCAAACAGCAATTTCAATCTTTTTACAGCTTTTTCGCCTGTAAGAGTGTTAGAAAAAATAGTGCGTTTTTTGTTTATTGTCAATAAATTATCTGTTTATCTACTAAAAAAGAAACAAAAGCTATTGTTTTTTCTTATATAAAATGATAAAATATTATAGATGATAATTAATAAGTACACGAGGATCGCAATATGAGTGAAGCAAAATACACAAATCTGACAACAGAATATATGGAAAAAATGGACAGGCGTCTGCCCTGGGCGGATTATCCCCGCCCCTCTATGGTAAGAGATTCTTACATCTGTCTTAACGGAGAGTGGGATTTCTATGTAAGCGAATCAGAGGACAATCCTGCGACATACAACGAGAAAATACTCGTGCCCTTCCCTCCCGAGAGCCCTGCCTCCGGTATTGAGAGAAACATGTCCGAGAACAGTGTTCTGCATTATAAGCGCACCTTCAGCCTGCCGGAAGGATTTATGAGAGGAAGAGTTCTACTGCATTTCGGTGCGGTGGACAACATATGCGAGGTATATGTAAACGGCAAGCACGCCGTATCCCACGACGGTGGATATCTTCCCTTCAAGGCGGAAATAACAAATCTGCTGTGTGAGGGCGAAAACGAGCTGTATGTAAGAGTAAAGGACGATCTGTCGGGACTCTACCCCTACGGAAAGCAGAAGAGAGAGCGCGGCGGAATGTGGTATACCCCTATCAGCGGTATATGGCAGACCGTGTGGCTGGAATCTGTGCCCGAAAGATATATTGAAGGCATAAGGGTGACTCCTACCACTGAAAATGTTAAGATTAAGGTTATTGGTGGCGACCATCATAAAACCCTCACTCTTGAGGGCGGCGGAACATATGAGTTTGACGGCAAGGAGATCACCATTTCTCCCGTTGACAAGCACCTCTGGACTCCCGAGGATCCTCACCTCTATCACTTCAGCATCAAGTCCGGCGAGGATAAAATTGATAGTTACTTTGCTCTTCGTGAGATCGGCGTCAAAAGCTTCAAGGGCATTCCGAGGCTGACACTTAACGGCAAGCCATATCTCTTTAACGGTCTGCTTGATCAGGGATATTATCCCGACGGTATTTTCTTGCCTGCCACCTCCTATGGATATGAGGAGGATATTGTAAGAGTAAAGAAGATGGGCTTTAATATGCTTAGAAAGCACATTAAGATTGAGCCCGAGATATTCTATAATCTCTGCGACAGATTGGGTGTAGTGGTATTTCAGGATATGGTTAACAACTCTGATTATTCCTGGTTTATTGACACCGCTCTGCCTACAGTTGGCTTCAAGCGTCTGCCTATTCTTTTCAGGCACAGGGACAAGTGCGAGCGGGAGATATTTACCAGAGATATGTATGGAACAATGGATCATCTCCACTTCTTCCCCTCTGTAATGTATTACACCATCTTTAACGAGGGTTGGGGACAGTTCTGCGCAGACAAGATGTATGACAAGGCAAAGTCCTATGATCCCACAAGAATCGTTGATTCCACATCCGGCTGGTTCTGGAGAAAGCGCAGCGATGTTGACAGTCACCACGTATATTTCAAAAAGGTTAAGATCGGAAAGATCGGCAAAAATCCTATCGTTATCAGCGAGTTTGGCGGTTATGCGCACCGCGTTGAGGGACATCTCTTTGGCGAAGGCAACTACGGATATAACACATATGAGAGCCGCGACGAATTTGAAAACATCTTTGACAAGCTTTATCTTGAGGAGATCAAGCCGCTTATTTCCAAGGGTATCTGCGCCCTGGTATACACCCAGGTATCCGATGTAGAGGATGAGACCAACGGACTCATTACCTACGACCGCAGAATCGTAAAGCTGCACAAATCAAGAACAAGAGAAATTATGAAGCAGCTCTATGATGAGATAAAAAAGTAATTATATATAATTAATAATGAAGAAAAGAACCTGTGCAAGCCTTTGCACAGGTTCTTTTTTATGAGGAGTCAGAGCTTTTCCGACTCCTCATCGGTTTTTATTTATACTGTTCAGAACGACCGCCGGCAAGGGTGATCATCTTTACAGCCTGAAGCGAGAAGCTATCCGCGATAATTTCAAGCTTCTTAGTCATGGTACCGCGGGCAAGAATCTTTATTCTACCCATCTTCTGGGGAACAAGCTTCTTCTCCTTAAGCGCCTCAAGAGTTACGGTTTCTCCATCCTCAAAGTGCTCACAAATCGTATCAAGATTTATAGCATCCATTTTGCCTGTTCTTACCTTATCAGGCTCTTCCTCAAGGATTTCAATATGCTCCTCTGCTTCCTCGTCTGTCATAAGCTCATCTGCGTGCTCTGCATCGGTAAATACAGGCTCTATAATAGGCTCTATAACAGGCTCGGCAGGCTCTTCAACCTCGGACTCTTCCACAGGCTCGGGAATTATCTGCTCGGGCTCTTCGGGTATTTCCTCTACGGGCTCCTCTACGATAATCTCCTCAGGCTCCTCAACAGGTTCTTCTATGGGTTCCTCGGCGGGCTCTTCCACAACCTCGGGTGCAGGCTCTTCTACAACCTCGGGTTCTGGCTCATTGTCGCCGTCAAAGAGAATCTCAACATCAGAATCTGCCATAATTACGGTAGGATCTGTAGGTGTGGGTGTAGGCTTGGGCTCGGGCTGTTCCACAGTCTCATTGCTACCGTCAATATCAATCATAGGAGCAACGGGAATATCAGATGCCTTACGAAGTGCGCTTGTGAAGCTGGGCTCCTTTTCCTCAGGAACGCCATAGGTAGCCATTGTGCGTCTGCCGTCCTCGGTCGCGGGAAGAACGAAGGGAGTCTCTGCAGCGCCGGAGCCAACGCCCTTTGCCTTGATGGGAGGAATGATAGGAATCATAGGATCCTCGTGCTTAACCTTACCGCCCTGAGTGGTGGGAATTGTAGATATATGAACTGCATTCTTCTCGGGAGCGGGCTCGCTCTTCTCCTCCTCTACGGGTGTATCGGAGAGAACAATAGGTGCTTCTTCCTTCACAGGCTCGTCAGAAAGCACGGTGGGCTTTTCTTCAACGGGCTTGTACTCGGTGATCTGAGCTACGACTTCATCGTCCTCAATAATCGTTGTACGGGTAGCCATAACGGTCTTTGTCTTTTCAACCTCCTCCACAGGAGTAACGGTCTGCTCTGCGGGAGCATCCGTAATAGGTGTGGTATCCTGAGTCTCAAAGACATTAGCGCCTGCGGGAAGCTCAACAAGCTTTTCCTCAACGATAGCGGTGTGGGTCTTATCGGTAGGCTTCTCGTCTGTGATAACCGTTGTTCTGCCATCCTCCTCGTAGACAATAGTCTTGGTTACGGGGATAACTAGAGTTTCTTCCTCAACAAGAGTATGGATTATAGGATCTGCCGCGGGAGTGGTGGTTTCATCAATCTCGTCGGACTCAATAATAACGGGAATTGCGGGCGCATCCTCAAGCACAGTTGTAGATACGGTGTTCTCGTATACTGCTGCCTCGGTCACAGGAACTGCAACAGGCTCTTCCGCATTTGCGAAGAGATCAACTGCGGGCTCTGCATCGGGTGTTACTACACCTGCAATAACTACGGGCTCGGTTGCTGCGGGAATTGCGGCCTCATCCTCAAGCACAGTTGCGGATACTGTCTGCTCAAATACTGCTGCCTCAGTGGTGGGAACAACTACAGGCTCTTCTGCATTTGCGAACAGGTCTCCTGCGGGTTCTGCATCGGGTGTTGTTGCCTCGTCTACGA
>JAZSIK010000008.1:0-1515 GCA_045533775.1 Eubacteriales bacterium
TGTCTTCCTAAGACCGCTTGGCCTTCCGACTTCATTAAAGTAACGGGCGCGCCGCATTCAAGCATTATTCGCTTGATGTCCTCTATCTCATCTGATCTGATTACAGACTCAAAGATGTTGTATAGAGGCAGATGATCCGCATCATAGCACCTCTCTCTGTTGTGTGCTGAAAAATCGCCGTACTGTTCGTCTAAGAGAGCATACGCCGCGGGAGTTGATACCCTGCCATTACCAATAGCAATAACTATATGTGGATAAAAGCTATGCTTACACGGAAACACTCTTTCCCCTCTGCCCATACACAAAGCGGCTCCACCAACCAGGCAGAAAGGAATGTCGCTACCGATCTCAGCCGCCATATCAAGAAGCTGTTTTTTTGTTGCACGACCGAATATTTTATTCATCGCACGAAGCGTTGCGGCTGCATCCGACGATCCTCCTCCAAGGCCTGCTCCTATGGGGATCCGTTTTACCAGATCCACCTCTACCATTGCAGATATATCAAAATATGACATATATTTAGCGGCAGACTTGTATATAAGATTGTTTTCATCTGTTTTGAGAGTACTGTCGGATGAACGAATGATGATGGCTTTCTCCTCGGATCGTGTCGCGCTGAGAGTAATATCGTCGCCGAGAGACACCGACTGCATCAGAGTTTCTATGTCGTGATATCCGTCTTCCCTGCGTCCCTTGACATTCAAAAACAAATTGATTTTGGCATAGGCCTTCTCAGAAACAGTCATCCCGACACCTCCCAACAGTCATTCTACAATATTATACAATATATTAAATAAAAAATCAATAATAAAATATAAAATATTTTTGGCTTTCCTATTGACAAATATAAATGCTTGTGATATAATACTCAGGTAGTTTGGGCAAGTGTGCCCAACCCCTTGCTGTCGCAAGACGGCCAAAAGACCAAAAGGAGGTAAAATTCAGATGGAAAAGAAGATTTGTTCTTACGAGACTCTCTTTGCAGTAAGCGGCAACCTTGTTGAAGAGGATGCAAAGGCTGTTGTTGAGAAGTTCGTAACTCTCATTAACGAGAACGGCACTGACGTTACCGTTGACGAGTGGGGCAAGCGCAGACTCGCATATCCTATCAACTACATCACCGAAGGATATTATGTGCTTGTTTCTTATAAGAGCGAACCCAGCTCCCCTCTTGAGCTTGAGCGTGTGCTTGGTATCACCGAAGGCGTTCTTCGTTACATGACCACAACCAAGATTGAGAAGGTAGCTCCTGCTGAGGAAGTTGTTGAAGCTCCCGAAGCTCCCGCTGAGGTTGAAGTAACCGAGGCTTAATTTTCGCTAATCAGCAGTTTATACTGCATACTTTATTTGAAAGGATGGTCATAACTATAGCAGATTTGAATAAGGTCATTCTTATGGGCCACATGACGGCAGACCCCGAGCTTAAGCAGACTACAAGTGGCATTTCAGTTTGTGGCTTCTCTATCGGAGTAAACCGTCGTTATTCTAAGGCTGATCAGGGTCAGCAGTCTGTAG
>JAZSIK010000053.1:0-11791 GCA_045533775.1 Eubacteriales bacterium
CAAGGCGTAGTTACCTACGTCAAGCCTTGCAGTCGGCGATAAAAAACCAAGCTCCGCAACAGGCGTCTTAAAGAGGCAGATTTGAGATCAGATCGTGGAGTGCGACCCGAAGCTGTAGAAGGCTACTGCGAGTGGGAGCAATCTGCGATATGAGCCAAATCTGACCTTTAAGAAAGGCCCATGGATTCCATTAAGCGCTTATTAAACTCCTCGGCGGTGTTGAAGCCCATCTTTTTCTGTCTGTTATTCATGGCGGCAACCTCAATTACTACTGAGAGGTTACGACCGGGAGAAACGGGGAGAACAATGCTGGGAACGCTGATGCCGAGAATGTCGGTGGTGCGCTCATCAAGACCGAGACGGTCATACATCTTGTCATCCTGCCAGGGCTCTAAGTTAATGATAAGATCAATCTTCTCGCTCTCCTTAACTGCGCCCATACCGAAGAGGCGGCGTACATCCACGATACCGATACCGCGCAGCTCTACATAGTGACGGATTATCTCGGGTGCCTTACCGATAAGAGTGGTGGCGGAAACGCGCTTGATCTCAACGGCATCATCCGCAATAAGTCTGTGGCCGCGCTTAATAAGCTCTATGGCGGTCTCGCTCTTACCTACTCCCGAGTCACCGAGAAGGAGAATACCCTCGCCGTACACCTCTACAAGAACGCCGTGACGGGTGATGCGAGGACCGAGCTCTACATTAAGATATGCGATAAGGGCAGCCATAAAGTCGGAGGTAGACTTCGGTGTGCGCAGGAGGGGAACTCCGTTCTTCTCTGCCAGGGCAACGATAGCCTCATCCACAGGGAGAGAGGAGGTGTATATCACACCTGCGGGCTGGGTCTTGAAGAAATCCGACAGCTTTGCAAGCCTCTCCTTTTCCGGCATCTTTGAGAGATACATATTCTCCACCTTGCCGATTATCTGCAATCTTGCCTGCTCATAGTAATCATAGAATCCTACTATCTGAAGTCCTGGACGGTTTACACGGCTGCAGGTGATGTCTATATTATCACCAAGGTCGGGCATATACAGCTCCTCAAGCCCAAACTCGCTTATTACCTTTGACAGCTTAACAGAATAAAGCTCTTCCATATCCTATTCCTTTCAAAAAGACATATTTACTAATCATATATTATCATATTTTGATCCTAATTGCAACACTTTTTTATTTTCGTTCATAAGTTGGGCAAATATAGCCTTTATCTATTGATTTTACCAACAAAATCTGATAAAATAATAGCGAAATAATATCAGATTGGGTATAAAATGGATAAAACGAGCTTTATCAAGGAATATAATATAAGAGATGCAATGCCGATTGACCCTGCATCAAGGGTTCTGCCTGCCGAGGGTATGGCATATGCTATCGGTGATTTTATTAATGAGAGATTTCGCGGTGTGGCGCACGCCGGAGTAAGCGTGGCATCATACAGCGGAGTTCTGCTCTGCCCCGAGTATATGGCGTACTTTTTCAAGACTCTGTTTACATATCTGTACGGCAGATGCTTTGCCGAGGTGGAGATAACCAACGACAACGAGAGGCTTAGCATTCTTATTCGCACCGAGGAGGACCTGCCTCTCTGTGACAGAGAGATACGCGACCTTATCAGGATAGCGAGAAATGCCAGATCCGAAATCACGGTAGGAAGCAGAGAGATCACCGTTGCCCTGAAGTTCGGGGATGCGGCACGCCGCCATGTATACGCCATCTCTGTCAACGACGGCAGACGGATCATGCTGGCAAAGCTGGGCGAGATATTCTACTCGGGCGAATACCTTTCTGCCGACGTTACGGATAGCAGACCCTTGCCAAAACCCACAAGGAGAGTCGGCAATAAGAAATAAAAATAAAAAGAGGGTGACTTCACCCTCTTTTTTCTTTGACCGAGGTAAACCGACATATATCGGATAAAGGACTTTACGCGGCGCGCTTTCCCTCCCCCATTCCGGTAGCGCTCAGCATATTTTCAATAAAAATGCCATATCCCTCTGTGGGATCTGCCACCAAGACGTGAGTGACCGCACCAACGAGCTTGCC
The DNA here is from genome assembly GCA_045533775.1 of Eubacteriales bacterium. Lineage (GTDB taxonomy): Bacteria > Bacillota > Clostridia > Oscillospirales > CAG-272 > UBA1740. Next base: position 2,047 of record JAZSIK010000053.1, read on the forward strand.
GTTCTGGATAATGGGACTACCCGACATACCGCGGACAATACCGCCTGTCAAAGCCTTAAGAGCCTCGTCAGTCACGCGGACACGGAAGGATTTTGAGCCAGAGGAATCTCTGTCAATATCATATATTTCTATTTTATACTCTGCGGGTTTTCCGTTTTTCAGAGTTGATATGATAGTAGCCTCCCCCTCACAAACCTCATCCCGCCTGCCAATAGGAATAGGCTCTGTGCTGCCATACGGTAAATCTCTCAGAACACCGAAAACACCGCACTCACCGTTGCCGCTCAGCTCGCCGAGTCTGCGCTCGGTCAGAACACCCGAAAGCTCGCCCGGCTTACCGCTCTCACCCTTATGAATACCACCGAGAATGACGCCCAGCACCTCACCCCTCTCCATAGGGATCACCTCGCCGCTATCCGCGTCGCAGATGCCGTGACCAAGTCCGCCAAATACGCCGGTCTCGGGGTCAATAAAGGTAATTGTACCAAGCCCCGCCGCGCTGTCGCGAAGAGACAGACCTATTCTGTACTCACCGTCTACAAGGCTGGGGCGTATCTCTACGGCAAGCTCGCTGCCCTGGTGCAGAGCGCGTATGGTCAGGCTATTGCCCTCGGACTTTTCTACCATTCTTTTTACATCCGAGGCGCTTTTCACCGCTTCACCGTCTACTGACAGTATAACATCTCCGCTTCGTAAAGCGGGCACACCCTGAGACTCGGTGACGGTCACATATTTTTGCTTGATCTTCACACCGAAAACGCCTCCGCCGGGAATGAGCCTTACCTCCTCGCTCTGCTCCTTTTTCTCACCAAAGAACAGCTCCCAGAATCTTGAGCCCACCAGGGTGTCATCGGCAATGACGGGTACACTTTCCTCAGCTACCGAGGATGTCTTATCGCACATCTCCTCTGCCCCAACCGTAAAACAGAGAGGACAGAGGAGCGTATATATAGTTAAAATGAAGCACAAAAGCCTCATTGCATTTCTCTTTTTCATAATCATTTCTCCAAGCCACTTGATTTGCTATGTATTAATTTGCACAGATCGGGCGGCAAGTATGTGTAACAAAAAGAGGAAAAAAGTTTTTTAATAAAAAGGCCTCGCATTTTATAAACAAAGCGCCATATAAATAAAGTAAGCGCCATTTTATAAAACAAAAATCTCCCGAAAAACGGGAGATTTTTTATTTTTTTACTTATTTTGTTCCTTAAGAGCGGCTCTCTTCTGCGCCTGAAGTCTCTTACGGGCGGGAGTATCAAGGATAACCTTACGGAGTCTGATAGACTTGGGTGTTACCTCAATAAGCTCCTCATCGGTAATAAACTCAATAGCCTCCTCAAGAGAGAGCTGAACGGGTGTGATGAGCGTAAGCTTTTCATCTGCGCCGGTGGAACGGATAGCAGTCAGATGCTTTTCCTTACAAACATTAACCTCAATGTCATCGGGCTTGGGATTTTCACCAACGATCATACCCTCGTATACAGGGGTGGCAGGGCCGATGAACAGAGGTCCTCTGTCCTGTGCCTGATAGAGACCGTAGGTGGTGGAAACACCCTTCTCGGATGCAACGAGAGAGGAGGTGAAGCGGGTCTTTATCTCCCCGCGGAAGGGCTCATAGCCTGCGAAAATAGAGGAGATAAGTCCCTCGCCGCGCGTATCGGTAAGCAGCTCGGAGCGATAACCGAACAGACAACGGGTGGGAATGGTATAGAAGAGCTTCTGACGGCTGCCGTGAAGCTGCATATCGTCAAGAGTACCCTTTCTGGAGCCCAGCTTTTCCATTACAGAGCCCATATATTCCTCGGGTACGTCAACTATAACCTTCTCAATAGGCTCGCAGCGTACGCCGTCAATTTCCTTGTAAAGCACTCTGGGGTTGGAGCAGCAAAGCTCATATCCCTCTCGGCGCATATTTTCAATAAGAATAGAGAGGTGCATCTCTCCTCTGCCCGCTACGCGGAAGGAGTCGGTGGTCTCGCCGTCGCTGACACGCAGAGAAACGTCACGCAGCAGCTCCTTATAGAGTCTGGCGCGCAGATGACGGGAGGTGACAAACTTACCCTCCTTGCCTGCGAAGGGAGAATCGTTTACCGAGAAGGTCATCTCCATAGTAGGCTCGCCAACCTTAACGAACTCAAGAGGCTCTACCTTTGCAGGAGAGCAGACGGTATCGCCGATGGAAATATCCTCGCAGCCGGAGAAGCAGATTATATCACCTACCTGCGCCTCGGTTACGGGCACGCGCTTAAGACCGTCAAACTGATAGATAGAAACGATCTTGGCAGGTCTGTTCTTGCTGTTGCCGTGATAATTACATACGACAACGCCCTGTCCCTGCTTGATCATACCCCTCTCAATGCGACCGATACCGATACGGCCAACGAAATCGTTGTAGTCAATAGAGGATACGAGCAGCTGCAGAGGCTCGTCCTCCTCGCCGTCGGGAGCGGGCATATACTCCAAGATGGTGTCAAGAAGAGGCGTCAGATCCTTGCCGGGAGTATGGGGGTCAAAGGATGCAGTACCCGCTCTGCCCGAGCAGAAGAGCATAGGAGAGTCAAGCTGCTCATTGGTAGCATCAAGCTCAAGGAGAAGCTCAAGAACCTCGTCACCTATCTCGTCAAGACGGGCGTCGGGGCGGTCAACCTTGTTAACAACTACGATAACACGGTGGTTCATCGCAAGCGCGCGCTCCAGCACAAAGCGTGTCTGGGGCATAGGGCCCTCCGCCGCATCAACCAGGAGGATAACGCCGTTTACCATCTTGAGTATACGCTCAACCTCACCGCCAAAATCGGCGTGGCCGGGGGTGTCAATTACATTTATTTTTACGCCCTTATAGTGAATAGCGGTATTCTTGGCAAGGATGGTAATACCGCGCTCACGCTCAAGATCGCCCGAGTCCATAACTCTGTCCTCGGGCTCCTGATTTTCGCGATATATACCGCCCTGTCTCAGCATCTCGTCAACTAGGGTGGTCTTGCCGTGGTCAACGTGGGCGATTATAGCAATATTTCTTAAATCAGTACGCTTCATTTCGTAGCCTTTCAAACAGTATATTTTCAACCTTAATATTTTATCACAACTTGCGACAAAATGCAATATATGACAAAAATATTTTCTTATTTTCTTATTATCTTTTATTTATTGATTTTTTATATACGATATGATATACTTTATGTGATATTTTTTTGGAAAGGAAACAATAATAATGGCAAAGAAAACTAATCCCATACTATTCTCATCGGTACTATATATCATCATCGGCTTGCTTCTTGTTATATTCAAATCGCAAATGCTCAGTTGGGCAATGACCGTCACAGGAGCAGCATTTATTATTTCAGGTGTACTTGAGTTGCTTAGAAAAAACTATACCGCCGGCGGTATCAACCTGTTCATAGGTCTTGCAATTATCCTTCTTGGCTGGGTGGCAGCAACAATAGTTCTGCTTGTTCTCGGTATTCTTATTGCAGTAAAAGGAATTGCAGACCTGCTTGAGGTATTAAATCATAGAAAGCCAAAAATAAAGGATATGATTTTCCCCATACTCAGCGTAGTAGTCGGCTTGATTCTGGCATTTGGAAACGGACTTGATATATTAATCGTTATCACGGGAATACTTCTGACCGTAGACGGTGTAATAGGTCTTGTCAGTTCACTTAAAAAGTAAAGAGTACATAAAAAACTGACTGTGAAAACAGTCAGTTTTTTTAACAAATTATCACTCACATCGCCATTTATAACCGTTAGACAAAGGGTTTTGTGCAGTACTAAGGTAATCAACGACGGTGTAGAAATCTGCTCAGAGGAGAGAAACCAACGAAACACGATAAATATTTTGCATCACGGCAAGATCAGTCGTGCTCGCCCCAGGTAAAGCCCTCTCCGTTTATCTCGTGAGCTCGGGATATGCTGACGAAGGCGGAGGGATCTATGCGCTTGATAACCCTCATAAGATCGGCATACTGGCGCATTGTAAAAGTAACAGAGAGAACGGTCTTGGACTGGCGGGAGTAGCCACCGTAGGCAACGATCATAGTGGTAGTGCGTCTTACCTCATCTCTGATAGCAAGATTGATCTCCTCAAACTTATCCGACACGATCTGAGCTGTAAAGGCGCGGTCGCTGCCGATAAATATCTTATCAATAACCATAGCGGTGATCCAGGCGGAGATTACGCCCAGGAGAGTGAGTATAAGATCACCGTTTACAAACATACCAAGCATAACGATGGTAGCGTCAATGGCAAAGATAACGGTAGAGCTCTTCCACCTTTTCATCACGCGGCAGATCATAAACGCCAGAATATCCATACCGCCCGTAGAGCCGCCGCCCAGGAAGGTAAGCGCGCATCCCGCACCCACGCACAGACCGCCAAAGAGAGCGGCGAAGATCAGCGCAATGCTGGAGTACTCGGGATTTGAAGAAATACAGAAGAAGCCGCCAAGCACATCAGGATTTACCAACAGGCCAAAAAGATACAGACCAATGGGGTAAATAATTGACGATATCAGCGTTTTAAGAGCAAAATCCTTGCCGAGAAAGATCAAGCCAAGGAAGAACAGAATCCAGGTGACAACAAATACAACGATATCAATAAAGGGCATCTCACCGAGAATAGGCAAGGTGATAGGCGGGATGTTCACAATATTGTCAATTACGATAGAAAAGCCGGTAACTCCTCCCGTAACCAGATCAAAGGGAACCACGAAAACGGCGCATCCGAACGCCAGCATCAACGTACCCAAGGTAACAAGACCGATATTTTTCAGATTATTGATCAGCTCACCGCATCCAAGCTTATTTTTTGTCATGATCCTTCTCCATTCAAGCAAAAGTGTGATGTGACACATAATTTCCTATTTTATATTTTATCACAAATCTTTGTTTTTTTCAATAATATGATAATATTTTTTTGCCTATCGGCTTTTTCCTTGACAAGACGGGAGATTTGGGCTATAATTAAAGAAAAAACGAGGTTGATTATGATAGAAATAAAAGAAAAGGATTTTACCTCAAAGCTTAATAAGATCTTCTCCGCAAACGGCCTGTCATCCCATCTCTCACCCCAGAGGACAAAGCAGTTTTATGACCTGACTGTCCGTATGCTGACCGAGAACGAGAAGTTTAATCTCACCGCCATCAAGGAGCCCGACAAGATCATCCTGAACCACTATGCCGACTGCGTGGCTATGGCAAAGAGTCTTAAGAAGGGCGCAAAAATAATTGACGTGGGCTGCGGTGCGGGATTTCCCTCTCTGCCCCTTGCAATCGTGCGACCCGACCTGCAGATAACCGCTATGGACTCTACCGCAAAGAGGGTCAACTATGTTGCCGAGACGGCAGAGATGCTGGGGCTTACCAATCTGGTTGCCGTAACTATGCGCGCCGAGGACGGAGGCCGTGACCCGCTGTACCGAGAAAAATACGACTATGCCACAGCCAGAGCCGTAGCCGAGATGCGCGTGCTTTGCGAGCTTGCTCTTCCCTTCGTTAAGGTGGGCGGACAGATGGTGGCTATGAAGGGAAAAAATGCCGAGTTTGAGCTTTCCTCTGCCCGCAAGGCAATCGCCACCCTGGGCGGCAGAAACACCGTCACAGAGCAAATTACGCTGCGCGGTGATGACGAGCAGCTGACCCACCCGCTGATCATCATTGACAAAAAAGAAAAGACACCCACATCCTTCCCCCGTCCCTTTGCACAGATCTCAAAAAAGCCGCTGTAAACACGCGAAAGTCCCAAATCACCGATAATTTTTCCGACTAAACGCGTGTTTTCATAAAAAAAGACCGTCCAGAGACGGTCTTTTTTAATTTACTGTTTTTTCTTAAAGAGGCTGGCGAACTTCTGCCATTTTTCCTTTTGCTGCTCGCCCTTCTGTCTTTCCTTAACCTTGTTTTTGATCTCGTCCTTGCGCAAGGCCTCAATATTGATATTCTTGCCCAGGGTGGTGCGTTCAAGATACTCCTGGTGAGTGTAGAGCGCCACATTGGCAACGAACTCGCATACCTCAGCCGACTCATAATCGGTCTTGTCGTGGTTCAACCAGTCAAGCTCGGTGGCATAACGGCTGTGCAGCATATTCCACAGACGCTCCTTACCGTCATTCCAGAGCAGGTTATATATCTTATAGCATCTGCCGGTTGAGAAGTTAAGGTAGCCCCGCTTCAGAGGAACATACATTCCCCGCTGCATAAGGAACTCCCTGATCTTTGCATACACGACAGGCACCTGTCCGTAATACTTACGGAAGAGGGTGGCTCTTGACTGCTCGGAATATATGCGGTGATGTATGAGATTTCCCTTTACCATACCGACTCTCTCGGCGGTAGCCATCGCCGAGCATACAAAGTGAACGTCCTCAAAAACATAGAGATCGGGGTCAAAGGCAAGCTTCTTGTCGCGGATAAAGGAGGCGCGATAAAGCTTGTTCCACACATAGCCCGTAGTAGAGCTGAGGATATGGTTGGGATGCTCGTTCTTGGATGTAACAACGCCCTCGGCAAATATAGCCGCATTGGGCTCCTCACCGGCAGCAAATATCTTGTTCTGGCTGTCGTTATATATATCATATCCCGTAACGGCAATGTCAAGGTTATGCTCCTCGGCAAGACCGTAAAGCGACTCTAATAGAGTGGGCTCAAACATATCGTCAGCGTCAAGGAACATAATATACTTGCCCGTGGCGTATTCAAGACCCTTGTTTCTTGCGACCGAGGGACCAAAGTTCTTTTCGCTGATAAGGGTTATTCTCTCGTCGTTCTGATGAAGATCCTCAAGAATGTCATAGGAATCGTCGGTAGAGCCGTCATTTATGCAGATCAGCTGGAGGTCGCCAAAGGTCTGTGACAGCACGTCACCTATGGCGCGGCTAAGATACTCACCCGCGTTGTAAATAGGCATAATAACCGATATTTTTACTTCCGGATTTCTCTTGATTTCTGTATCCATAAGAAAACACCTTTCTTTGTATTACACCTATATCTTAACACTTTTTAATATATTTGTCAAGTAATGTTGAATTTTAGGCTATTTTCTTGATATTTTTTTGATCAGAGTGCCAATACCAAAGCCGATAACCGAAAGTGCCGCCCCGGCAAGCAGCAGCTCCCAATGGGGTGGATTTATACGCACAAAGGAAATCGTTATCATATTAGCAAGGCTGAACGTAAGATATTCTATCGCTACAAAGCTGACTCCAAACCAAAAGGCACTCAGGGCAATTATTCCAAAAAAGAGGTTATCGCTCATAAACGCCGAGCAAGCAATCACAGACAGGGGAATAACCGCATAGAACACAAGCAAGCTGTATCCCATAGCGTCCTGACCAAGTCCAAGCCAAAAGGCAGCGAGACAAAGCGTCCATATTCCCACATAAATGAAGATAGGCTTTCTGTTCATTTTCAAGACCTCCTTTTTTCTTCATTATAGCATTATATGCATAGCTTGTCAATAAATTACATTTTTATCTTAACGTATGTGTCGCCGTCAATAATGTCCACAAGACACCATTCCGTATGTATTTTTTTCATACGGCGTATACAACGGCGAATTTCACGCATCTGCTTTGGGGTCAACTTTTCAAAATTAATGCTATCGGTACCGGGTGCGTGCTTTAATAAACTCAAAGCAAGCGAGCTGAATATAAGCAAATTGGGAACAGGAAAGAAAAAACGCTTTCCCTCGTCACAAACGCTGATCTTCATTATTCCACCACTATCTCCACGTGATCGCCACCGTCGTCCACCTCAACGATCTTGCCGATGACACCTTGCTCTACCATACGTATTATGGCTTGCCAGTCTATATTCATTCCATTCAACTTATCTCCGCCCATCCCCTCAATGGCAATGCCAGCTTCAAGAAATACCTTTATCAGAGGAAGTGGAAGATTAACGCGCACGCGCTCTCCGTCCGCACCATTTACGTAAATGCGAAGCATAAGCTTTTCAAATGCCTTGCGCTCGCTCTCGGGCAGAAGTACAGCCTCCCGTGCCTCGCCCTTGCCTGTCAGCAGCTCATCAACCGAGCATCCGAATATCTCAGCAAGAGGCGGCAATGTCATAATATCAGGACAGGAGAGATCGTTTTCCCATTTGCTTACCGCCTGGGCTGATACACCGAGCTTTTCTGCAAGCTCCTCTTGCTTTAATCCCTTAGCTTTTCTTTTTTCTGCAATTCTTTCGCCAAGTGTCTTTTTCATTTTTGGGTTCCTTTCAATTGATCGTTTTTTGCTCTAGAGGCATCTTTATTGTACCCCGACAAAGCGGTTTATTCAAGCGACCAACAGTTGTTTTTACTCAACCATTCGTTTAAGATTCAATTGGCCACAGGTATTTATGTAATCTTTTGTTTGCATTTTAGTGAAAAAGAGCCGCAAAAAGCGGCTCTTTTGTTATTTTTTGTCTATCAGATATTACTCCGAGATAACGAGCATATCGCTCTCATCGGGGAGAATTACATCATCAGCATCTGCGACAAAGCCTGTGAGGGCAGTATCGTCGGGAGTGTCGGTTGCCTCACCTGCGTCCTCAATCTCAACAGCACGATATCTGCCAAGACCGGTACCTGCGGGAATAAGCTTACCGATAATAACGTTCTCCTTAAGGCCGAGCAGCTTATCCTGCTTGCCTGCGATGGCAGCCTCGGTAAGAACTCTGGTGGTCTCCTGGAAGGAAGCTGCGGAGAGGAAGGACTCGGTCATAAGAGCAGCCTTGGTAATACCAAGGAGGAGGGGTGCACCCTCTGCCTTACGAAGCATAGTCTCGCCTTCTGCAATTCTTCTCTCAATCTCCTCGTTAGCCTCGCGGAACTCAACGATATCCACCTTAGTACCTACGAGAAGGTCGGTGTCACCTGCGTCCTCAATCTCAACCTTACGGGTCATCTGACGGGCGATACACTCAACGTGCTTGTCGTTGATCTCAACATCCTCACCACGGTAAACCTTCTGTACCTCACGGATAATGTAGTCATAAACCGCATCAATACCGTTCATATGAAGAACGTCTGCAGGGTTAAGGAAGCCCTCAGTCAGCTGCTGACCGCGCTTCATCTCCTGGCCGTCCTCTATGCACAGACGCATACCGAAGGGAATCTCATAAACAACCTCATCTGCTGCGGGAAGTCCGTTGCCGTCAACAGCACCCTGGATAACAACCTTGGAGAGCTTCTTGTCGGAAAGGATTCTTGCAGTACCCGAATACTCGGTAACAACGGCAGTCTTCTTGGGACGGCGAGCCTCAAAGAGCTCCTCTACTCTGGGAAGACCCTGAGTAATATCCGAGCCTGCGACACCACCGGTGTGGAAGGTTCTCATCGTAAGCTGTGTACCGGGCTCACCGATAGACTGAGCTGCAATAACGCCGACAGCCTCACCGATAGAAACGGTTGTACCGTGCGCCAGGTCTGCACCGTAGCAGTGAGCACATACACCGCGCTTTGCAAGACAGCGGAGGATGGTACGAACCTCAACCTGAGTGATACCGGCAGCGATAATATCGTTTGCCATTTCCTCGTCCATCATAGTGTTGGCGGGAACGATAAGCTCACCTGTCTGCTCGTTTACAACGTCGTTAACGGTGTATCTGCCTACGAGACGCTCAAAGAACTTCTCAACTACGACCTGACCGGATACGATATTAGAAACCTCAATCCCACTCTTTGCGCCACAGTCCTCCTCGCGAACGATAACGTCCTGAGAAACGTCAACAAGACGACGGGTAAGATAACCCGAGTCAGCGG
>JAZSIK010000059.1:0-26518 GCA_045533775.1 Eubacteriales bacterium
GAGTTGTGGGGAAGCATTCCCTTAACTGCGAGCTCCATAGCCTTCTCGGGACGGGTTGCCATAAGGGTCTTGTACTGAACTTCCTTAAGACCGCCGATGTAACCGGAGTGATGACGGTAGTACTTCTGCTCAAGCTTCTTACCGGTGAGAACAGCCTTATCAGCATTGATGATGATAACGAACTCGCCGCAGTCAGCGTGAGGAGTAAACTCGGGTCTGTGCTTGCCGCGAAGGATGTTCGCAGCCTTAACAGCAGTTCTGCCGAGGGGCTGGCCTGCTGCGTCAATAACATACCACTTACGCTCAATGTTCTGTGCGTTTGCCATAAATGTGGACATTTTGTATTTCCTCCAATATTTTGATACTTTTTTCAAGCTTGTTTATTATAGCACAGCATAATGAAAAAGTCAATGGTTTTTTGAAAGTTTTTTGGAAAAAATTAATTTAGAAAACAAGTCCTCCTTTTATCTCCCAAAATCTCGTTTTTTCTCCGATTTTCTCCTTTGGCACAAAATAAAAATATTTCCGGTCTTTTTGTTAAAACAACACAAAAAACTCCTTTTTGCTAAATTATCATTTCTACTTGCAAAAAAAGAAGGCTTATGGTATAATAAAATTGTAAATAAAAAATTCGGAGGATAATATGAAAAAAATAATATGCCTTGTTCTGACTCTGGCAATGCTTGCCAGCCTGTCAGTAGGACTCTTCTCTTGCACACCCGATGACGGTGGCAACGAGGGAGGAAACAACGACAACAACACCGACTCTAAGATCAACTATACGGTTACAGTTACCAATACCGATGGCACACCTATTAAGGGCGCCGTTGTTACATTCAGTCCTAAGGGCGCTATGGCAGTTCCTTTCCCCACAGACGCTGAGGGTAAGGCGTCCTTTAAGACCGACAAGGAGCTTACTGTTGCCGTTACCTCTGTTCCCGCGGGATATGAGTACGATAAGCTTGGTCAGGCACAGTCCTTTGATAAGAACGGCAAGCTCTCTGTTGTGATCTCCAAGATCCAGGTAGACAGCTATCTTGTTATCAAGGTTGTTGACACCGAGGGCAACCCTCTCTCTGATGTTAAGGTTCAGATGTGTGACGAGGCAGGCAGCTGCAGAAGACCTATTTTCACAGGCTCTGACGGTACCGCCAGCTACGCCTTTGAGGAGGGCAGCTTCCACGCTCAGCTTACCGAGCTTCCCGAGGGCTATACCGTTGATGATGTAACTAAGTATTACGATTTCGTTGACGGCGTTGCAACTATTACACTTACTAAGCTTGCTGATTGATCTTATTAAAAAATATTTTATTAACAGGGAAAGGAAGGATTATATGAAACAGTTTGTTAGTCATCCGGTTATTGGAGAGATCCTGTGTGAGGAAAGCTTCTGGACGGGCAAAAAGACTATTTTCATCAACGGAAAGCAGCTTGAGAAGATAAGAAAAAACACCTTCAAGCTTCCCGGTGATGATACCGATACACGATACATATTCAGCGGTAGCCTTTTTTACAGTGCAACTCTTGAATCCAACGGAGAGATAGCTGTGTTAAGTGAAAAGCCTCGGTGGTATGAAACACTGCTTTCCGCTCTTACTGTGATATTTAATCTTGTTTGGGGTAACAGCGTTGCTCTGTGCGCCATCTTTCCTATCATTGGAGGTGCAGTAGGCGGTGGTGTTTCCGCTGCCATAGGATGCGCTTCACTCTTTCTTATGAAAAAACAGAGTGAGCCTTGGAAAAAGGTTTTGATCGGCCTTGGAATGTTTGCTGCCAGCGTCGTTGCCTGCTTCCTGTTGGCATTGCTCCTCATATTCATGCTTGTATAAATAAAAAAACGCGAGATCGTTTCTCGCGTTTTTTTATTTATCTTTTTTTTCTCTTTTTCTCGGTTCAACAAGCTTAAAGCCGTCAATCTCGCTCTTGCACATAGCGTTAAATATTCTGTGTCGCAGTCCCTTGTTGTTACGTTCCAGATCTGCCAACAGTCTCTTCATATTTTCTCTCTCGGTGGCGTGATCCTCGGGACAGAGGCTCTTTACCACGGGCAGCTTGCGTCTGTTGGTAAAGTACTGCACATCCTTCTCGGTCGCGTAGAGCAGGGGACGGATAAGTCCGAGCTTCCTGTTGGAAAGATATGATTTGGGCGAGAAGCATCCCAGCCGCCCCTCAAAGAACATATTCATCATAAAGGTCTCAACCGCGTCATCAAAATGATGACCAAGCGCAACCTTGTTGCATCTCTCCGCCTGAGCCGCCGAATGAAGCGAGCCGCGGCGCAGCTTTGCACACAGCGAGCAGGGGTTGGGCTCTTTTCTTATATCAAAAACGATTTTTGCTATATCGGTCTTTTCTATAACATATTTGACATTTATTCTTCGGCAGAACTCCTCAATCTCGGAGTAGTCGCTACCTTCAAAGCCCATATCTACTGTTATAGCAACGAGATCATATTTCTTGGGATAGAAGCGGCGCATCTCTGCCAGCGTCTCAAGCAGACAAAGCGAATCCTTGCCACCCGAGATACCGACGGCGATTCTGTCGCCCTCCTCAATCATATCATAATCGTCAACCGCCCGCCTCACATAGCTGAGCATTCTTCTCATTTCACTCATAACAAAAACAGGATCCTTTGCATAAACTAACAGGGAAATACAATAACGCGGAGGTTATCTATGCCAATAAAAATATATATAGACCAGGGACATAATCCGTCAGGCTTTAATACAGGCGCCGAGGGCAACGGATACTATGAGCAGGACATAACCTACGAGATCGGCAGACGGTTATTTAACCTTCTCAGCTCAAATCCGGAGTTTACTCCACGTCTCTCACGACCCACCCCCGAAACTGTGCTTGGAACCAACAATTCATCAAGCCTTACCGAGAGGGTAAGACAGGCTAATTCCTGGCCCGCAGACATATTTATCTCACTTCATAACAACGCCGCCGAAAATCCGAATGCCACGGGTAATGAGGCACTTGTATATGGCCCCGGCGCAACGGTCGCCCGTGCGCTCGGCACTCAGATCCTTGAGCAGCTGACCCTGACAACAGGTCTGCGCAACAGGGGAATAGTCTATCGTCCGGGACTTTATGTACTGAAGGAAACGGCTATGCTCGCCGTGCTGGTGGAAATGGGCTTTATCAGCAACCCACAGGATGCAGATCTGCTGGCAAACTCTCCATATCTGTTTGCCACCGGTATATATAGGGGAATACTGAAATACTACGGCTTACTTTAAGCTAAGCTCGTCAAGATCAAGATATTCTTCTGCCAGATTGGGGGATGTGACGGGGAAATCGTGGGTCGCTCCACAGCTCTCACACCATACCTGCATACCGCCTGAGATAAATCTCAGATCGTAGGGCCCCTCGCCGCAGGGACACTTAAGCTTACCCTCTTCCTCAAGATCCTTGATGACAAAGCGCAGTGTATCGTATACAGCGGGGTCGGGAAGTATCTCCTCCTCGCTCATCTCCTGGGGCTGAATATCGGCAAGCTCCTCTGCCTCAAGATTCTTGAGCAGCATAGCCAGTTCCTCGCCTGTACGGGCAAGCTCGCCGTTAACTATATCCTCGTCTCCGATAAAAGCAATGTCCATTCCCGCATAGGGACAGTTGAGCAAAAATCTGTCCTTGTCAAAGAACAGAGACTCGCTGACTGTAAAGGAATGATTCTGTCTGCAGAACAGACAGGGAGTGGACAGGCGAACTCTCTCGCCCTCGGAAAGCGTTATATCCAGCGAGTGATCGCTGCCACATGAGCACTTGAGCCTAATCATATTCGCTGACAGAGCAAACCTACCTACCAGTCCTACGACCGCACTGCCGCAGTCAGGACATCTGTATGCTATGTGCCTCTGTTTTGGTAAAACTGCCATAAATTAACTCCGTTTTCTTAACTTTTACTTATTTTCTTCGCATATTGCCACTGAGATTTCAGCAGCCTTTTCAGCTCCGACTGTGAGAGAAACAAGCTCCTTCGCAAACTGCATAGCCACGCCCATTCCTCTTGCCGTCGTAATATTTTTGTCTGTGACAACAGGCTCGTTTACGACAGTAGCACCGACCAGCTCGCCTTCAAAGCCGGGGTAGCAGGTCGCTCTTTTTCCTCTGAGCAGACCGCGTCTGCCGAGAATCAGGGGTGCTGCGCAGATAGCGGCAAGTCTGCCACCTCTTTTATTTACGGCATCAATAACCTTGTCTGTAAATGCAGAGCTGTCAAGATTGAGCGAGCCGGGCATTCCACCGGGGAAAATGGCAGCATCAACTCTGTCAAGCTCAACCTCCCCGGGCAGAGCATCGCAAAGGACACTTATGCCGTGCGCGCCTTTTGCCGTGCGACCGCTTATACCTACGGTGACAACATCAAGGCCTGCCCGCCTTAAAACATCAACGGGAGTGAGTGCCTCAATTTCCTCAAATCCGTCGGCTATCAGTACGAGAATCATACCGTTACCTCTCTATTTGCTAATTTTTGAAGTTCGTGCCGTATTTCTACAGCACGAACTTCTTTTGCGTTTATTAATCAAGTGAAGACCTTGCGAGCTTTTCACGCCACTCATCGGGAGTGATAAGAACCTCTCTCGGTCTCTGTCCGTTAGCCTCGCCAACGATACCCAGATCCTCCATAATATCTATGAACTTAGCCGCCTTGCCGTAGCCGATAGACAGCTTTCTCTGGATAAGGGATGTAGAGATCTTTCTGGAATTAACTGCAACCTCAACTGCGTCAAGGAACTGTCTGTCATTCAGATAGCCTTCGCCGCTGCTACCGCCGTCATCATAATCGTCACGGTCGCCTCCGCCGCCCTTCTTGGAGCACTTTGCGGCTGCGCGCTCAATGTCCTCCATAACGGTGGAGTCATAGCTGCTGCCATCGCTGTACTGCTTGAGGTAGTTCATAATAGCCTCAACCTCTCCGTCAGCAACGAATGCGCACTGAAGTCTGTGGGGCTTGGGAGATCCTGCGGGAGCATAGAGAGCGTCACCGCGGTCAAGCAGCTTTTCTGCACCGGCAGAGTCAAGCACCGTCTTGGAGTCTACGTTAGACATAACCTTACAGGAGATACGGGAGGGAACATTGGCCTTGATAACACCTGTAATAACGTTAACAGAGGGACGCTGAGTACCGATAACCAGGTGAATACCTGCGGCTCTTGCCTTCTGCGCAATACGGGTTACCAGCGACTCCACAGGATCCTTTACCTGCAGCATCAGGTCTGCAAACTCATCAATTACAATAATTATCTTGGGCAGGGGATCGCCGAGAGAGGGATCCTGGCGAACCTTGTCGTTGTACGCCTCCACATTACGCACGCAGAGGGGATTAAGCAGATTGTATCTGCGCTCCATCTCCTCTACCGCCCACATAAGAGCGCCGGCGGCCTGCTTGGGATCGGAAACGACGGGTACAAGGAGGTGAGGAATACCGTTATACATAGTAAACTCAACCTGCTTGGGGTCAATCATAATAAGCTTGACCTCGTCGGGTCTCGCCTTGTAAAGCACGCTGATAAGCAGCGAGTTGATACATACCGACTTACCCATACCGGTCGCACCTGCGATAAGAAGGTGGGGCATCTTTGCCAGATCGCCGAATACGGGCTGACCTGCAACATCGCGGCCGATACATACGATAGTCTTGGACTTTGAGCTTTCAAAATCGGGCGTCTCAAGGAGATCGCGAAGCCTTACAATGCTGGACTTCTTGTTGGGGATCTCAATACCAACCGCCGACTTACCGGGGATGGGAGCCTCCATTCTGATAGATCCTGCTGCAAGGTTCAGGGCGATGTCATCCTGCAGATTCATGATCTGGCTTACCTTTACACCCTTGGCGGGAACGACCTCGTATCTTGTGATTCTGGGGCCACGGTCCACACCCTTGATGGATGCGGTAACTCCAAAGGATGCCAGCGTCTCAATAAGCTTGTCCGCGTTTTCCTGAATTTCCGCCTGTATGTTCTCATCATATGCCGATTCCTCTTTTGCAAGCAAGTCAAGGGAGGGGAACTGATAGTCGGAGTAATCAGGCTTTTTCTTTTCTGATTTTTTCTTGTTATCTGCGGGGACGAGGCTCGTGGTAGGCATCTTCACCTGTACAGGCTCGTCAAAGGGAACATCGTCAATCTCTGCAGCAATGCTTATCTCATCGCGCACATCTGCCGCGGGCTGAGATCCGGTCCTCTGCTGACTAAGGGGCTCAAGGAAGGGGAACATCTCGCGCATTTTGATTACATCGGGATTTTGCTCCTCGGGAGGTATCTCCTCTGTGTCAGCCTCCTCCTCGGGCTCTGCTTCAATACTATCGTCATCCTCCTCGTCATCCTCTTCTTCAACGATGACGGGCACGGCAGGAGTTTCCTCATCACCAAAGCTTACCTCAACAGCCTCATCGCTGACCGTTTCCTGAGCTTCTTCTCCGGGCTCATCTTCGTCAACGACAGAGAAAAGAGACTCAGCTACAACAACAGGCTCTGCGGGTACAACGGGAACTGCAGGCGCAACAGGTACAGCGGGAACTGCAGGCGCAACGGGTACAGCGGGAGCAACAGGAACTGCGGGAGCAACAGGTACAGCGGGAGCCTCTGCGACAGGCGCAACGGGAATCTGAGGCGCATAGGGCTTAAACTCCGGAGCGGGCTCGTTTACCAAGGCAGACGCAAAGCCTGCCGCGCGCTGATATATAGCCTGTGCTGTGGGGTTAGGGGTAGCGGCGCTCTCGTTGCCAACGCTGAACTCCACGCTCTCGGGGAGATTGTCGTCGGTCACTTCTGCATGGGGCTCGGTTGCCACCGGCTCTGCAGCTTCGGTAGGCTGCTCGTCTGTGAGAATAAGCTCATCGTCATCCTCGGCAGCCTCAACTACTGCCGGAGATTCGTTCGGCTCTGCAACCTGCATCGGCTCTGCGTCATTTACGGGTGTGCTTATACCCTCAAGCTGACGGTAAAGCTCGTCATCCTCATCGGAGACAACCTTGGTATAGGTCTTAAGATCGTTTGCGCTTCTTGCATAGGCGGGATTGTTCTTTGCGATGCGCTGAGAAATCAGAATAGCGACATCCTCAGCAGCCTCCTCGTGATGATCCGCCTTATCAAAGGAGTAGCTTACAGGCTTACTCTCAGCAGGCGCCTGAGGCGCGGGATCCTTGGATATAGTAAACTCAACAGTCTTGATAGGCTGACTGTATGTGGTTTTTGTTTCTGAATAAGAGGTGTATGTTGAAACCTTAGGTTCTGCAACCGATACGGGTGCAGGGGAGGGAACAACGGGGGGAGGAGTAACGGGGATTGTGGGAGCTACCGCAACAGGGGGAACAACGGGAGCAGACTCTACAATCTTTTCAACAACGGGCGCAGGAGCAGGCGCGGGAGCGGGCTGGCTCTGCTGACGCTGACGCATCCATTCCTTCTTCTTACGCTCAAGCTCCATCATTCTTCTTTCACGCTCGTCGGGCTCGTGATCAGCCTTCATTTCGGCGATAGTCATCTCATCAAGCTCGTCGGAAATAGCGGGTTTTGAGGAAACCTTGTTGGCATATTTTGCCGCAGCCTTCTCGCTTGTAGCAAAGTCAAAAGGGTCAAAGTCCTTGGTAAATACAGAGTCTGCGCTGTCATCAAGACCGAAGAACGCCTTGTCAAACTTAGGCTTTTCCTTTTCCTCCTCTACGGGAGCGGGTTCCTCCTCGGGCTTTGGCTCCTCTTTGATGCCGTAGCTGAGGTCAAGGGGCTTGTCACTTCTTCTGCGCTTGCGCTCGGGCTCCTCGGCAATAACCACCTCGGGCTCCTCCTCAATAACGCGCTTTGCGGGATCAACGAGAGCGGAGAGACCGTGAGAGCCCTCACTCTCCTCAATGCCCAGCTTCTTTATCTTTATCTCTGCGCTACCGCCCTTGGCAGTGAAGAACTCATCATCAATAAGCTCCTGGCTGGAGATCTCGCGCTGATGCTGCTCCTCCTCTTCCTTAAGCTGACGCTGCTTTTCCTTGTGCTCGTCCTGCTTGCCCTTGATGAAAGCAAAGAACTTCTTTATGGCATCAGCTACCTTGAGGGCAGCCTGTCCGAGAGAGCCGGCCTTCTCTGCATAGTAGAATACGGCATAGATAGCAAGGATAATTACCGAAATAATAATTACACCCAGCTGACCCACGAGCGCAGAGAGCAGGAAACCGACAATACCGCCGATAAATCCGCCTCCGTTGGCATTTACAAAGCCGTCAGCGGGGGCAAATATTGCCTCGCGGCCCCAGTAGTATATAGCATAATCAATTGTACTTATGAGGACCGTGGTCACTACCGAGAAGATAGCTCGCTGTCCGATCTTCTTTTCAGCCAGGTCTTTGGCATAGCATAAGGCGTGTATAGCCATCGCGATCGGGATAACATAAGCACCCCAGGAGAAAAGACCGAGCAGCAGACCGCGTATTCCGTCGCCGACAGCACCCATACCCGTGATTATGAGGCAGAGAAGCATGAACAGTGCCAGCCCTCCGAGTATTATGGGAATTGCTTTATGTATTCCTTTCAGGTCAGAAAACTTATTATTCTTGTTGTCGCTCATTTATGATTAACCTCCGACTGTGGTAATATATTTTCACAGATATATAATACCAAATATTCGCCGAGATTACAAGTGAAAAACACAAAAAAGTTAAAATATTTTTTAATTTTTTCACGCTCGCCCGTGGTTAACCGCAAAATACTGCAAATATTTTATTTATTTTCTTGACTTATTAAAATATTTGTGTTAAAATGATAAACGACTAACTATGCGCTTTTTACGGTCTGACACGGAAAGGCGAAAAATAATACAATTACGCTCACCGCTTCGCGGTGGGAAAGGATGAAATATGTTACTGTATAATTCTGCAACCAGAAAGAGAGAGGAGTTCGTTCCCCGAGAGGCAGGGAAGGTATCTATGTATACCTGCGGTCCTACCGTTTATCATTTTGCTCACATAGGCAATCTCCGTACCTACACTATGGAGGATGTGCTTGAAAAGTACCTTCGTTATATAGGTAATGATGTTACCCGTGTTATGAATATTACCGACGTGGGACATCTTTCCAGCGATGGCGATACAGGTGAGGATAAGATGCTCAAGGGTGCCAAGCGCGAGAAAAAGACCGTGCTTGAGATCGCCAAGTTCTATACCGACGCCTTCTTTGCCGACTGCGACAAGCTTCATATCAAGCGCCCCGAGTTCATTGAGCCCGCTACCAACTGCATTCCCGAGTTTATTGCTATGATTGAGTCTCTGCTTGAGAAGGGATATGCATACGAGGCAGGCGGAAACATATATTTTGACACCTCCAAGCTTGATAAATATTATATTTTCAATGACTTCAAGGAGGAGGATCTTGAGGTCGGCGTTCGCGACAGTGTAGAGGCGGATGACAATAAAAAGAATAAGGCTGATTTCGTGCTTTGGTTCACCAAGTCCAAGTTTGAGGACCAGGAGCTTAAGTGGAGCTCTCCCTGGGGCATCGGCTATCCCGGCTGGCATATTGAATGCTCCTGCATAGCCTCCAAGTTCCTTGGCGAGTATCTTGACATTCACTGCGGCGGTATTGACAACGCCTTCCCCCACCATACCAACGAGATAGCGCAGTCTGAGGCTACCTTCGGTCACGAATGGTGCAAGTATTGGTTCCACGTTCATCACCTTAATACAAATTCGGGTAAGATGTCTAAGTCCAAGGGTGAGTTTCTCACCGTTTCTCTCCTTGAGGAGCGCGGCTTTGATCCCCTTGTTTACCGTTTCTTCTGCATGCAGTCGCATTACAGAAAGAATCTTGTGTTCTCCTGGGAGAATCTTGAGAATGCAAAAATAGCATACAACAAGCTGGTTGCCCGCATTGCAGAGCTGAAGGCTGAGGGCAAGGTAGAGGAGTCTGCCTTTGCAGAGGGAAAGAAGCGTTTTACCGATGCCCTTGACAACGACCTCAATACATCTCTTGCGGTTACCGCGCTTTACGACGTATTCAAGCTTAAGACCAATGATAGAACCAAGCTTGCTCTTATTGAGAGCTTTGAGACTGTTCTTGACCTGGGACTTCTTGCCGCTGCTGATAAGATAAGAGAGCAGAAGGCTCGCGAGGTGGCAGAAGAGAACGCGGCCGTTGACCCCGAGCTGCTCGCATATATCAACGAGAGAATCGCTGCGAGAGTGGCGGCAAAGAAGGCTAAAAACTTTGCGGAGGCGGATGCTATCCGTGCCGAGCTTCTTGAGCGCGGCATCACTCTTCTTGATACCAGAGAGGGAACAAAGTTTTCTATAAACGAATAATATTTCAAGGCAGAATATAAAACATAGGAAAGGAGCGGTAGTAATGTACAACAAATCGGTTGCTGATGTTGCCTTTATGGAAGGCGAGTATGAGACTGCCGCGGCTATGTATCTTGAGGGCGCCAGAGACGGTGATGCGCTTGCATCCTTTAACTACGGCTATTGCCTCTGGCGCGGCAAGGGTGCTCCCTATGATCCAAAGGAGGCAAAGAGCTTTTTTGCCTTTGCCAGAGATCTTGAGGGCGGTGAGGCCTGCTATAATATTGCTATGCTCTACCTGCGCGGTGAGGGCGTGGCAAAGGACTATGTCAAGTCCTGTGAATATATGAAGATCTCCGCCACCCAGGGCTGCATTGAAGCGCAGCTTTATCTGGGTATGGCATATACTGCGGGATGTATGTTTGAGCCCGATATCGTCGGTATAAATATGATCCCCTGCCACACGCCCGAATACAGAGATGAGAGCTATCTTCTTGAGGGCGATGTGTATGATTTTGAGCTTGACGAGGCTCTGAGATATTCGGCTATCCGTCAGGATGCCAAGGCGGCTTTTGAGTGGTTTCAGGCTGCAGCGAGACATTCAACCGCTTATGTAGAGGATCTTGTTGCCAAGGGAAAATATCTGTACGCCCGTTGCTATGTTGACGGTCTCGGGACGGATTTTGACAGGGATAAATCGGTTCGGCTTATGCTTGCCGCCCAGAGATCAGGCTCACCCGAGGCAACTGCTTATATAATTGAAAACGGAATTACTCCTGATATGCTTGAGGATCAGGGAAGAAAGAAATTGCGCAAGGGTAGATAAATGGTAAAAATAACAGGTGTTGAGCGCCACAGTCGCGCCGAAAAGAAGGGCATTATCCCCGGTGATGTGCTTGTAAAAATTAATAATAACGAGATAAACGATGTTCTTGATTACCGCTTTTATCTTACCGATACTGCCGTTGAGCTTTCTCTACTTCGCGGATGTGAGGAGTATACTGTAAAAATAAAAAAAGGCGAGTATGATGACATCGGTCTTGAGTTTGAGACTCCTCTTATGGATCAGAAGCACTCCTGTAAGAACAAGTGTATCTTCTGCTTCATTGACCAGAATCCCGAGGGACTTCGTGAGTCTCTTTATTTTAAGGATGATGACTCCCGTCTGTCCTTTATTCACGGCAACTATGTCACATTGACAAATATGACCCAGTCTGATGTTGACCGCATCATTAAAATGCGTATGTCACCGATTAATATTTCTGTTCATACAACAAATCCCGAGCTGCGCGTTAAGATGATGAAAAATAAGCATTCGGGAGAGGTTCTGAAGTATCTTCGGGACTTTGCCTCTGCAGGACTGTCCATGTGCGGTCAGATCGTGCTTTGCCGCGGTGTGAACGATGGGGAGGAGCTGCTTCGTTCTATGCGCGACCTGGCAGAGCTTTATCCCGCTATGTCCAGCGTGGCTATCGTTCCCGCAGGACTTACTAAGTTCAGGGACAAGCTTTATCCGCTGACCGACTTCACCTCGGATGAGGCTTCAGAGATCATTGATATGATAAACTCCTTTGGCGATGCTCATAAGGATAAGATGGGCAGCCGTCTGTTCTTCGCCGCCGACGAGTTTTATCTCAAGGCGGGCAGGGATATTCCCTCTGCTGAGTACTACGAGGATTATCCTCAGCTTGAGAACGGAGTAGGTATGATCCGCTCCTTTACTGACGAGATCGGTATGGCAGTTTCGGATATAGTGGAGTTCGCCTCGGCAGAAGGCTGCGCGAGGACGCTTTCTCTTGTGACAGGCGTGGCATCCTACCCGATGATCAAAGAGCAGGTTGGACGGCTTTGCGCGATCTGCCCCGGATTAAATGTCAATATTTATAAAATTATCAACAATTTCTTTGGAGAGTCAATTACCGTTTCAGGACTTCTGACGGGTAAGGATATATGCGAGCAGCTCTGCGGCAAGCCTCTTGGAGAGGAGCTTCTTATTCCGCAGAATTGCCTTCGTCACGGAGAGGACGTATTCCTCTGCGGTATGACAGTTGATGAGATGAGCGAGCGTCTTGGTGTTCCTGTCCGCACCTCAGGTGGTGATGGATACGAGCTTTGCGAGGCGATTCTCGGACGGACGATATAGAAAAGGAGAATGAGATGTCAAAACCAATTGTAGCCATAGTGGGCCGCCCCAATGTGGGTAAGAGCACACTTTTTAATAAGCTTATAGGCGAGCGTCGCTCTATTGTAGAGGATACTCCCGGTGTAACCCGTGACCGTATTTATGCGGAGACAGAGTGGAATGACCGCCGCTTCCTCCTCGTTGATACGGGAGGTATAGAGCCTAAGTCCGATGACACGATTCTGAAGCAGATGCGCAATCAGGCGGAGATAGCTATTGCTACCGCAGATGTTATTGTGTTTATGTGCGATATTCACGCGGGACTTGTGGCGGATGACAGAGATATTGCTATTATGCTCAAAAAGTCCGGCAAGCCTATTGTCCTCGTTGTGAATAAGGTGGACAGAGTAGGTGAGCTGCCCTACGAGTTTTATGAGTTCTATGAGCTTGGCTTTGACCGCGAGCCCATCGCCCTTTCCTCTCTCCACGGTACAGGCTCGGGAGATCTGCTTGATGCGGTTACAGAGGAGTTTCCCGATGAAGCGGGCGATGCAGATGATGAGAATGTTATCAATGTTGCCGTTATCGGTAAGCCCAACGCAGGTAAGTCCTCTATCATCAACCGTATGTGCGGCGAGGACAGAGTTATAGTGTCGGATATTGCGGGCACCACCCGTGATGCCGTTGATACCAGGGTAGAGAACGAATCGGGCGTATATAACTTCATAGATACAGCAGGTATTCGCCGTCACTCAAAGGTTGAGGACAGGATAGAGAAGTTCTCGGTTATCAGAGCAAATATGGCTATTGAGCGCGCTGATGTATGTCTTATTATGATTGATGCCCAGGACGGTGTGACCGAGCAGGATGAGAAGATAGCCGGTCTTGCCCACGAGGCAGGTAAGGCCTGCATTATCGTTATTAACAAGTGGGATGCGATTGAGAAGGAAAATAACACCGTAAAGGAGTATACCAAGCGTATCCGTACGGCTCTCTCTTATATGCCCTACGCACCGATCATTTTTGTTTCGGCTCTCACAGGCCAGCGCGTGAGAAACATCTATGAGATGATCAATCAGGTCTATGCAGAGGCTCGCCGCAGAATTACCACAGGTGTGCTTAACGATCTTCTCAACGATGCCACCACCAGAGTTCAGCCCCCTTCGGATAAGGGCAAGAGACTCAAGGTTTACTATATGACCCAGACCTCTGTTGCTCCCCCCACCTTCGTTATTTTCTGCAATAGCGAGGAGCTGTTCCACTTCTCTTACAGAAGATATATTGAAAACTGCCTGCGCGACACATTCGGCTTTGAGGGTACACCCATCAAGATCGTAGTCAGACAGCGCGGCGACGATTCCACAAAGGCATAAGGTAGAAAAATGTTTATAGATAATATAAAAATATATGTAAAGGCCGGTGACGGCGGCAACGGTGCCGTTTCCTTCCACCGTGAGAAATACGTTTCTGCCGGCGGTCCCGACGGCGGTGACGGTGGCAGAGGCGGTAATATCGTTTTCAGAATTGACGAGGGCGCCAACACCCTGCTTGCCTTCCGTTATAAGCGTAAGTTTGTTGCCGAGAACGGCGCAAACGGTATGTCGGGCAAGATGCACGGCAAGAGCGGACAGGACGTGATCATTACCGTGCCCCAGGGTACTCTTATCAAGGACCCCGAGACGGGTAAGATCATCTTTGATATGGGATCTGACCGTGAGTTTATTCTCTGCAAGGGTGGCAGAGGAGGATGGGGCAACCGTCATTTCGCTACACCCACAAGACAGATTCCCAGATTTGCAAAGAGCGGTACAAAGGGTGAGGAGCGCGAGGTTCTCCTTGAGCTCAAGATGCTTGCCGAGGTGGGTCTTATCGGATTTCCCAATGTAGGTAAGTCCTCTATACTCTCCCGTATCTCCTCCGCAAAGCCCAAGATCGCTAATTATCATTTCACCACACTCTCGCCTAATCTTGGCGTTGTCAGTATGGGCGAGGGCAGGGGCTTCCTTGCCGCAGATATACCCGGTCTTATTGAGGGCGCGTCTGAGGGGCAGGGACTTGGCCACGATTTCCTCCGTCATGTTGACAGATGCCGTCTGCTGCTTCACGTTGTTGACATAGCTGGCACCGATGGCAGAGATCCCGTTGATGATATTGAAAAAATAAACTACGAGCTCGCCCGCTATTCCGAGGAGCTCTCTCACCGTCCCCAGATCATTGTAGCCAATAAGATTGACTCGGTGCTTGAGGAAGAGGAGATCTATATTAATTTCAAGAACTATGTGGAGAAAAACAATCTCCCCGTTGTATTTGTCTCTGCCGTAACAGGAGAGGGACTTGACGAGCTTGTAAGAGTAGCTACCGAGAAGCTTAAGGATCTTCCACCCGTCACCATATACGAGCCCGAGTACTCTGCCGAGGATGAGGCTATTTCCGCCTCCGTCGGAGTTAAGGAGACTACCGTTCGTCAGGAGGGCGGCAAGTATATCGTTGAGGGAGAGTGGCTTTATAACTTTATGGGTCAGATCAACTTTGATGACTATGAGTCGCTCAACTTCTTCCAGCGCGTTCTCATTAAGAACGGAGTAATTGATAAGCTCCGTTCGGCAGGCATAGAGGAGGGGGATACCGTCTCCATCTATGACTTTGAGTTTGATTTCGTATATTAAGAGTCAGGAGTAGATTCCGAGAGCTCGGTTTATTCCTCCGCCGATCATTTTTGCCGCGGAGGAGACGATTTCATTTATCTCCTTAGGAGATACAAACATAGGTGTGGACGAATAATCATCGTCGCTTGACAGCACCCGCGCATCAATTACCGTAGGCACTCCTATGGCGATCACGGGTACACCGACGGTCTCCCGACCTATTACAAGACGCGGGTTGCCAAGTCCGCTGCCGGGGGATATACCGGTGTTGCATATCTGCACAGTGCTGCCCAGCCGAGACACATCCCTCGTGGCCAAGGCGTCTATGGCTATAACCGCATCCGGCTTTATTATATCGCATACACCGCGTATGATTACCGCGGCATCAAGACCGCTCGTCGCGGCTACCCCGGGGGTTACCACTGCGATCTCGGCACAGTTCAGACTGCGGAAGGTCTTGCTGTCCCACTCCTTTATATGCATCGTGGGCTTAACCTCTCTTGCTGCAGCATATCCTATGGCGTCGGGTGTAAGATATGGATTTCCCAAGCCACAGACAAGTATTCTGCCGGGGAATATTTCCGATATATCAAATATTCGGCATATACCTGCGGCAACCTCTGCCTGTGCGTCATCAAGCTGGTCTGCGTCAAGCAGATCCGCCCGTTCGGTTTGCAGGGTGTCATACTGTCCGATCGGCTTGCCGATGGACTCGGCTCCCCGATTGGTGCTGATTTTTATTCTTTCCCAGTGTCCCACGCGACAGACCACCCTTGAGTAGTCAACACCTGTTACTGTTGTGTCAGCTCGCCTTCTCTCGGCGGCAAGATCGGTGTAGGGCATATCGCCCGCGTAGCTTCTTTCGCTGAAATATCCGTACATTTTCATCCTCCTTTTTAGAGGATTTTTGACCTAAGACATTCGGCTTATACATTTCGTTAATGATTGAAAGGCAATTTCTATGAAAAAAAATAAAAAGTTTGGTTTGAATACTCTCACCGACCTTAAGGTTTTCCTTCTGTTTCTTCTGGATAACATACGCTATCCTGTTGACAGAGCAACGGTTATGAGCATCGCCACAGAGAATACCGATGATATATCCCTTGACTACGATCAGTGCCTCGGCGAGCTTACCGACTCAGGCCATATTCTCTATGACGAGGTTGAGGGAGAAAAGTATTATATGATCTCCGATAAGGGTAGGGTGGTAGCCTCCGAGCTCTATGACAGTCTTGATGCCGGCTTCAGAGAGAAAAGTCTGCGCTCTGCAATAAAGCATATGTCTCTCTCCAAGAGCGGCGCATCCATCAAGGCGTATATTGAAAACACCGACGAGGGGCGCTATCGCGTTACGCTTGAAGCACATGATCGCTTTGGCGAGCTTATGAAGACCTCTCTTACGGTCAATTCTCTGGCTGAGGCAGAGCAGATCAAGCGCAATTTTGAGGCAAAGCCCGACGGCGTTTACAGAGGTGTGCTGTTTTCTGCTACCGGTAAAATAGAATATTTGTCCTAAATTGGCAAAATCGTCATTTTGACCAAAAACACCTTGTTTTTTCTGTTGAATATTGTAAGATATTTAGAAAAAATAAAATAAATATCTTGACAAAATATGAACAAAAAGTTATAATTATTACATTAATGGAAGTTTATGCAATGAATTTGTATGAAAATACCGATATTTGCAGTTTGATTCTTCGTTGCCGCGAGCGAGATGACCTGGCCTTTGACGAGCTTGTTCGCCGATATACGCCCCTTATGCGTAAGGTGATACTCAGCTTTGGCAGTCTGCCATACGAGTACAGCGAGCTTTTCTCTGAGGCGTGTGTTGCTCTGCATATTGCGGCGGGGAGATTTGATTTGGAGCAGGAGGAGGTCACCTTCGGCCTCTATGCCCGTATTTGTATCCGTAACAGAATAGTTGATCTTATCCGCAAGAGTGAGGCTGAGTGCGATATCTCCGACAGGGATGTAGAGCAGATGTCCTATGAGTCAAACGTGGAGAGGCGGCTTGAGGAGAGGGAGATTTTTGACAGTCTTCTCCTGTCAGCAAGGGATCTTTTGTCGGATTACGAGTATCGTGTGCTGCTTCTTCATATTCAGGGATATAAGACTGCCGCCATTGCTTCTATGCTTTCGCGTAGTGCAAAGTCGGTGGATAACGCCAAGGCCCGTCTGTTCCGCAGACTCAGGGAGGAGATTGGCGACATCTCTGATAAATAATCAGTCATTATGCCCAAGGTAGCTTAAGGGTGAGCGGTGGTTAACAAAGGCGTCGGTTGGAATCCGTCTCAGGGCAAATATTTTACAAACCTATCAAGGGAGAAAACACAATGTACCAGGACGAGACATTGAAGTGCAGAGATTGTGGAAACGAGTTCGTTTTCACAGCAGGCGAGCAGGAGTTCTATGCTCAGAGAGGCTTTGAGAACAAGCCCTCCAGATGCAGAGAGTGCCGCGCCGCAAAGAAGAACGCGCAGAAGAGTGCAAGAGAGATGTTTGCAGCAGTATGCGTAGAATGCGGCAAGGAGTGCCAGGTGCCCTTCAAACCCACCGAGGGTAAGGCTGTTTATTGCAGCGAGTGCTTCGCAGCAAGAAGAGCAGCTCAGGACGCTCAGTAAGCTTTCGCTTATAGCAACCACACCTTCAAAAAAAGAGAGCCCAGTCGGGCTCTCTTTTTTTGTTAATAAACAAGGCTGCCTTGTATAATACAAAGCAGCCTGAAATGTTTTATTTTTCAAAAACAACACTTATTGCTCGGCAGTTTCTAATTTTTCTTCGCTTGGTTCTGCTGCTGCAAGCAGCTTTTTCTTTACTTTCGGATAGAGGATCAGGAGTGCGACTATCATAGAAACAACGCCTAACGACCAGGAGATCGGGTAGATGGTGTATATACCGATAAGAGAGTGGAACTGCTCTGTTGGGAATACAAAGAACACCCATATTGCTCTCAGCACACAGATGGCACCCACGCTGACTATCATCGGTATGGTTGAGTAACCAAGCCCGCGCAAAGCGCCTGAAAGTGTATCCATAATTCCGCACAGAAAATATACCGATAGCATAAATTGCATCAGCTCCAGCGCCGCGGCGAGCACGGCGTCTCTGTTGGGATCGTTTGCATCAATATACAGGCTTGCCAGAGGCTCACCAAACAGATTGAGTATCTGACCGCCTACGATTCCGACGATAAGAACCTGCAGTACGGTGTAGAAGATAGCCTTCTTTATTCGCTCAGGTTTCTTTGCACCGTAGTTCTGACCGGTAAAGGTCATTGACGCATGCAGATAGGAGTTCATTGAGGTGTGTACTATTCCTTCAATATTTATAGCAATAGTCTTGCCCGAAATATCGGTGGTGGGCAGGGTATTCATACCAGCCGTAAGAATAATGTTTGAGATAGAGAAGAGAGTACCCTGGAAGCCCGCAGGCAGACCCAGCTGAAGTATGCGACCGAGAATAGCCTTGTCAATTCTCAGCTTCTTCACATCAAGAGCATAGGGAGCATCGGTTCTTTTTAGCAGAATGATCACAACGGCTATTGCCGAGAGGTACTGAGATACGATGGTTGCGATAGCAACTCCCTCAACCGCCATATGACATACGATAACAAAGAACAGGTTCAGCAGCACGTTCGTCAATCCCGACAGTGAGAGAATCAGTAAAGGTGTGCGGGAGTCTCCCACCGAGCGTAGTGTTGCCGCTCCGAAGTTGTACACCGACATAGCAGGTATGCCTAAGCAGATTATGCGCATGTATAACAGCGCGCGGCTCATAAGCTCGGATTTTGTACCCATCAGTGTGAGAGCAGGGCCGGAGATTATCAGACCGAGAATACAGAAGGCAATTCCGCCGAAAAAGGCGAATACCATAGATGTGTGTACCGCTCGCGAGAGCTTTTCCATTTCCTTGGCGCCGTAGCTCTGGGCAACAACAACGCCCGAGCCGCCTGCAATTCCCATCAGCAGATTCACGATCAGGTTGGAGAGGGAGGAGGTGGATCCCACCGCCGCCAGCGCAAGATCATCACCCGAAAATCTGCCGACTACGATATTGTCGGCCATATTGTACATTATTTGCAGCATACCGGTCAGGATGATCGGCACTACAAAGAAAAATATAGGACCAAACAGCGGTCCCTGGGTCAGATCGCGCTTTGCTTTTGCGCCCGACATAATACCAATCCTCCTTTTTTTATGCTATACAATATTGTAGTCCCTTTGGCTCGTTTTGTCAATCCGTATTTTATAAAAAATAAAAAAACTTATCCGTGAAAAATGTAGAAAATAATAATTATTTATAAAAAAATTAATTATTTATACTGTACAAATGCTAATTTATATGCTATAATATAAAAGGCGTAGTGTGTGTTCTTATAGTCGCTAAGCTTATTTTGACAGAATAAAGGTTAATTATGGAATATAAAAAGAAAAACAGGGCGTACGAAAAAAAGAACAGTCGCCCGAGAGAAAATTATACAGCACGCGAGCCGGACGAGAATGTGATCTTCGGCAGAAATGCAGTAAAGGAGCTGCTTGGCAGCGGCCGTGATATAGAAAAAGTGTTCGTTCAGGTTGGCGAGCGAGAGGGATCGGTAAATCTGCTGCTCGGAATTGCCTCTGAGAGAAAGCTGCCTATTCACGAGGTTGATAGGACAAAGCTTGATGCACTCAGTTGTGGCGGTCACCACCAGGGCATAGTTGCCATCGCCGCTGAGCGTAATTACGCTACGGTTGATGAGATACTTGCCTACGCAGAGGAGAGGGGAGAGTCTCCCTTTGTTATCATTCTTGACGGAATTGAGGATCCTCACAATCTCGGTGCAATTATCAGAAGTGCCGAATGCTCGGGCGCACATGGAGTCATCATTCCAAAGAGGCGTGCTGTCGGACTTACGTCCACCGCGGCGAAGGCTTCTGCGGGCGCAGTAGAATATATGAGGGTTGCCAAGGTCACCAACCTTGCGTCTACCATTGATTATCTCAAGGAGCGCGGTCTTTGGCTTTATGCCGCAGATATGGACGGTCAGAACTACTACGATACAGATCTCTCCGGTGGAGTTGCTCTGGTTATGGGTAGCGAGGGCTTTGGTATATCAAGATTAGTAAAAGAAAAATGCGACTTTGTCGTTTCAATCCCCCTATACGGAAGGGTTAATTCAATGAATGTTTCCTGTGCTGCCGCCGTGCTTATGAGCGAGGTTGCAAGACAGAGAAAAGGAAAGTGAGGCTAACAAGTGGAAAACAAGAAAAACATCCTTGAAAATAACGAAGTGGCAGATACTGCCGCTCAGAATAATGAAATAAATACTGAGGCAGAGGAGCCCGGTGTCCTTGTACTTGAGGGAGAATATTCCTCGGAGGATAACGGAGAAGAAAACGAGCCTGCCCGTACTACTTATATGCCACGCTTCACCGAGGCGAGCGAGCAGTACAGACGTAAGGGAGATGCCAAGATCCGCGAGAGACTTGGTATAAAGTCTGTTCCCGAGGTGGAGGAGACCGAGAATCCCGATGAAATAAAGATTGATCCCACCGCAGAGTTTGATGCTGACTTTGAGGGCTCTACCGATGCAAAGGAGCCTGAAAATGTGGCAGTTGACGAGAGCGATGAGTCAATTAATGTTATGAAGTTCCGCAGCCCCGAGGATGAGCTTGAGGAGGCAGCAGAGCGCGAGAGGGAGGAGATAAAAAAGCTTCTCGGCGACTCCAAGCCCAAGGAAGAGTCTACTCCCGAGCCTGAGGAAGCTCCCGTAGAGGAGCCCGTAGAGGAGGAACCTGCAGAGGAAGAGCCTGTGGAGGAGGTAAAGGAGTATTCAATTCCCGATCCCGACGACTCTGACTTTGAGGTGGTGGATTTTGGCAAGAATGAGGAGAAAAAGGCTCCTGTCGCCGATCCCGCCCCCGATACCAAGAGCAAGAAGAAGGGCAGGGATAAGGAGTTTAACAATCCTACCCAGCGCGATACATTCAAGGACTTCTTCCTTGACTCTATCATCTCCATAAAAATCAGATATATCGCGACCGCAGCCTTCGCGTTCCTTGCCCTTGTGCTTGAGATACTTGCTGCTGCAACCGTTCTTAACGGAAGGATGTTCCCCGGTGCGATAAGCAACGCCAACCTCGGTCTTGTTGATTTTCTTCTTTCGGCTTGTATGCTCCTTATGATCGTTCCCGAGCTGTTCAGATCGGTTAAGAATATGTTCAATAAGAAGCTTTCTCCCGATTTCCTTCCTATCCCCGCATTTATTCTCATAGGCATCTATACTCTTGTTCTGTATCTTACAAATGTAGAGTCATATATGCTCTTTGGCGTACTCTTTGCGCTTACCTGCCTGCCTGTTGTTATGGCAGCCCTCTATCGCACCAAGGCTGACTTCATTGCCTTTAAGAAGGTGTCCTCTCTTGAGCAGAAGCAGGTTATTGATGTTCAGAATACCAGAGAGCACGATGTTGAGAACAAGGCTCTTGACGGTATAGTTGATGAGTACAAGTCCAAGTTTGCCCGTACCTTTAGCGCATCATTTGTTTCTGATTTCTTTAAGAATATAGGAGAAATCCCTTCTACTCCCAAGCATATCGCTATCATCTACGGCGTGCCCTTCGGTGCAGCGCTTATCTCAGGTGTGATCACATACTTCCTGAGCTGGAGCTTCGTTTTGGCTCTTGCGGTTCTTTGCTTTGTAGCCCTTGTAGGTAGTCCCGTATTTGCCATTATTGCAAGCAAGACATCTTACTTCTACTCTCAGAGAGCGGCTCTGCTTGTAGACAGCGCCACCATCGGCGAGAACTCTATCAACGATTTTGCCGCTGTGGATGTGTTTGCCTTTGATGATATGGACATCTTCGGTCAGGATGATGTAAACCTCAAGCGCTTTATGCTCTACGGTGACAGAGGCAATATGGATAAGGTTATGCGTCAGATGTGCGCGCTCTTTGCCGCTGTCGGCGGTCCTCTTGACGGTATGTTCTCTGAGATCATTGATAACAGAGTCCGCCATAAGACTGCTACAAATGTCATCATTGAGGATGACGGTATCTGCGGTGATGTTGCAGGCCATCAGATCTGTGTAGGTAGCGAGGAATATATGCATCGCAACGGTATTGCTATTCCTTCTGCTGCGGTTGGCAGAGAAAATGCTACGAGCCTTGATACCATTAAGATAATGTATGCCGCAGAGGACGGAGAGGTTAATGCAAAGTTCTACATCAGATACTCCTTCTCCGAGGAGTTTACTATGATGATCCCCGCGCTCCGCGATGCAGGCATCACTCCACTTATTTATACCCGTGACCCTAACATCTCGGCAGATCTTCTCTCTACTCTTACCGCGGGCGGCGCAGATATGCGCGTAGTGAAGCTTTACGGTCTTGATGAGGAAAGATGTGTTGAGAGCCGTGCTGATGCTAAGATGATCACCTACGGTGACAGACTTGACGCGGCTAATATGATCCTCCTTGCCAAGAAGAGCAACAGGCTCGCACTCCATGTAAGATTTACCGAGCTCTTTGCTATGATCTTCGGTGTTGTAATGGCTATCGGCCTTTCTATCTTCGGTCTCGGTGCCTTTACACCTCTTGTAGCAGCACTTTGGCCCATACTCGGTTGCCTGATACTGCGACTCGTTACCAAGTCCTGCTTCCTCAGAGATAGCAAGAAGCGTGACGAAGAATAATTCAATAAAACAAGATTTCCGTGCCGATCCTCGCTGATGTTGGATCGGCACGGAAATTGCCCGAAAGGACATAAAATGCATAATAAAAATATATCGTCGGTGCTGAAATCGGTATCCAAGCCGGGTAGATACATCGGCGGAGAATATAACAGTGTAATTAAAAACAAGGATGAGGTAGGAGTGCGCTTTGCATTCTGCTTCCCGGATACCTATGAGATCGGTATGTCCAATCTGGGTGTCCGTATTCTTTATGATGTACTTAATAAGGATGAGACTGTCTGGTGTGAGCGCGTATATGCCCCCTGGACTGATATGAAGGAGAAAATGGAGGAGTATTCCATTCCTCTCACCGCCGTTGAGAGCGGAGACTCTCTTGATAAGTTTGATATCGTGGCATTCTCCTTACAGTACGAGATGTGCTATACCACCACCCTTGCTATGCTGAAGCTGGCCGGCTTTCCCATTTGGGCAAAGGATAGGGCAGAGGACTGTCCCATTATCGTAGGCGGTGGACCCTGCGTCTATAACTCCGAGCCTGTTGCCGAGTTCTTTGATCTTATCAACATAGGTGAGGGCGAGGAGGTGCTGCTTGAGGTCTGCCATCTCTATGACAGAATGAAGAAGGATGGCAGCTATACAAGATCCGCCTTTCTTCGCGAGGCATCTCACATTGAGGGTATATATATCCCCTCGCTTTATGATGTTTCCTATAACGAGGACGGTACTATCAGAGAGTACAGACCTCTTTATGATGATGTGCCTGCCAGGATCAGAAAGCGTATCGTGGCTGATATGGACAAGGCACCATACCCCGAGAAGCTTGTTATGCCTTATATAGAGACCGTTCACGACAGAATAGTTTTGGAAATATACCGCGGATGTATACGCGGCTGTCGCTTCTGTCAGGCAGGTATGGTATACAGACCGATCAGAGAAAAGTCGGTAGAAACTCTTTGCAAGCAGGCAAAGTGCCTTTATGATAACACAGGCTATGATGAGATATCCCTCATCTCGCTTTCTATAAGCGACTACTCCGAGCTTCCTGCCTTGACCGACAGCCTGCTTGAGTGGACGGATGATTCTCACGTCAGCCTCTCATTGCCCTCCCTGCGTATTGACAGCTTTTCTGAGGAGCTGATGAGAAAGGTCTCCTCGGTAAGAACGGGAGGTATTACCTTTGCTCCCGAGGCAGGCACTCAGCGCCTTCGTGATGTAATCAATAAGAATGTATCCGAGGAAGATCTTATGCGCTCGGTTGGTATAGCCTTCCGCGGCGGCAAAAGCAATGTAAAGCTTTACTTTATGAACGGACTTCCTACCGAAACCGATGAGGATATAGAGGGAATTGCCGCTCTCGCTAAAAAAGTGGTAGATCAGTATTATGCTATGCCAAAGCCCCAGCGCCCCAAGGGACTGGGTGTTACCGTAAGCGTTTCTTGCTTTGTACCTAAGCCCTTTACACCCTTCCAGTGGGAAAAGCAGGATACCTATCCCGAGCTTATCAGAAAGCAGGAGCTGCTTAAATCGGCTATTACAGATCGCCGCATAAAGTATGCTTATCACGACGCTAAGGTATCCTTCATTGAGGCGGTTCTCGCCCGTGGTGACCGTCGCTTGGCACCCGCCATTGCTTATCTTGCCGATAAGGGTAAGATGCTTGATGCCTGGGATGAGTTCTTTGACTATGATATGTGGATAGAGGCGTTTGAGAGCTGCGGCATTGACCCCGCGTTCTATACCTCTCGTGGCTTCGGTCTTGATGAGGTTCTTCCTTGGGATATTATTGATATTGGTGTAACAAAGTCCTTCCTGCGCCGTGAGCGTGATAAGGCATATGAGGGCAAAACCACCCCCTCTTGCGCTGAGCATTGCAGCGGCTGCGGAGCCAATAAGCTGGGAGGTAAGAACAGATGGTGCAAGTAAACGAAACAAAGCTTTTTCTTCGTTTTAAGTTCAAAAAACAGGGCAGTTTGCAATACATCTCTCATCTTGACCTGGTTCGCACTATGCACAAGGTGATAGTGCGCGCAAAGCTTCCGCTCTGGTATACAGAGGGCTTTAATCCTAAACCCAAGATGATTTTTGCCGCTCCCCTTTCCATTGGCACAGAGAGCGAGTGCGAGTTTATGGATATTCGTATGAAGGAATATATTGATCCCGCTGAGGCAATGGCTCGCCTTAATGCCAATATGACGAGCGAGATGCAGATCAGTGAGGCATACTATCCCGACAGTAAGTTTACCGATCTGAAATGGATGCTTTATCGTATCACTATATTTTCTCCCTGTGACCTTAACGAAATGGTTTCCCGCTGTAACGAGCTGTTCGCTTCGGATAGCATAGAGGTAGAGAAGAAAAACTCGGATAAAACCGTTGACATAAAGCCTCTTATCAGATCAGCTACTGCAGAAAAGGAGGGGGATAGCATCGTTATCCTCGCCACTCTTTCGGCAGATCCTTCGGCTTTTCTTAACCCCGAGTACGTTATTAAAGCGCTGAGAAATAAGTGCGGCCTGCTCAGCTCCTCCGATCTTATGTCAGAGCACTATGAGATAATGCGACTTGGTGCATATTTCGGTGATATGACCGAATTCAGATAATCGCTTCAATAGTAAAGGTTGATAACCGCCTGAGATGCTCAATTGAGTGTGTCAGGCGGTCTTTTACTACTTTTGCATTGTCGGTGTCTCCTATTGACAGATATCCAATCATTTCAACAAAGCAGTTTTCTATATTTGTCAGATCCTCGTGGCTCACAGTCAGGCTCAGATACTTTTCCTTCTGTTGAAAATCGCGGTATATTTCCCCGGCATCCTCTTTTGCTCTTTCGGTACTGAGATCAAGCTCGGCAATGTCTCCTCCTATCTCGCGCATTTCTTTATCAATAATGTATGTGTTCACACCTACAAAGACTATTACAGATAAGAAAATAACTACTGCCATCATCTTTATTTTCACCCGTCATCCTCCTTTATTATTAAATAAATATGCCCATCGTCGGTCACCGTCATCAGAAATACCTCATCCTGTCTTATTCGTCTCTCCTTTAGCTTTTTCTTCAGCCAGACGTCATTGTAACCCAGGGCATTTATATTTTCCTCAATTACAGTTCCGTCAATAATCAGCGCGTGTGAAAGCTCGCCGTCCTCTCTTTTGATGACCGATAGGTTTCCGTTTTGTTCAACCGCCGCATAATAAACATCCTCAATATTACCTACTCCCTGGCTTCTTAGCTCGGAAAGCAGCTCGTTCACCGATATCCTGTTATCCTTCAACACGTTTTGCAAAAGCCTACCTTTATATATTATATACTCCGGCTTGCCCTCTATAATTGCCTTCATGCTTTCTGATTTGTTTTTTATTGTAGACAGTATGATCTCCATTGACAGTATCAGCAGTATGGGTATTATGGCATTCATCAGTGGGATGTCAGGGTCGTCAATGGGTATAGAAGCAATCTCAGAGACTAACAGGGTAGAGACAAGCTCGCTTACGTCCAGCTCGCCCAGCTGCCTTTTGCCCATCATTCTCAGGGAAAAGGAGAGCAAAACATACACAATAAGCCCTCTTACAACTAAAGATGTCAAAAAACCACCTCCTTTTATAAAATATTATATAAATCTTGCACAATTATTCAAAAAATGTTAAAAAAATCAAAAAAAGGGTTGACAATTTGGAGAGGTTATAGTATAATAGAAAAGCTTACAACCTTGTGAGCACCTTGATCATTGAAAATTGAACAATAAGAAATTAAGAAAACATTGTGTTTCGGGGGAGACTCCGAAACGGTGTAAGTTCTTGTC
>JAZSIK010000032.1:0-27765 GCA_045533775.1 Eubacteriales bacterium
GTGGAAACATCGAGAGGGGCGGTAAAACGCAGGGCGGCGGCGGTGAGAACACCGAAAACGGCCGCAATAGCCAGGTTGGCGGCGGTGATAACACCGAAAATGGCGACAATACCCAGGTTGGCGGCGGTGATAACACCGAAAATGGTGGTAACACCCAGGTCGGCGGCGGTGAGAACACCGAAAACGGCGGCACGGAGCCCGATCACAATCCTCTGCCCGATGTAGGCAGCGAGGTTGGAAAGCTCTTTCGCAGCATCACCCTTGAGCGTCTGGGCGGCGGAACGGTTTCTCCCGACGACTATCGTGGCAAGATCGTGGTGGTAAACATCTGGGCTACCTGGTGCCCTCCCTGTCTTGCGGAGCTACCCGACTTTAACAGTGTGGCTAGCGACTATGCCGATGATGTGGTGATCATTGCTGCCCACGATTATTCCGGACGGGAGAATGCCCCCGCATATGTGCAGAACAACTTCCCCGACAGCAAAATAATCTTTGCCTATGACAGCTACTACGGCGACGCCTTCTTTGCGGCTGGTGGCACAAGATATGTGCCTATGACCGCGGTGCTTGATCAGCGCGGGGTTATCGTATACTCCGACTCGGGCCCTATGAGCTATCAGCAGCTGTCAGCAATTATTGAATCCCTGCTAAACAAATAAGCCTCTGACAAATAAAAAACCTCTCCGATTTTGGAGAGGTTTTTTGTGTTTTTATGGTATTAATCAAAGAAAAAAGCTTATATTTGGCGCTTTTTTCGGTAGAAATCAGGAAATACTTCTGATCATATTGGAGTCGCTGATCTCAACGTAGAGATTGGGATCAAACTCGGTCAGCAGCTCGCGGAAGAACTCGGTGATATGCTGCTCGGTGTAATAGTGTCCCGCCTCAATGAGATTAATGCCCATCTCAGCCGCCTCCTCCATTACATTATAGCCTATTCTGCCCGAGATATAGGTATCGGCGCCTGCCTCAATGGCAGACTTGACATAGCTCTTGCCGTCACCGCCAACTATGGCAACCTTATGCACATCATTATATCCGTCGGCATAGCGAACAACATCAGAGCCGCAAAGCTGCTTTACCCTGTATGCGAAATCCTGAAGCTCCATAGGCTCTTCAATAGTACCTATTCTGCCAAGATCCCCTTCGCCAAAGGGCTCCGCGTCCTGCATACCCAGGATGTCAGCAAGTCTGTCGTTTACGCCTCCCAGCAGCTTGTCAGCGCGGGTATGGAAGGAAAACACCGAAATGCCGCTGCAAACCAGCTTAATAAGCTTGCGGGAGATGTGATTTTCCTCATCAAGAGAGGATATGGGTCTGAAGATAAGGGGATGATGGGACACGATAAGGTCAAAGCCACGCTCAATGGCGTAGTCAACGATCTCCTCGGTCACATCAAGGGCAACCAGCACACGATATATCTCGGATGCACCGTCAGCGCAGCACATAATACCGTCGTTGTCCCAGCTCTCGCGCAGGGATGAGGGGATGACCTCCTCAAATCTCTGATATAGCTCTTTTACATTCATATTTTATTCCTTTCGGAGTTCTATATTTTTTATGTATTCGCAAAGCGATTTCACAAGCTTTGCTTCTCCCTCGGTTGCCTCGCCGGATATCTGTCTGCCCTCCAGCGCGCGACGGTGGGATTTCAGCTTTGCTCTCAGGTAGGCGAGGCGGCAATCATATCCGTCATAGACAGCATCCCGAGGGCCTGTTACGGCATCAAGAGCCGACATTTCCCGCGCTTTTCCGTCATAGGTGGCACGCATACAGACATAGTACTTGCCCGCATCAAGAGAGTAGCTCTCGTGGGTGATGGCAAAGCCCGCAGAATAGAGATAGCTCCTCAGCTTTTCCTGCTTTGACATCGGCTGGAGTATCAGGTTTACCGAGCTGTCGCGAAGGTGGGGAGCGCGGTCAATTATCTCGGCGATAAGCTCGCCGCCCATACCGCAGATGGCATAGTCGGTTATTCCCCGCCCCGCAAGAACGGCAGCGCCATCGGTAAGGATAAACTCGCATTTGTCAAGTCTGCCTCTCTCCTCTGCGTTTCTCCTGGCGGATGCCAGCGGCCCCTCGTTTATATCGCAGCAATAGGCGTATCCTATCCGCCCCAGATCAAGCAGAAAAAGAGGCAGATACGCATGATCTGTGCCAATGTCGGCAAAGGTCGCGTCCTGCCTCGTAAGTTCTGCCGCTGAGAGCAGACGCGCGTTAATTGCGCTCTTCATTTTTACTTGCTCGCAAGATAGTTATTGATCTTCTTAACAAGCTCGTCGGCATCGGTGCCGTGAACTGCGCAAGCCTCTGCGATAGACTCACCTCTGGAGTGAGGGCAACCGAGGCAATGCATACCGATCTCAAAGAAGAACTGAGCGGTGTTTACATCAAAGTCAAGAATATCACCGATAAGGGTGTTTTTTGTAACCTGCATTTTAGTAATCCTTTCATAGGGAAATATTTTAGCTTATTTAGTATACCATATAATAAATAAAAAATCAATATTTATTTTGATAATAAATAATGGAAAAGAATATCAGCCCCGTCTTTCTTTTTCTCGTGCTGTAAACAAAGGCTTTGTCAAGTGGCTTGTTGTTTTCTCTTGTAAGTTGTCCAAAGCTATCGTAAACGCGGGTGGTTAATTTATTCGGGAAGCAAAATATTTAAAATAACTATTTACTTTTTTAATTATTTATGGTAAAATACTCTTGTTACACTAATTTCAGGCACTGTAAATGAACAAAGAAAGGACAAAGAAGATGATTGTTGCCCTTGAAGAAGCAAAAAGAAAGCTGGCTGCGCTCTATGATATTGTAGGCGAGCTGAAGAGCCAGCTCAGAATAGATGAGGCCAAGGAGAGATGCGCCGAGCTTGAGAGAGAGACGCTGGTGCAGGACTTTTGGTCCGACGCGGAAAAGTCCTCCAAAAAGCTGCAGGAGATAAAGCAGCTTAAGGACAAATACGAGAGCTATGAGGCTCTTGCCGCGAGACTTGACGACACATTTACCCTCTGTGAGATGGCTATTGAGGCAGAGGACGATGGCTCGGTTGACGAGGTTTTATCCGAAACCGAGGAAATAGAGAAGCTGGCAGAGGCAAAGAGAATTGAGGTTCTGCTCTCCGGTCCCTATGACAAGAATAATGCGATCCTTTCCTTCCATCCCGGCGCAGGTGGTACCGAGGCACAGGACTGGGCATCTATGCTCTACCGTCTGTATACCAGATGGGGCGAGAAGCACGGCTTTACCGTAAAGCTGATTGACTGGCTTGACGGAGATGCGGCGGGTATAAAGTCTGCGACCATTATGGTTGAGGGTATCAATGCCTACGGCTATCTCAAGAGCGAGAACGGCGTACACAGACTTGTCAGAATATCTCCCTTTGACGCCTCGGGAAGAA
This sequence comes from Eubacteriales bacterium, assembly GCA_045533775.1. Lineage (GTDB taxonomy): Bacteria > Bacillota > Clostridia > Oscillospirales > CAG-272 > UBA1740. Next base: position 3,403 of record JAZSIK010000032.1, read on the forward strand.
GACAGACCTCCTTTGCATCCGTAGAGGTTATGCCTGAGTTTGAGGACGATGACACCATTGTACTGCGCGACGAGGATCTTGATATTACGGCGCACCGTTCATCAGGCGCGGGCGGTCAGCACATCAACAAGACCGACTCTGCTATCCGTATCGTGCATAAGCCCACGGGTATTGTTGTCGGCTGTCAGACAGAGAGAAGCCAGCTGCAGAACAAGGAGACCGCTCTCAAAATGCTGAAGGCAAAGCTGATGGAGATCAAGCTGCGCGAGAAGCTGGACAGAATTGAGGACATCCAGGGCAACAAGGCAAACATTGAGTGGGGCAGTCAGATCCGCAGCTATGTATTTATGCCCTACACTCTGGCAAAGGACACCCGTACAGGCTACGAGGATGGCAACATTGACTCGGTAATGGACGGTAACATTGACGGCTTTATCAACGCATATCTGAAGCAGCTCTCCGCCGAGGGCGAAAACAAGTAAAAAAAGATAAAGGACAGAGCAAATTACTCTGTCCTTTTTTAATGCACTAACAAAGCCCGATGCAGCCAGCGCATCGGGCTTTGTGCCAATATGTCAATGTTGGTTTACATTTACAGCGTTTTTATAATTCTTTCAAGTCTTTCGGCGTCAATTTTCTTTTTGTTTCCCTTAAGCGTAAGGGTGAGATTTTCAGGTCGGAAGATCCTCTCTGCCAGCTCTCTTATGCGGGCGGGAGTGACCGAGGCATAGCGCTCTGCCCTCTCGGAAATGCAGGTGTAGCTCTCGCCCATAATGTGATTGTCATAGGCAAAGGCAAAGTTGGTCTCCGAGGGACTGTCGTAGAGCAAGGGGGCGTTTGTCACATAACTCGCCTTCATCATCTCCTCCTCTCCGGGTAGACGGGACTTAAAGTCGCGCAGGAGAGAGATAGCCGTCTCAACCGCCTCGTAAACAAGTCCGCCACGCACCTCAAAGGAAAGGGTGAGCGTACCAATGTTCAGATACTTTTCACTATATCCCGATATGTCGTAGCAGAGTCCCCTCTTCTCGCTCATCTCAATGAAGAACAGCGAGTTGTAGCCCGAGAAAAGCATATCGTAGATCAGATCGCTCTCGGCAAGTGTCACGCCGCTCATATCTACATCAAAGGTAAATCTGAGCATAGTAAAATCGGCATTTTTTATATGCACCCTGCCGTCTCTGTGACCAAAATCAGAGCATACGGGGGCGACGTTATTATTCTTTTTGCCCTCTGCCAACGTGTATTTTTCTATCTCGGAGCAAAGCGTGGCGATGTCACTTTCATCAAAGCTGCCCGTCACATAGAAAAAGATGTTTTCGGGGGTCATCACCGAGCGGCGGTAGCTCTCAAGCAGCTGCTTGTTTATCTTATTGACACTGCCGACAGTACCAGTAATCAGATTTGCCAGCTTGGTGCCCCGATGAACTATCTCCCCTGTAAAGGTGGACAGAGCGGTGGCATCATCTCCCTCTCGGATCTCGGCTTTAATACGATCGCGCTCAAGGGTAATTTCGGCAGCAGACAGTACAATAGGCGCAAGGGTACGCGCTATGATCTCGGAGGCTGTGGCAAAGTTTTTCCTTGCGCCCGAGATGTAGAACTGTACAAGCTCGCTGTATGTGGTGGCATTGAACTCTATGCCGCATCTGTCAAGGGTGGAATAAAGCCTGCCACCCATCAGCGCATTTACATTTCTGATGGCGGTATGCTCAAGGAAGTGAGTAATACCCTGATGCTCCTCAAACATACTTCCCGCCCGAAGATAGAGCGAAATGTAAAAACCGCCCAGCGATGCATTTTTGTATGAATAAACCTCAACGCCGTTTGCCGTCAGGCGTCTTTCTTCTCTCTCCATTCCGCTCCTCCTTTCTGTTTGGTTATTATTTCGTTTTGCGAGCGACGGTGTAGTTACCTACTCCGAGCGGAGCAAGGTCGGGGAAAGGTCAAAAAATCTTGATTTTTTGATGATTATTTCGTTTTGCGAGCGACGGTGTAGAAAACTACTCCGAGCGGAGCAAGGCGGAAAAAGCGCAAAAAATCAGAGCTTTTTCAGCTTGGCAAAGGTTGCCATAAGCTTCTTCTGCTGCCCGTTGTCAAAGCGGACCTCGTACAGAACATCTCCACCCAGGTCGCGGGAGGAAAGAATGATTCCGTCACCGAACATATCGTGGTGCACACGGGTTCCGGCGGCAAAACGGGTGATGCCGTACTCGGCGGCGCCGGGCTTTTCTCTCTTTTTCTGCGTGATCTCAGCGGGGCGACGCATCTCATTCATAGACTGTGTCCTGTCTCCATAGGAATATACGCTGCCTGTACCCGAGGAGTAGCTGCTGCCGTTGTATCCCGAATAACCCGTATAGGCAGATCTGTCACGGCGGCGGGGTGCATCCTCAAAAATAAGGCTTGCGGGCAGCTCATCCTTTACGAATCGGGAGAGCTGATTATATGTGGTCTTTCCATACATCATACGGCATCTTGCGTGGGTGATATAGAGCATTTCCTTTGCTCTTGTGATAGCCACATAGGCAAGGCGGCGCTCCTCGCTCATCTCCTCCGCCTCTCCGATATTCTGCTGAGAGGGGAAGATGCCGTCCTCCATACCTGCGATAAAGACTATGGGGAACTCAAGTCCCTTTGCCGCGTGGATGGTCATAAGCACAACGGCATCGGCGGTTTCGTCATACTTATCCACATCGGCGATAAGCGATATCTCCTCCATAAATCCGAGGGCGGTAGGCTCTATGCCGCTGTCGGTGCATCTGGTCTCATACTCAACCGCACCGTTTATAAACTCCTCAATATTCTCAATCTTGCCCTCGCCCTCAAAGCCCTCTGCCACAAGCATAGCCCGATAGCCCGAGTCCTCATAGAGCGCGCGGAGCATCTCGGAGGGGAGAGTTTTCTCTGCCCTCACCTTTTCAATCATATCCACGAAGGAGGCAAGCTTCTCACGGCTCTTTGCCAGGGCGGTATACTCGCCCGCCTGCTTTATAACCTCGTACATAGGTCTGCCCTCTGCGGTGGCGATCTCCTCTATGGCGGCGACGGTAGTGTCACCGATCTTGCGCTTGGGCTCATTGATGATACGCTTGAGACGGAGATTATCATAGGAGGAGAGGCACACCGAGAGATATGCCATCATATCCTTGATCTCCTTACGGTCATAGAAGCCCATATCTCCCACGACTCTGTAAGGCACACCGCTCTTGGCAAAGCTGGTCTGCAGAGAACGTCCCAGGGCATTTATACGGTAAAGAATGGCATAGTCAGAATACTTTCTGCCGTCGCGCTTGATACCGTTGTTTATCCTGTCAATAATATATCTGCCCTCATCGTTCTGGTCATCTGCCTCGTGGAGAACGATCTTTTCTCCCGCACCGCGCTCGCACCAGAGCCTTTTATCGTGTCTGCCCGAGTTGTTCTTTATAACCGCGTTGGCGGCGTCAAGTATATTACCCGTTGAGCGATAGTTCTGCTCCAGCTTAATGACCGTTGCATCGGGATAGGTGCTGTCAAAGTTGAGAATATTCTCAATGGTCGCGCCGCGGAACTTGTATATAGACTGGTCGTCGTCGCCGACTACCATAATGTTTCTGTATTTATCCGAGAGGAGCTTTGTAAGAACAAACTGAGCATAGTTTGTATCCTGATACTCGTCCACCAGCACATACTTAAACTTGTTCTGATAGTATTCCCTCACCTCAGCGTCATCCTGGAGCAGCTCCACCGTTTTCATAATAATATCGTCAAAGTCAACGGCATTATTCTCCATCAGCTTTTTCTGATAGAGGCGGTAGATAGCGATAATATCGCGGCTACGGGGGTCACGGCTGACCTCAACGTCATCGGGGTACTTCAGCTCATCCTTGGCGATACTGATCGCGCTTGCAACCGCCTTCACCGCAAGTCGCTTTTCATCAATAGAAAGCTCCTTCATACAGTGGGTGAGCAGACGCTTTTTATCATCGGTATCGTAGATGGTAAAGCCCTCGCGGTAGCCGAGCCTGTCACCGTAGCGACGAAGGATGCGCAGACATACCGAGTGGAAGGTGCCAGACCATACGGAAGAAGCAACAACCTCATCGTCAAAGACGCGGAGAAGTCTGTCACGGATCTCCCCTGCCGCCTTGTTGGTAAAGGTGATGGCAAGGACGGACCAGGGAGCTGCGGGTCTCTCGGCAAACTGAGGAAGAATAGCCTCAATCTCCTCGGGTGACATATTCACAGCGCCCTCAAAGATCTCTGCCGCCTGCGGGCTGAGTCCCTCGGGAACGGTGTCGGAAAAATAGGCGTTGCCGTATTTTATTAAATAAACAATTCTGTTAACAAGAACGGTAGTTTTGCCACTGCCCGCGCCTGCAAGGACAAGGAGAGGACCGTCTACGGTGTAAACCGCGCGGCGCTGCTCGGGGTTAAGACGAGCGCCAAAAGCCTTGTCAAAGAGGGCGCGCTTGGCATTCAAAAATCTCTGTGATATATCCTGCATTTCAAAACCGTGCTTTCGTTTTAATTGGTAGGTATTTTTTCTTCGTAAAGATTACTATGTCATTTTTGCGACATTTTTCGCAGAGCCACATCTCATCTTGAAAAAACCAAGGAAAACCAATCACCTGCGGAGTGTAAAAAGACGACTTAGCTCCAAGTTGTGACACTTAAAAAGCCTACTTTTCCACACCCCGAGATGTTAGCATTGTTGATAACCTTTTCACAAAAAAGCTCTGTTCGGGCGGTATTCTGCCCTGTTTTTTCGGAAAAAGCGGTAGTTTTCCACATTTTTAATTCTCTGACTCCCAAAAGAGAAGGAAGGTCACAAAAAGTATACTTTTCCGTTATGTGAGGTAAAAGGCGTCATTTTGCGACATAGGTGTAGCTCATATGAGAATACTTTTTATCCTTCTTTTTATTCTGCAAGTCTTTCGTAAATATTACGAACGTTTTATTTTTTCTTGGTTTTTACTTTCGGCTTCTGTGCGATTTTTGCGCCTGTGGGCGACTTTTTTCCGGCGCTCTTACCCAAGGAAAGACGATCTGCCTCACGGCGTATTCTGTCCGCGTCCTCACCGAAGATTCGGTCAAACTTAGTCCTTCTGCCAAGGGAGGCAACAGTCTGTATGCCGAGAGTGCCGCTGGGAGTGGGGCGTGAGCCCTTATGCGCTCTGCTCTGAGAGGACTTGCCGTGCTTTGCTCCCTTCTTGTCGGGGGTAAATCTGCCGCCTGAGAAGGATGGACGGACAAGGCACTCGGGGCCATTGCCTATCAGATCCTCTCTACCTGCAAGGCGGAGAGCCTCACGCACGAGATTTGCATTCTCGGGCTTGGAATACTGAAGCAGGGCGCGCTGCAGCTGTTTTTCGTGATAATCGGTGGTTACGTACACAGACTTGCCGTTCATGGGATTGATGCCTGTGTAATACATTACCGTGGAAATAGTGCCGGGTGTTGGATAGAAATCCTGCACCTGCTCAGGCATATAGCCCCATTTTTTCAGCCAGGTAGCCATCTCTACCGCATCGGCAAGAGTCGTACCCGGGTGACTGGACATAAGATAGGGCACGAGATATTGCTCAAGGCCCGCCTCGCCACAGAGGGCAAAATATTTCTTCTTAAATCTCTCGTACACCTCAATGGGTGGCTTGCCCATCATCATCAGCGTGTTGTTTGCGCAATGCTCGGGAGCAACCTTCAGCTGACCCGAAACGTGATGGGAAACGAGCTGGCGGAAGAAGGAATCGTCGCTGTCGTAGATAAGATAATCAAAGCGGATGCCCGATCTGACAAAGACCTTCTTTATACCCGGGAGAGCCTCAATCTCTCTCAGCATATGAGCGTATTCGGTGTGATCAACCTTCAGATGCTTACAGGGAGTGGGAGCAAGACACTTGCGGTTCTTGCAGACTCCCTCCTTAAGCTGACGGTCGCAGGAGGGGTAGCGGAAGTTGGCGGTGGGGCCGCCCACATCGTGAATATAGCCCTTGAAATCGGGCAAGGCGGTAATCTTACGCGCCTCCTCAATCACGCTCCTCTCGCTTCTTGACCTGACCTCCCTGCCCTGATGGAATGCGAGGGCGCAGAAATTACAGGCGCCGAAGCAGCCGCGATTGTGGGTGAGGGAGAACTTTACCTCGGTGATGGCGGGAACGCCACCAAGCTCATCGTAGTCGGGGTGAAAATCTCTGGCATAAGGGAGCGCGTAGACCGCGTCAAGCTCCTCTCTCTCCAGAGGTGGCATAGGAGGATTCTGCACCAGCATCTTATCGCCGTAATATTCAATTACCGCCTTGCCGTTTACAGAATCGGTGTTTTTGTACTGAACAGAAAAAGCCTTGGCATATGCCGCCTTATCGGTTTTCAGCCTGTCATAATCGCCTACCTCAACCGAGTCAAAATGAACAGGCTCGCCCACCTTTGCAAGATATACGCAGCCGCGCACATCGCGGATCTTCTTAATGGGAACTCCCTTGTCAAGCAGTCTTGCTATGCGGCGGAGAATATTCTCACCCATACCGTAGGTAAGCAGGTCTGCGCGGGAGTCAACGAGTATGCTGCGGCGCACCCTGTCCTCCCAATAATCATAGTGAGCAAAGCGGCGCAGAGACGCCTCAAGGCCGCCGATAATAATAGGCACATCACCGTATGCCTCGCGGATACGGTTGCAATAAACGATGGTAGCGCGGTCGGGTCTCAGACCCATCTTGCCACCGGGAGAATAGTAGTCATAGGAGCGGCGCTTCTTGGATACGGTGTAATGAGCCACCATAGAGTCAATATTGCCGCCGCTGACCAAAAAGCCGAGACGGGGTCTGCCAAAGCGCTTGAAATCCTCGCTGCTCTTATAGTCGGGCTGAGAGAGTATGGCAACCCTGAAGCCCTCTGCCTCCAGCACGCGTGAAATGATAGAAACGCCAAAGGACGGGTGGTCCACATAAGCGTCACCCGTCACATATACGAAATCAACAGAGGACCAATTTCTCGCCCTCACATCATCTGCCGAAACAGGCAGAAAATCAAGTCTGTTCTTCATAATCAAATAGTAAAGCTGTCAAGATTAACTTCAGACTGCTCGCCGCTCTCCATATCTCTGAGCTGAGCCACGCCTGCGTCAACCTCGCTGTCGCCGATGATAAGGGTATACCTCGCACCCTTCTTGTTAGCATACTTCATCTGCGCCTTCAGACTTCTGCCCACCACATCGCACTCGGCAAATCTGCCCTCTCTGCGAAGTCGCTCGGTAATCTCAAGTCCCTTGACCATAGCGCGCTCACCGAGAGCAGCTATGTAGATAAGAGGCTTTGCCCCCTCAATATTGTCAAGACCCAGCTCACGCATAGCGAGTATAAGTCTGGTAATACCCATACCGAAGCCGATACCGGGAAGCTCGGGGCCGCCGAGAGAGGAAACAAGACCGTCATAACGGCCGCCGCCGCAAACGGTGGACTGTGCACCGATGCCCTCGGCAATAAACTCAAACACGGTGCCTGTGTAGTAGTCAAGGCCTCTTACAATAGAGGAGTCAACCACATAATCAATATTCATAGCCGTGAGCGCTCTGCCCAGCATATCAAAGTTGGACTCACACTTCTCGCAGAGGTGGTCAACCGTCTTTGGTGCGCCTGCGGCAAGAGCGTGACAGTCGGGATTCTTACAGTCAAGAAGGCGGAGAGGATTCTTGTCAAGTCTGGTCTTACAGGTGTCGCAAAGGCTGTCTATATGAGAGTTGTAATACTCAACGAGCGCCGCTCTGTACTTGGGACGGCACTCCTTACAGCCGATGGAGTTAACGTGGAGCTTTACATTATTAAGTCCAAGGCGACGGAGAACAGAGTTTGCCAGAGCGATGGCGGTAGCGTCGGATGCGGGGCTGTGAGAGCCAAACATCTCGGTACCGAACTGGAAGAACTCACGGCTTCTGCCCGCCTGGGGCTTCTCGTGACGGAAGCAGGACATAATATAGTAGTATTTAAGGGGCATAGGATCAGAGCATCTGCCGTTTTCAATCAGCGCTCTTACGACAGAGGCGGTACCCTCGGGGCGCAGAGAAATGCTTCTGCCCTCGTCTCTGTCCGCAAAGGTGTACATCTCCTTCTGAACGACATCGGTGGTATCACCGACACCGCGTACAAAGAGCTCGGTATTCTCAAAGGTGGGGGTGCGGATCTCGCCGTAGCCGTACTTCTCGGCCTCCTCACGCATTACCCTCTCAATGTGACGCCAGAGGGGAGTCTCCTCGGGGAGTATATCCATTGTGCCTTTAATCTTCTGAATCATTTTTATATCTCACTTTCTTTTTATTCTTCGTTATGTGCGGCGCGGAGCAGCATATCAAGTCGCTCCCCGTCACCGAGCCATTCAAGCATACCGATAACCGCCTCAAAGCCTGTGGCTGCGCGGTAATCTGCGGCGGATGCCCGCCTCGGCTTGTTCAGATGTCCTGAGTTTATCGCCCTGTGATAAAGCTCGCGCTCGTCCTCAAGAAGCAGAGGCTCTATTTTTCGCATCATTGCCGCCTGTGCCTCAGCGGTCACATATTTAAGCGAGGCGGAATTGAGCTCGCCCGACTTACATATTCCCCGCTCTACCAGCATACGTCTGACAAAGAGCGAGTGGCGTGCATCACCCAGATATGCGAGGGCCGCCGTGGTGGGCAGCTCTGCCCCGATAACCTTATCGTGCATAACAAAACATCCTTTCCAAAAAAATGCGTACAGGTCGCATTTTCAAATGGTCATCTTTTCACAAATACATTGTAGCATAAAAATCCTCTAAAATCAATAGTAAATAAATATAATATTTTTTCTAAAAATTATATTTTGCTCTTGCAAAACCAAAAAGCGTATGATATAATTAAATAAACTAAAGTGCGAAAAGCATTCTGCCAAGAAAAATCCCCCACGGAGGCCGAAAATGAGCAGCTTTGACTATGTCAGACAGAATTACATAAATCTGCTTTCTGAGATAGATGAGCTTGGCAAAAGGGTCGGCAGAGAGATCACTCTCGTGGCAGTTACCAAGAGCGGCAGCGACGAGGAGCTTATGGCTCTGGCGGAGGCGGGAGTCACCGATATTGGTGAAAACCGACCGGGCGAGCTTCGGCGCAGAGGCGATCTGCTGAGCGAGGCGGGATATTCCCCAAGGCTTCACGAGATAGGCAACCTGCAGAGGAACAAGGTCAGGCTGATCATTGAGAAGGTAGACCTTATTCACTCGCTGGACAGTCTGCCACTCGCTGAGGAAATTGAAAAATGGGCAAAAAAGATTGGCAGAACGGTCAGAGTGTTGATTGAGATCAACTCAGGCCGCGAGGTGCAGAAGGGCGGCGTTATGCCCGAGGAGGCGGAGGAGTTTTTCCTCGCTCTGAGAAAATATCCGCATATTGAGGTTGCAGGTCTTATGACCATGGGCCCTGTATGTGACGACCCCGAGCTGCTGCGTCCCTGCTTTAAGGAGACGAAAGATCTGTTTGACAGATTGAATGGCGATTTTGGCTTTACGGAGGGTATACTTTCTATGGGAATGAGCGACAGCTATGCCGTTGCCATTGAGGAGGGTGCCACGCTGGTAAGAGTCGGTCGCAAGCTATTTTTGAGTTAATAAAAAAAGAGTACGATAAGAAAGGACCGAGAAAATGTTTGAAGATTTCATGAAAAAATTAAGAAAAGGAATCGGATCGGACGAAGGCACCGATATTCCCGAGTTCCCCACATATGAGGAGGTTACACCCATGAACGTAGAAAGACACGAAGAGATCAAGAAGCCCGTTGCTCCCATCGTAGCAAACAGCGGCGACGCAGACAGCAACATTGAGCTGCGCGTTGTTCGTCCCACTTCCTTTGAGGAGGTAAGCGAGATCGCAGATTATCTTCTTGACGGCTGCACCGTAGTGCTTAATATGGAGATGCTTGACAACGTACAGACAGTGCGTATGCTTGATTTCCTTAACGGCGTTACCTACTCCAACGACGGAGATATCAAGAACGTTGCTAAGAGCACCTACATCATCACCCCCCACAACGTTGACGTTTCTGAGGACGACTGATTTCGGTAGGCAAGGTCGGGCTGTTGCAAATGCCGATTTGCGACAGCCCACGTTTTATAAAAGGACTAAAACAAGTGCAAGAGATTTTTTATATATTAGCTAAGACGGTGTCCTTAACGCTGGAGGTGGTCTCGCTGGCTATGCTGCTGCGTATGATCATTTCTATAATAGGAAACCCGCCTGAGAGCAAGCTGTATATGATAGCCTCCTTTATCACCGAGCCCTTTATCGCGCCGGTGCGCGGCATTATGTATATGCTTAATATCGGGCAGGATAGTCCGATAGACATCGCTTTCTTTGTAACGTCTATTATTATTGGGCTACTACAGACGCTGTTGCCCATAATCTGACGGACTTTTCATCCCAACTCTGTATTGGAGCAAAAAAATGACCTTATTCAAGAAAAGAACGCCGAGAGACTACATTCTCTACTCGGCTATAATTATAGTTGGAATCATCCTTGATCAGCTGACAAAATATTTGGTCTCCGCCTTTATGATAAAGGGACAGTCCATACCGCTGATACAGGGTGTTCTGCACCTGACATACACGACCAATGACGGTATGGCATTCGGTACTATGGACGGAGCGGATGAGAGATGGGTGTTTATGCTTATCTCCACGGTTATGATAATCGGCTTTACCGCATATCTCTACCTGGGCCACGCTGAGAATCTGCTCTACGGCATATCTATGTCTATGGTAGTTTCGGGCGGTATAGGCAATATGATAGACCGTCTGGGCATGGGCTTTTATGTTAACTCTAATACCGGACTTGGCGAGGTTATAGACTTTATTGATTTCTGCGCCTTCCCTCAGGTCTGGAACGCAGTGTTCAACGGCGCGGACTCCTTTGTCTGCGTTGGCGCAGGTCTGCTGATGCTGGCGCTGATCCTTGATATTATCAAGGAGGCAAAGGAGGAGAAGGCCAAAAAGGCGGCAGCGAGCGAAGAGTCTGCCGATGGCTCTGCCACCGAGGGTGACACAGAAAAATGATCTATACGGTAAAGGACTCTGACGCAGGCAAGAGGCTTGACGCCCTGGCAGCCGAGCTTGGCGAGATAACCCGATCTGCAGCGGCAAGGCTCATTGAGGAGGGCGGCATCAAGGTATGCGGCAAAGCTCAGCCAAAGAAATATGCCGTCAAGGCGGGGGATGAGATTGAGATAATTCTGCCCGAGGTCAAGGAATGTGAGGCTTTGCCCGAGAATATACCGCTGGATGTGGTATACGAGGATGAATATATTATCGTGATAAACAAGCCCAAGGGCATGGTGGTTCATCCGGCTCCCGGAAATTACTCGGGTACGCTGGTCAACGCCCTGCTCTATCACTGCCGTGGCTCTCTGTCGGGTGTAGGCGGTGTTATGCGCCCGGGTATTGTACACAGGATTGACAAGGACACCTCGGGACTGCTGGTGGTTGCAAAATGTGACGAGGCGCACAACGCACTGTCGGAGGAGATGAAGCATCACGGTATTGTCCGCGAGTATCGCGCCCTTGTGTGCGGCGGCTTTAAGGATGATGCAGGCACGGTTAACTATCCTATCGGCAGACATCCCGTAGACAGAAAGAAAATGGCGGTCATCACCTCGGGTGACCATACCGCCAGAGAGGCAATAACCCATTACAGAGTGCTTGAGCGATTTGGCGGAATATCCTATCTCGCCTTAGAGCTTGAGACCGGCAGAACTCACCAGATAAGAGTACATATGTCCTATACGGGACACGCCCTGCTGGGTGATGATGTGTATGCAAAGAGCAAAACTCAGTTTGAAAAGAGGCATCCCTCCCTGTTCTCAGGCCAGGCTCTCCACGCCAAGCGTCTCACCCTCACACACCCGAAGAGCGGCGAGCGTATGACCTTTGAATGTGATATGCCCAGAGAGTTTGATATGGCATTAAATCTTCTCAGAAAAGAGCAAAACTGAGCAAAAATGTAAATAATTGTATGAAAAAAGACCGCTTTCGCGGTCTTTTTTGTTTTTCGGAACATTAAATAGTTTTTTGCATCGGATAACTCTTTCCTGCATCAAAGCACCTTGGAGAGAAAATCCTTAAGGCGAGCATCCTTGGGATTTCCGAAGATCTCGGCGGGAGAGCCCTGCTCCTTGATTATTCCCTCGTCAATAAAGATGATCTTGTCGGCAACCTCTCTGGCAAATCCCATCTCGTGAGTTACAATAACCATCGTCATACCCTCCTCGGCAAGCTCCTTCATAAGATCAAGTACCTCGCCAACCATCTCGGGATCAAGGGCTGAGGTAGGCTCATCAAAGAGCATAACCTTGGGATTCATCGCCAGGGCTCTGATAATGGCAATTCTCTGCTTCTGTCCACCCGAGAGAGTAGCGGGATATGCCTCTGCCTTATCCTCAAGGCCGATCCTCTTAAGAAGCTCAATAGCCTGTGCCTTTTTCTCAGCAATTATCTGCTTTTTGGTTTTCAGAGGCTGGAGTCCCTCGCTCTTTTTGCCAAAGAATCGTCTTAGCCTCTCCCTACGCATATTTCTGAGAGCAATATAAATAGGTGCCAGAGTGATATTGTCTATAACGGTCTTGTTGTTAAAGAGGTTGAACTGCTGGAACACCATACCGATATGCTCGCGGTAGATATTTATGTCTACTCTCATATCTGCCAGGTCAACGCCCTCAAAGAATATAGATCCACCGGTGGGATCCTCCATACAGTTGAGGCAACGGAGCAGAGTGGATTTACCCGAACCGGATGCACCGAGAATAACCACCTTCTCTCCCTGGTTTACCACCATATCAACACCGCGAAGAACGGTCTTGCCGTCATCCTCAAAGGTTTTCTCCAATCCCTCAACGCGGATTATTGCATTTTCATAATTTACTGCCATCTCTTACACCGCCTTTAGTTTCTTCTTATTGCTCATTTTCTTCTTATCGCTCTTGGCAAATATGTTTTCAATCACCTTAATAAGCAGAGTGATTATTAAAACGAGAACGATGTATATAAGTGCGATTACGATTGACGGAACCATCCATTCATAGCTGTTAGCTGCAACATCATCTATAAGAACAGAATAAAGGTCGGGTATGGTAATCACGCTAAGCACAGCCGTTTCCTTAATAAGAGTAATAAACTCATTACCGATGGTGGGAAGAATGTTCTTTATTGCCTGAGGAATAACGATTTTCAGCATCGTGGTGCTGTAAGAAAGTCCCACGGCGCGTCCCGCCTCCATCTGTCCTCTGTCAACAGAGTTAAGTCCGCCACGCATAATCTCCGAAACATAGGCACCGCTGTTCATACCGAATACAGCAATACCAACGTCTAAAACCTCAACTCCTTTTACGCCAAGAGCAGGGAGTATAACATAGTATGTAAGCAACAGCTGAATAACTATGGGTGTGCCACGGAATATCGCTACATAAACGCTGCATATTTTGTCAAGAACTCTGAAGATAAGCTTATATTTCGGAGCAACTCTGATAACGGCAATCAAGCTACCTATAATTATTCCGATAATAAGACCCAGCACCGCAACAAAAATAGTATTGCAAAGACCCTCTAAGAGCTTTTCCTGATATTTAATATTTTCCATTCTGGAGAGGAACTTTTCAAGCTTGGTGCTCCACTCTGCTAATGTAATGCCACTATTCATAAATAATCCTTTCACGTCCTAATCGCAGAAAAGCACCCGCAACTCTTGTTGCGGGGCTTTGGCTTTTTGTTTATTCATTTATTGCAGAAACAATTGCATTTGCAGGTGCTTCATCCACAACTACCGCATAGATGTTTCCGTTAACAAGGTCTATTACAGCTACCTGTGCTGTAGAATATCCCTTGCCCTCAATGTTAGAGAATCCGGCAAAGCCCCACTCCTCGTCACCTTCAACATACATACCGCCGGTGGTACCGATCTGGAAACCAATCTCCTTGCCCTCAAGACCCGCGAGAACCGCCTCAACATCCTCTACCGTCTTGCAGTTATCAAAATCGGTGTTGTCCGCAGCTACGATAAGCTTCTGAGATGCGTTGAAGTAAGTGTTGGTGAAATCATAGAGAGCCGCACGGTCCTCGCTCACGGTGATGCCTGCCATACCGATATCTGCATAGCCTGCGTCAACCTGATTGAAGATATCGCTAAATCCAATATTTTTAATAATGAGATCAAGACCCTTAGACTCTGCAAATGCTGCCGCTATCTCAATATCAAGACCGTAGATCTTGCCGTCATCACCGATATACTCAAAGGGCTCAAAGGGACAGTTGGTAACTACGACCAGATTGGAGTCGCTGTTTACAACGTCGGTAGTGGTCACATCATAACCGACCTTCTCGCCTACACCCTCAAAGTACTTGGATACGAGACTGTCAAATGTACCGTCTGCCTTGATACCGTCAAGGAAGCTATTGAAGTCGTTTACAAGCGTGGTGTTGCCCTTTTTAGCAACAAAGGCGTACTGCTCGTCGGTGAGCTTGACATCAATTGTCTTGACAGCAGGCTCGCTGCCGCCGTTGTCACCGTTACAGGATGCAAGAGTAAGTGTAGCTCCGAGGAGCATTGTAAGTGCAATGACAAGAGAAATGATTTTTTTCATCTGTTTTTTCCTTCTTTTCTTAGGGGTAATTGTCCCTCTCTTTTTTTCAACGTGCTTATTATACTCCCACATTTTTCAAAAGTCAATAGGTTTTTGCAAAAAAATGCAATTTATTGGTATTTTTATTCAGATAATTCCCTAATATTTTACTTTTTAAGCGAATAAAGGCTATTTGCTATGCATTTTTATTCATTCGCGGTGCATATTGATTTTTTTTGCTTTTTGTGATAGAATAGTATTGTGAAAATATGCGGTTTTGCCAAGGGGCGAAACGCGAGAAAGGAATCCCGAGGGGTATATTTTAATTAATGATAGCTTTATCTGCTTCGGACATAAATCTTTCCTTCGGGACTGATGTGATACTAAAGGACATCTCCTTTGCCATAAACGACGGTGACCGTCTGGGTATTATCGGTGTAAACGGCGCGGGCAAGACCTCGCTGTTCAAGATAATTACCGGTGAGTACACCCCCGACTCGGGCGCGGTATATATTCAGAAGGGGCACAGCGTCGGTGTACTGTCTCAGAACGCCGATCTCAAGGGTCTGCCCGGGGAGATGACCTGTATTGAATATATGTACACCGCCTACTCTGCCCTGCTGGAGCTGGAGAGCGAGATAGAGGAGACCGAGAAACTGCTGGCATCTGCCACAGGCGAGGAGATAATGACTCTCACCGCCAAGCTGAACGGA
This sequence comes from Eubacteriales bacterium, assembly GCA_045533775.1. Lineage (GTDB taxonomy): Bacteria > Bacillota > Clostridia > Oscillospirales > CAG-272 > UBA1740. The sequence goes on from JAZSIK010000032.1 coordinate 18,702, forward strand.
CAAAACTCAAGGTTTGCCGCCGAGGGCGGTCTGCAGTTCCGCTCCAGATGTCGCGGTATGCTTCAGCGACTTGGATTTGACGACGAGCTGATCGGCAGAAAAATACGTACTCTCTCAGGCGGTCAGTACACCCGACTCGCACTTGCAAGGCTGCTGGCGACCGAGCCGGACATACTTATGCTTGACGAGCCTACCAACCACCTTGACATTGACGCTCTCGCCTGGCTGGAGAGCTTTATCGCGGGATATAAAAAGACGGTGCTGATCATCTCCCACGACAGATACTTCCTTGACCGCACCACGAACAAGACTCTTTGGCTCAGATACGGCAAGGCAAGGCTATATAACGGCAGCTATTCCCGATGCAAGGAGCAGAGCGAAGCGGAGGCAGCCGCCACCGAAAAGAGATACAAGGAGCAGCAGAAGGAGATCGCCCGCATCCGCGCCAACATAGAGTTCCAGCGCAGATGCAACCAGGAGCATAACTATGTGACCATCAGGGCGAAGGAAAAGCAGCTTGCCCGTATGGATCTGGTAGAGCTGGCGCCAAAGGACGAGAAGAATATACGCCTGAGATTTGCCAGCGAGGAGGAATCCGCAGGCAACGTAATTGAGGCAAGGGATGTTGATTTTTCCTACGGACAGCGGGAGCTGATCAAAAATCTCTCATTCCTCGTAAGGCGGGGAGAGAGGGTTATGTTCCTTGGTGCCAACGGTACGGGAAAATCCACCCTGATGAAGCTGATAAATATGATGATGCCTCCCACACGCGGTCGCATCACTCTTGGATACAATATAAAAATAGGCTACTATGACCAGGAGAACAGAGGTCTGTCGGACAACAATACCGTATTCGGTGAGCTGCGCGAGGCATATCCCGACAAGACAGACCTGGAGCTGCGCTCTACCCTGGCGCTCTTCCTCTTTGATGCCGACGATATACAGAGGTCGGTGTCTACCCTGTCCGGCGGAGAGAGAGCGAGGCTTACCCTTGCCAAGCTGATACTGAAAAAGGTAAATCTGCTGGTAATGGACGAGCCTACCAACCACCTTGACATTGGCTCCTGCGAGGCGCTGGAGTCAGCGTTGCTTGCCTTTGACGGCACCATCGTCGCGGTAAGCCACGACAGATATTTTATCAACAAAATTGCAACCAGAATAATAGAGCTGGCACCCGAGAGGGATAACGGAATGATTGACTATCCCCTTGAGAGCTATGACGACGCCTTTACCGAGTATATGCGTATCAGAGAGAGCAGAAACCTGATGCTCCAATCGGCAAAGAAAAATGCCCCTCCCACCGATGCAAAGGCAGAATACGAGGAGAAGAAGCGAGAAAAGGCGAAGGCGAGAAGCGAGGAGAAGAAGCGAGAGCGAGCAGAGGCGAAAATTGCCGAGCTGGAGCTTGAGCTTGAGACCCTTGAGGCAGAGCTGTTCGGAGAGGCGGCAAGCGACTACGTACGCGCCGCTGAGATTGAGGCCAGGCGCGCCGAGATTGAGGAGGAGCTGCTCACCCTCTATGAGCTGGTAATGTAAAGGAACATCTATGATTATCTACCGATACCCACAAAGCGAAAAACCGAATACAGAGGGCTGTGTGCTGGCGCTTGGATTTTTTGACGGAGTACATATAGCCCACAGAGATCTGCTTAATGAGGCGAGGAGAATCGCAGCAGAGCGCTCCCTGCCCTTCGGCATCTTTACCTTTGGCTCGGCGGGCGCTATTAAGGACGGAGTAAAGCGGCTGTACGATGACAGCGAGAAGGCAGAGCTGTTTAAGTCTATGGGAGCCGATTTTGCAGTTTTTGCCGACTTTGGCAGTATATCCGGTCTATCCCCCGAGGAGTTTGTCAGAGATACTCTCTGCGCCGATCTCGGCTGCAGAGTATGTGTGGCAGGCTTTAACTTCAGATTTGGCAAATATGCCAAGGGAGACTCGGCAAGGCTCAGAGAGCTGATGGCTGAGGAGGGATGTGAGGCGGCAATCTGCAAGGAGATTACCGACGGGGGCAAGACCCTGTCAGCCACCCTTATCCGCGACCTGATACTCTCCGGTGAGATTGAGGAGGCAAGCAGGCTGCTCGGCGCTCCTTATTATATAAAAGGAAGAGTTTCTCACGGTCGCCGCGACGGACGGAAGATGGGCTTCCCCACCGTTAACATCCCCATTGACGAGGGCAAGATAATGCCCAAGTCGGGTGTATACCGCAGCGCGACGGTAATTGACGGCAGAGTATACAGCGCGGTCAGCAATATCGGCAGCTGCCCCACCTTTATGGGTGAGGAGATACGGCTGGAGAGCCATATTATCGGCTACGAGGGAGATCTGTATGGCAGAGAAATAAGGGTCTATCTCTTGGGTTATCTGAGAGGCGAGAGACGATTTGACTCTATTGATGAGCTGAAGGCGCAGATAGAGCTTGACAAAAACAGAACTATTGAGGAAAACGGAGAAATAACATGGCAGGATCTTGGACTAAAATAACCGTGACAGGAAGCACACGCGACCTTGACGGCATCGTAGCCGTTATGAGTATGCTGGACAACGGTCTTATGATAGAGGATTACAGCGACTTCTCGCTGAACGGTATGTACGGCGAGCTGGTTGACGAGTCTATACTCAACGCTGACAGGAGTGTTGTGCGCGTATCTCTCTTTGTACCCGAACAAAGAAATCCCCTGGAGTATAAGGAGTTTCTTGAGACCCGGCTCCCCGCCCTTAATATTGAGGGTGAGATAAGCCTTGAGGGTATGAACGAGGATGACTGGGCTGAAAGCTGGAAGCAGTATTACAAGCCTGTACCGCTGGGCAAGGTTACCATCGTACCCGCCTGGGAGGATTATACTGCAAGAGAGGACGAGGTCATTATCCGTATGGATCCTGGTATGGCGTTTGGCACGGGAACCCACGAGACCACAAGGCTTGTCATCCGTCTTATGCAGGAGGAGGAGCTTGTCGGCAAGAGGGTGCTGGATGTGGGCACGGGCTCGGGCATACTCTCTATATGCGCGTCAAAGCTGGGCGCCAAGAGCTGCAACGCCTATGACATTGATCCTATGGCGGTAAAGGTGGCGAGAGAAAACTGCATAGCCGACGGATGCGACAATATCACCGTTGGTGTCAGCGATCTTTTACGCGGAGTTGACCTCTCGCTTGGCAAATACGACTTCTGCGTTGCGAATATCGTAGCAGATATAATCATCAGGATGCTGCCTGATGTAAGAGATTATGTAAAATCCGGCTCTCCACTCATTCTCTCAGGTATTATCGGAGAGAGAGCAGACGAGGTGCGTGAGGCGGCGGTCAGAAACGGTTTTACCGTTGAAAAGGAAATAAAGGAAAACGACTGGGTCGGTATGCTGGTAAGAGTCTGATGCCGACGTGCAGGAGAGGATATGGCGAGATTTTTTGTAAACAGGGATAAAATTACCGAAAACAGAATAATTATTGACACCGCTGACGCCCACCATATCGCCAGATCGCTGAGAATGGCGGAGGGCGACGAGGTTACCGTGTGCGACGGATGCGGTAAGGAGTACAGATGTACCCTGACCCGTATACGCGACGAGGAATGTATCTGCGAGATAAAGGAGGAGATCTCCTCGGGCAGCGAGTCCCCCGTAAGAATAACTCTCTGTATGGCATACCCAAAGGGTGACAAGCTGGAGACGGTTATTCAGAAGGCGGTGGAGCTGGGCGCAGACAGGATCATCCCCTTTGAGTCCTCCCGCTGTATAAAGCGACCCAAGGCAGAAAAGGCGGATAAGGTGACAGGTCGGCTTATGAGAATAGCCGAGGAGGCTGCAAAGCAGTGCGGCAGAGCCAGGATCCCAACCGTCACTCCCTCGGTATCATATAAGACTATGCTTGATATGGCGAGTGAGTCCGAGCTTACACTCTTCTGCTACGAGAGCGAGGATGGTCTGACCATAAAGGATGCCCTCTTTGGCAAGGCAAGACCCGAGAGCATTGCGGTAATAGTAGGCTCTGAGGGTGGCTTTTCTCCCGATGAGGTGAGAGAGGCCAAGGCGGCGGGATGCCTGTCTGTTTCGCTGGGCGGCAGGATACTTCGCTGCGAGACCGCACCCACCTATGCCCTCTCGGCAATCTCCTACGAATACGAGCTGTGATAAGCATTAGGACAGCAAAATGAATATCTGCTCTCCCGTTTTTTATCGGGAGAGCTTTGGTTTTTTTATCAAATAATTGACATAATCGTTAATATTTACAAATATTCCATATTTTTTTTGTTAATTTTTTAATTTTTTTCTAAAAACCTATTGCAAAATGTCCAAAAATGAGTTAGAATATAGTACAGTATATACAAAACATACCTAAGAGGCTTTTTTTACGAATAGATCCCTGAGGTATTTTTTGTTTGATTTGAATATTAGATTATCGTTTAATTAAGAAAGGAACGACCAGAAATGTCTAACCGCTTGTATCAAACAGTGCTTCATCAGATGAAGGACGTTATAGGCCGCACCATTGGTATCATTGACGAGAACGGCATTGTAATTGCCTGCAGCGAGCTCCAGAAGATCGGAGAATCCAAACAGAGAATAAGAGAGGAGCTCTCCTTTGCCAGCGACGCAGTTATTTATGAAGGATATACCTATCGCTTCATTAACTCGGGTGACAAGAACGATTGCATCTGCTTTGTTGAGGGTGGCGATTCTCACGCCAGCAGCATGGCATCTCTCCTTGCTATCTTCCTCGGCAATATGAAGTCTCTCTATGATGAGAAATATGACAAGGGATCCTTTATCAAGAGTATTCTCCTTGATAACATACTTCCCAGCGATATCTACATAAAATCTAATGAGCTCCACTTCTCCAACGACGAGCGCCGTATTGTTTTGGTGATCAAGTTCCAGAGCACATCCTCCACTCCTCCCTATGAGATCGTGCAGGAGATCATCGGCTCGGGCGACAGAGATTATGTTATCAATATCAGCGAGCAGGATGTTGTAGTAGTGAGAGAGATCACTCACGGCACCGATGCAAAGGATATGGAGGATTACGCACGCACTCTTATTGAGGCTACTCACAGCAAGTACGGACTCAAGGCTACCGTAGGTATCTCCTCCGTGGTTGACAATCTCAAGGATCTTGCACGCGCGTATAAGGAGGCGAGAATCGCCTTTGAGGTAGGCAAGGTGTTTGACATTGAGAAGACCGTTATCTCCTATGAGAATCTCGGTATCGGCAGACTTATTTATCAGCTGCCCACCACTCTTTGCGAGATGTTCCTCTCCGAGGTATTCAAGAAGGGCTCTCTTGAGTCGCTTGACCGCGAGACTCTTATGACCGTACAGAGCTTCTTTGAAAACAATCTGAATGTTTCCGAGACCTCCAGAAAGCTCTTTGTACACCGTAACACCCTTGTATACCGTCTTGAGAAGATCAGAAAGCTCTCCGGACTTGACCTGCGCGAGTTTGATCACGCGGTAACCTTCAAGGTTGCTCTTATGGTTAAGAAGTACCTTTCCAACAAGCCCACCAAGTATTAATAGAATTATTTAGGACGGCTTGTGATAAACTAAAAACGAACGCTTTGGGGTTGGTGCGCCGATGGGTGCGGTCAACCCCGAAATGTATAAATATACCCATAAGGAAAAACAGATGAAAAGTATTAATTCAAACATACTTACCAGATTTCTTGCTCTGGTACTCACTCTTTCGCTGATACTGTCGGTATTCACTGCCTGCGACGCTTTTTCCTATGTTGCTGACGGCAAGACCGAGATTCAGCAGAATATTGACAGCACCCCAACAGACACCTACTATCAGTATGTGTCCGATTATCTGCGCGAATGGGGTATGCCTGTCTATGACACAATGAAGTTCAAGTATTTTGAGGACTGCTTCCTCCAGCTCTTTAATCATAAGGACGGTATGCCCGACGTTATGACCCACGCCAAGCTGACTGCGGCGAGCTTCCTTGAAAACTATTATGACAAAATTGATATTGGCAACAAGACTCAGGTGACAGACGCCATGCTTGATTGCTTTGTTTCTGCGCTTGGTGACCCCTATTCTGCCTACCGTCCCCCCGTTGAGACCGACGAATATCTCACAGATATGAGCGGCAAGTTCGGCGGAATCGGTGTTATGGTAGAATACAACGACACCGACGAGAGCATTATGGTAAACACCGTATATCCCGACTCTCCTGCCGAGAAGGCGGGCGTCAAGGTTGGCGACTTTATTATCGCCGTTGACGGCAAGACCGTTGATGAGGTTGGATATCTCAACGCGGTCAACTATGTAAGAGGTGAGATTGGTACTAAGGTTGAGCTTACCCTGCTGCGCGGTGATCAGACTGTGACCGTCGTTGCAACCCGCGCTGAGGTTGAGGAGATCAACGCAGCATATGAAATTGACACCGAGAACAACATCGGTTATGTACAGATCGTTGCCTTTAAGAAAAATACAGCCGATCAGTTCAAAGCGGCTATTGACGCTCTTGAAGCGGCAGGCGTTGACGGTATAGTATTTGACCTGCGCAACAACCCCGGCGGATATGTGGACAGTGTAGTATCGGTTATCTCCTATCTTGTACCCAACGGAACTCTGGTTATGAGCTATCAGTATAAGGGCAGAGACAGAACCGTCCGGCTCACCAGGGACGACGGAGAGGATCACGTGGTTGATCTGCCCTTCGTTGTGCTTTGCAACGAGTACACCGCCTCTGCGGGCGAGATTTTTACCGCTGCTCTGCGCGACTACCGAAACAGCAAGATGCTTGATGCCACCATCGTAGGCACCACCACCTACAAGAAGGGCGTTATGCAGGATACCTACTATTATCCCCTTGATGAGTCCACTGTTACCCTTACCGTAGCCTACTATGATCCGCCCTGCGGAATAAACTATGACGGCATCGGAGTTACTCCCGACCGCGTGGTAGAGTATGACGGTGGCGAGACTGACAATCAGTTGGAAGCAGGCATTGAAGAGCTTAAAAAGCTGATAAATGCTAACTAATATTTACAAATAACGTAGTTTAGGAGACAAAAACAAAATGGAACAGAAGACCTACACCCAGGCAGGTTATAATGCTCTACTCAAGGAGCTTACCGAAATAAACGAGAAGATTGAGATAAACAAGAAGGATATTTCCACAGCACGCGCATACGGTGATCTCTCCGAGAACTCCGAGTACGACGAGGCAAAGCAGGAGCAGGGCAAGCTCCACGCGAGAAAGGCAGAGCTTGAGGAGATGATCTCCCACGCAAAGATCGTTGACGAATCTCAGATTGACGAAACCAAGATCAGCGTTGGCTCTATCGTAGTGGTAAAGAGCGTGAGAGGCGAAAAGACCTATCGCATCGTTGGCTCCTACGAGGCAGATCCTCTCGCAGGAAAGATATCCGACGCTTCTCCCATTGGTCTTGCGCTTATCGGTGCAAGCCAGGGCGACACAGTAGTTGCAAATACCGCAAAGGGCTCTATGGAGCTGCAGGTTATCAGTGTAACAAGAGCAAAGGCATAACTTAACCTTTATCAGAAAGGACACAAAAATGGCAAACGAGAACAACAATCAGACACTTAACAGCACCAACGAGCTTGCCGTACGCCGCGAGAAGCTTAACAATCTCTACGCATCCGGCAACAATCCTTTTGAAATAACCAAGTATGAGAGAACTCACGAGGCACCCGATGCTATTGCACTCTTTGAGGAGCGCGAGAGCCAGCTTGCCGAGGGTGAGACTATAAACGTACGTCTGGCAGGCCGTCTTGTCAGCCGCAGAATTATGGGCAAGGCTTCCTTCGCTCATATGCTTGACGGCAAGGGCAAGATCCAGCTCTATGTAGCGCGCGACGGCGTTGGCGAGGATGTTTACGCCGCCTTCAAAAAGTGGGATGTTGGCGATATTATCGGTGTTGAGGGTCATCTCTTCCGCACCAGAACAGGCGAGATCTCAGTACACGCTACCGGCATTACCCTGCTGGCTAAGTCTCTCCTTCCCCTGCCCGAGAAGTTCCACGGTCTTACCAACCTTGAGCAGAGATACAGACAGAGATATGTTGACCTTATCGTAAATCCCGAAGTAAAGGATACCTTTGTAAAGAGATCCAAGATCCTCTCCATCATCAGACAGTACCTTGACTCCAAGGGCTATCTTGAGGTTGACACACCCATACTTCTCCCCATTGAGATCGGTGCATCTGCCCGTTCCTTCAGAACCCACCACAATACCCTTGACATTCCTATGTACCTCCGTATTGAGACCGAGCTCTATCTGAAGCGTCTTATCGTCGGCGGTATGCACAAGGTATATGAGGTTGGCCGTATCTTCAGAAACGAGGGTATGGACACCAAGCACAATCCCGAGTTTACCACCATTGAGCTTTACGAGGCATTCACCGACTACTACGGTATGATGGATCTCGTTGAGGAGCTTTACAAGCTGCTTGCCAAGGAGGTATGCGGTGATACAAAGATTACCTACCAGGGCACCGAGATTGACCTCGGTCACTGGGAGAGACTCACAATGGTTGACGCGGTTAAGAAGTATTCCGGCGTTGACTACAACGACTGGAAGAGCGACGAGGACGCAAGAGCCGATGCAAAGAAGCATCACGTTGAGGTTCCCGCCGATGCTACCCGCGGCACCGTACTCGTAGAGTTCTTTGACGCCTTTGTTGAGGACAAGCTTGTACAGCCCACCTTTATTTACGACTATCCCGTTGAGAACTCTCCTCTCGCAAAGAGAAAGCCCACGGATCCCGCCTTCACCGAGAGATTTGAGTACTTTATCAACTGCACCGAGATGGGTAACGCCTTCTCCGAGCTGAACGATCCCATTGACCAGCGTGAAAGATTTGAGACTCAGGTTGCTAAGAAGAAGGCAGAGGAGCCCGATTCTCCCGCAGAGGTTGATTACGATTATGTAACTGCCCTTGAGTACGGTATGCCTCCCACAGGCGGCCTGGGCTTCGGCTTCGACAGACTTGTAATGCTGCTGACAGACTCTGCAAGCATCAGAGATGTCCTGCTGTTCCCCACAATGAAGCCTATCGTATAATTCACAATAGCTTTAACAGACTGATAAA
>JAZSIK010000041.1:0-3878 GCA_045533775.1 Eubacteriales bacterium
AATATTAAGTCCGCTAAGAAGCGTATTCTTGTTAACCGCACAAAGGCACTCCAGAATCAGATGGTTAAGAGCCAGCTTAAGACCGTTATCAAGAAGTTCAACGCTGCAGTAGAGGCAGGCGATAAGACCGCTGCTTCAGAGCTTTACAGACTTGCTGTTAAGAAGGTAGACCAGGCAGTTGCTCACGGCATCCTTCACAAGAACAACGCGGCTCATAAGAAGTCCGACTTCACCAAGAAGTTCAACGCAATGGCATAATTTTTTTATATATTAAAGTCCGCCCAAACCCAGCGGACTTTTTTATTTTTTGTGACTTGGTCACATAGATAAAAATAGGTACTTGACTATTATTTTTAGGTGTGATAAAATAAAATAAAAAGATAATAGTTTCCGAAAGGAGGAAATCTATGAGCAAAAACCGTAATTATGAGCATTTAAGCCGCGAGATGGCAGAGCGCATCAGATACGACAGAGAGCATGGCACACGCCCCAACTTTGCTGCCGACGGTAAAAATGCTTTGCGCCGTGATATGTCCTCTGACAGAGAGTCTGCCTGGCGCCCCGCATATTTGCGTGATGTAGATAAGATACTTCACAGCCCCTATTATAACAGATATACCGATAAGACACAGGTATTTTCGTTCTACAAGAATGATGATATTACAAGAAGGGCTCTTCACGTTCAGCTCGTTTCCCGTACTGCCCGTACCCTTGGTGCGGTTCTTGGACTTAATACCGATCTGATTGAGGCTATTGCCCTTGGACACGATATTGGTCATACACCCTTCGGTCACGCAGGCGAACGCTTTATCAGCGAGGTATATCACGCTGAAACAGGAAGATATTTCAACCATAATGTTCACAGTGTCAGAGTTCTTGACGGCATTTTTGACCACAACATTACACTTGATACTCTTGACGGAATAATAACTCATAACGGCGAGTTTGAGATGGATGAATACCGCCCCGCATTCCTTGACGGTTTTAAGGCATTTGATGAGATGGTAGAGAGCTGCTATGTTGATGAGGCTAATATCATCAGGATCATTCCCTCAACCCTTGAGGGCTGCGTTGTACGCGTATCTGATATTATCGCATATCTTGGCAAGGACAGACAGGATGCAGAGAAGGCAGGCCTGCTTGATCTGTCAAGCGACATGGGTGATGTTGGTATTGGCACAATCAACTCTGATATAATGAATAACCTTATGGTTAATATTATTGAGAACAGCTACGGCAAGCCTTATATCAAGCTTGACGAGGAGCATTATCAGTCTATGCGCGCCGCAAAGCGTGATAATTATGAACAGATATATAAGAAGGATCATGTGTCACGGGTGCTTGATGAAACCGTAAGACCTATGATGCACAAGATGTATTATCAGCTTCTCGGTGATCTTAAGGCAGGGAAGAAGTCCTCGCCTATATATAAGCACCATGTTGATTTTGTTCTTGGCAATCACTATGCTCACGCAAAGCCCTATCTTGAGACCGAGCCCAATCAGATAGTCGTTGACTATATTGCATCAATGACCGATGATTATTGCACAGAGCTATATAAGTTCCTCTTCCCGAGTAGTAATGTTGATATAAAATATCACGGCTATTTTGAGGATCTTGTACCCCCCAAGAAATAAAGCATCAGCCCCTCGGAAAATATCCTGAGGGGCTTTTTACAAAAGGATAGCTAAGTATGGAATATGATGATCTTTTATTGAAGTATGCCTTAAACAGCAAAAATTACAAGCAGTGGAGAAAAGAGCATACCAAAATGTTCGGCGAGCTTTTTTCCCGCGCCTTTGAGGGAAACGATGAGGCACAGATACATCTTACCGCGGCGCTTATAAATATTTCACAGAGAAGGTTTGCCGATGCATTTCCAAAGCTTAATATTCTGGAAAGTATATGCGAATGTGATTACGACAAAGCTGTCGTGTACTATTTTCTCGGGCTGAATTATGAGCTTGTTAATGACTATGGGCGCATGAACGAGTATTATGAGAAGCTTGGGGCAATCGCTGTTCATCTTGAGTTTCCCATAGTCTTTCATCCCTATTACAGAACGGCAAAGTTTGCGCAGAGGGACTCTGAATGCTCTAAGGCAGTTTTCTATTATCGCAAGGCGTTGGCGATTTACGAGGGCAGAGAATTAACCGATAGGATAAAAAACAGTACGAGTCAGATCATTTATGACATAGCCACGATATATCTATATATGCACAAATACGATGAGTGCGAGAGATTTTTGCATCTTTCGGAGGAATATGACCCTTCGGTAAATCAGCAGAGGAATTATGTTAAAGCTATACTGTATGCTGTACAGAATAAGATTTCCGAGAGTTATTCTTTGGCAGAAGGCTTAAACAGATTTTATAGAGAATATCTTGATCCTATGCTCGCCGCCATTGAAGCCGGCAGAGATTTGCACTACTGTATATGCGAGCAGGACAGATCGGGATATGAGGATTTCTGGAGCTGGCTTGCTGAGGGCAGGTCAGATATTGTGCAGCTTCTTGACAAGAAACCCGAGGATGCGACAGGGCTTATTTCGGATAAGCTTACCGCCCTGATGCCATTTATGAAGCGCAGGTTGGATTGTCGCTTAGAGCGGGTTGACGGTAAGGTCATACTTTATCTTAAAAGCTATTCGGTTATGACCTTGATCGCGGAATATGATGCTCTTATCTCCATGAAGCCAAAGTCTTTGTCAGATTGGACCGTCACATCTGTAAATTGGTATGAAGAATATTGAATTAAGGAGACAGGGATTATGTTTGGTTTGTTTGAGAAAAAAGAAATGAACATAAAAGCCGCCGAGGACTTCTGGGCTTGGTTTGCCGAAAATGAGGAGTGGATAATTTCCACTTCAAAAACCGATGGAATGAAGGTCGTTTTTGCACTTGATGATAGGATTAAGCCTATTTTTCCTTATTTCAAAAAAGAACTGGAGTTTCAGCTCGGCTTTAACAATGGAAAGGGAGAGTTTTTCTTCTTCTATTTGGGAAACAAACATCTTTTAAGAGATGGAGGGATCCTGGGTGAAATGATGCCCGAGGAGCTGAAAGAGCGCTGGAGCTTTATCTTAGAAAAATAAAAAAATGCACTCCCATTGGAGTGCATTTTTTATCCAATTATTTATATTAGTTGGAAATGTAGGGAAGAAGTGCCATCTGACGAGCTCTCTTGATAGCTACGGTGAGCTGTCTCTGGTGGAGAGCACAGTTGCCGGATACACGTCTGGGGAGAATCTTAGCTCTCTCAGAGGTGAACTTTCTAAGCTTAGCGATATCCTTGTAATCAATCTCGGTAATCTTATCCTGGCAAAAGATGCAAACCTTCTTTCTTCTGTGACCCTGACGGAATGCAGGACGATTATTGTTTTCCATGAGTTTTATCACCTTTCCGACTCACGATTTCTATATTGCGTCTGATGCAGTGAGCCTAGCAGCAGACGGACGAGTTACCCAAATTAGAAGGGAAGGCTCTCGTCGCCGGGGATTTCTTCAAAATCAGCACTGCCTGTGCTGTTAAAAGAGGGAGCACCGTATGCGGTGGGAGTATAGTTCTGTCCCTGCTGAGCTCTCTCGTTGCCACCCTGAGACGCAGCGGCGGGTGCGCCAAAGCTAACCTCGTCTGCTACAACCTCGGTAACATATCTCTTCTGGCCATTGTTATCAGTCCAGTTTCTCGTCTGAATGCTACCGCAAATTACAATGCTGGAGCCCTTCTTGAAATAACGGGAAACAAACTCAGCCTGCTGACGCCAAGAAACAATGTTGATGAAGTCTACAGACTGCTGACCCTGATCAGCCTTAGAATAACGACGGTTTACACCGATAGAGAAGCTACAAACGGAAATGCCACTTGTAGTCTGCTTA